>JBKDHA010000142.1:0-29087 GCA_046335555.1 Bacteroidota bacterium
TTCCGCAAGGTGAAAGAAACATACAGAGGAAGACTATATGGCCGCGAAGACAGACTTATGCTTATTTGCTGTGCTTTGCATAACTTGAGAATCGAAGCTAAATTTGTTTAGTCAATTAATCGGTATAGTGTCTATTATTTAAAATAAAATTATTCAGCACAACCAGCATGACATCTTTTTCAGTTAGTAATGATCAGATTGCCTGTGGTAATTACCTTTTCACCCTGCGTAAGTCGAATGAAATAAACTCCTTCAGGTAAATCTTCGCGAGCCAGAATAATTTCCTGCCCCGAAATATTTTGTATTTCTCTGACTACTTCTCCAGTAGCATTAAATAGGGATAAATTGGCATGGGTAACGGGATTGCTGAGCTGTATTGTTGCATAAGAACTAAATGGGTTAGGATAAATATTTACTTTATTTCCACCTGCGGAGGTCTCAGTAACACCGGTAGCATAATTCTCAATAATATTTTTCAACTGATAAAATACATTTTGATTTATCTTGTAATGTCTGTACTGAGTACTAAAGTTAAGTACACCAAAAGTATAGTAGTCAATATTATCTGTATAGAAAAGTGAACTTCCGCTTTGACCGGGAATGCCCTGTACCTGCGGCCCGTTTATCCCAATATTATCTGGGGGCAAGTTATTGATGTATCCATAGTTGTAATAAAGTGTATCACCATTATAGATTTTTGTTGTGTCAAAAGGATTTACCGTGCCGGGGTAGCTGAATTTATGAAACACACGGCCGGTAAAAAAACTGGTATCAGTATTAAATGCCATTCCTATCCAACCGGTTTGCTGTCCTATGGGCTGTATTAGTTGCAAAAGCGCAATATCGTCCCAGCCGTTATTATCATAAAATGTTTTAAAGATGTATACTTTTTCAACCACAGAAACAGGTAGCGAGGGCTGAAATATTCCGTTGTTATAGGCAGGGACTATCAGCATACTGTCGTACCCCCAGGTCTGATTGAAAATAGTATAAGCACAATGTCCGGCTGTAAGTACGAAATCTTTACTAACCATTATCCCTGAGCAGCAGCCAAACAGAATTCCATTATTGTAATAAAACAACCGGGTAGCTGTTCGTGCCGGATAATCGATCACATTGAAAAAAAGATCAGCTCTTGCTATATCACTGAAATTTGTATTGCTGAACAGGTTTGTAGTTGGTGGAGTTAAGCTTAACGGGATCTGATTACCGAGAGAGCCAACAGAAGATTGAGTATTGTCGAAAGTGTTGTTCGGATTGAACGTCACAGGTAATATTGTATCAATAGTCTGTGTATTTATGCTGTATGCAATAATTGTATCGGGCTGTGCCGATGCTTTGTTGAACAGTGAATTGAGTAATGATAGTGTGAGAAGTAAGTAAGATAATTTCACTGTGGTTGCGTTTTTTGCTGATGATTTGTGAGATTTTTTGCTTTAACGTGTTTGCGTGTTTTTTAGTATGTGATAGAACAGCATTAATGTTTAGAAGAGTTTTGAAGCGGGTTAATCACGCGTTAAGATCATTCGCGGTCAGAATTGGCGGTTATGCAGTCATGAGAGATGGTGTATGTAAATAGAACAAAGATGCTTTGCGCTGAGATTGCCGATGCTTTTTTAAAATTGCCAGTTTATTTTACACGCGGCTGAAACGCATCGGGAATATGGCGGATACGGGCATTCTGGTCTTTCCCGAGTATGCCAATCACATCAAAACGCACTTCGAGATCGAGATTGTTTCGCTCAAGATAATGCCCGGCCGCCCGAACAAGTTTTTGCTGTTTGTCGTTGCTGACAAAGGTTTCCGGCTCGCCCCAGGCATCTGAGCCGCGGGTTTTTACTTCGCAGATTACCAGAAAATCACCATGCCGGGCTGCAATGTCGATTTCGAGATGCAGAAACCGCCAATTCGTATGTAAAATCTCAAAACCCTGCTGCCTGAGGTAATCTGCGGCAAGTGCTTCTCCCTGATTCCCGGTTTCGTGGTGTTCGCTCATTTCCCGAAGATAAGTTGTGATTTGCCCGATTTGCAACTGATTTACAGCAAATAAATGAGTACCTTTCTGGTAATTGATTTTTTTAAATTCGTTTTTATCAATGTATGATCCTTCGCCATGTTAAGAAAGCTGTTTACGATTTATTTCATGCTTCTTGCCGTTTTGGCTGGAGCACAGAACTTTGAGGGCATTATTGAGTTCAAAAAACAACAGCCGGGAGATTCTGTAAATCTTGTTTACTCTGTTAATGGCAATCAGGTACGTGTTGATGAAATCAGAGCACGCTCGCACAACATTTTTAGAAGTTTTCTGCTCGATCTGAAAGCCGGTTCCTGCATCTTTATCAATCATGCCAAGAAAGAATGGACACAGCTCGGGAATACCGGAAAGCCTGTGGTTCCCGCATCAATTACGGTTGAAAGTACCAAAGAAAGCAAGAGCTTATTTGGGAATAAATGCAACAAGCATATCGTAAAAAATACGGCCGATAATTCATCAATACACTACTATGTTTCTTCCGGGAGGTATATGTTTTTTGTTCCGATGCTAGAACTGCTCAACCAACGCGAAGATTTTTCGACAAATTATCTGGCATTGCCTGTAAAAGACGGGTCGTTTCCATTTCTGGCCGTTAAATACGATGCTGCGGGCAAAGAAGTTGGGCGTTTGGAAGTTACCCGTATCGAAAAGAAAGTGGTTTCGGCTTCGGTTTTTGATGTGCCGAAAGACTATAAAGAGGTTAAGTAATTGAAGCCGGAACAATTTCAGGCGATAAGTTTTCCAAAATCGGGACATCATTGTTTTCTGCACATCTGTTTCCCTGACATTAAAGGCATTTCCTTAAAAAGTTGAAATCACGGTTTTGGTCTGATATTGTTGTGCAGATCGCGGTAGCATTGACTGTGTATTATAGTATTAATGTGCAAGTATTAGCTTACCTTTGCTGCCCCGATAGATTTTTTTGCCCCATCTGATACAGAATAACCCAATCAATAAAATAACACAATGAAAAAGATTCTGCTTTTGTTTGTTCTGCTTTTTGCAGGATTAACTTCAGAAATTACTGCTCAAACGGTAACCGTAACAGCGCCTAACGGAGGAGAAATCTGGCCGTCTTGCACACAGCGTACCATATCGTGGACGGCAACCAGCACATCCGGGTTCTACAATGTAGATTACTCTACAAACGGAGGTGTTACCTGGGCATCAATTGCAACGTTTCTGAATGCGACAAGTTTAAGCTAGACAGTTCCGAACGTACAATCGACACAGTGCCTGATTCGCGTTTACGACAGTTATAATATTACCATTATTGACCAGAGCAATGCGGTTTTCACTATTAATGCAGCGGTGCGGGTTACAGCGCCCAACGGTGGTGAAAGCTGGCAGGTAGGAAATCCCTCAACACAGCAAATTACCTGGGTGGCCAGCGGAACAAGCTCGTTTGTTACTATAGAATATTCGATTGATGCCGGTAACTCATGGACAGTAATCAGCAACTCGGTTTCAGCAACCAGCGGAAGCTTTAATTGGACCATACCCAACACGCCGAGTTCACAATGTTTGGTACGCGTGCGAGATAACAACACGCCCTGCATGGCCGATATCAGCGACAACCTCTTTACCATTGTTGCTCCGACACCTCAAATAACCGTTACCAGTCCCAATACTGCCGTTACTTGGTAGGTTGGTTTCTCAAACACCATTCAGTGGACGAGCCAGTATGTAACCAATCCGTTTGTAGCCATTGATTATTCGACCGACGGCGGCGTTACATGGACAGTAATTACAACATCAACCAACAACAGCGGATCCTTCAACTGGACTGTACCCAATACACCGAGCAGTCAGGCCCGTGTGCGTGTGAAAGATGCTGCCAATCCTACAATCTTTGACATCAGCAATGTAAACTTTACGATTGCAGTTCCGGTACCAACAATCACCATTTCATCGCCCAACGGCGGCGAAACGTGGAACAGTTGTTTAACTTATAACATCATCTGGTCAAATACTTTTGTGACCGGCAATTATAATATTGAGTATTCGGTAAATAATGGCGCAAGCTGGACTACGATTGTGAATAATATAGCAGCGTCGTCTTATTCATGGTCGGTTCCGAACAACATTGCCACAAGCGGTCAGTGCCTTATCAGAGTTTCATCATCAACCAACTCAAGCGTATTTGATGTAAGCAACGCTACATTCACCATTAATCAGGTGCAATATGTAGCCATCACGTCGCCCAACGGTGGCGAAAGTTGGCAGATTGGTAATCCTGCAACCCAAAACATTACCTGGGCTTTCTCTGGAACAACAACTGTTTTCCGTATCGAATATTCTACCGATAACGGAGTAAACTGGAATGTGATTACCAGCGGAGTAAGTGTAGGTTCAAGTCCTGCAACCTATGTATGGACACTGCCCAATACACCCAGCAATCAATGTTTAGTGCGTGTAAGTGATGCAAACAATCTTTGCCGGACAGACATCAGTAATAATCCATTTTCGCTTCTTGCACCTACCCCCAACATAACTGTAACCAACCCGAATACAGCTACTACATTCTTTGTGGGCAGTTCTTACAGCATAACGTGGACAAGCCAATACGTAACCAACCCGTTTGTTGGTATTGATTATTCGACAGATAACGGAACAACATGGACAACCATTATAGCCACTACTAATAATACCGGTTCATATACATGGACAGTTCCAAACACACCCAGCACACAATGTTTGGTGCGTGTAAAAGATGCAGCTAACCCAACTACGACGTTTGATGTAAGCAACGTAAACTTCACCATTGCTGTACCGGTTTCATCAATTACAGTTACATCACCAAACGGTGGTGAAAACTGGAATGGTTGCACTAGCTACAATATAACGTGGTCATCGAGCAATGTAACCGGTAACTTCCGAATTGAATACTCTGCAGACGGCGGTTCAACATGGACAACGATTGCCACCACATCTGCAAGTTCTTTTAACTGGACGGTTCCTAATACTATTCCTACTAGTTCGCAGTGTGTAGTTCGGGTTTCATCGGTAAGCAATCCCGCCATTACCGATATCAGTAATGCAACATTTACAATTAATCAAATTCAGTTTATTGCCATTACCTCACCCAATGGTGGCGAAGTCTGGCAGGTAGGTAATCCCACGTTCCAAAATATCACCTGGGCATTTTCGGGCACAACAACACAGTTCCGTCTTGAATATTCTACCGACAATGGTGTAAGCTGGAACTTTATTACAACAGTAAACACTTCAATAAGTCCGGCAACCTACTCCTGGCAAATTCCGAATACTCCGAGCAACCAGTGTTTGGTACGTGTAAGCGACAACAACAACCTTTGCCGGTCTGATGTAAGCAACAGCGTATTTACCATTCAGGCACCTACGCCAACTATAACCGTAGTAACGCCCAACACGGCAGTAACGTGGTTTATCGGTCAAAGCTATACCATAAACTGGTCGAGCCAGTTTGTTAATGATCCGTTTGTATCAATCGAATATTCAGTTGACAGTGGTTCAACATGGATCAATATTATCTCGGCAATAAATATTACCAGCAGTAGCTATAACTGGACAATTCCAAATACACCCAGCACGGCTGCATTGGTGCGTGTGAGAAGCACAGCTAACCCAAGCACGATTTTCGACATCAGTAATGTTGATTTCAATATTGCTCCTCCTGTTCCCACAATAACCTTAGCCACACCAAACGGCGGCGAAAACTGGAGCAGTTGTGTGAACTACACTATTTCGTGGAGCAGCCAGTTTGTTACAGGTGGCTTCCAGGTCGATTATTCGAGAGACAATGGAGCAACGTGGGTGAATATTACAACCACATCAGCAAGTTCGTTTAGCTGGCAGGTTCCCAACAATATAGCTACAAGCGGACAGTGTTTGATTCGTGTTGTATCGGTAAGTAATCCTGCTGTGCTTGATGTAAGTAATGCAGTATTTACAATTAATCAGATACCTTATGTTGTAGTAACCTCACCCAATGGCGGCGAAGTATGGCAGGTAGGTAATCCCACATTCCAAAACATTACCTGGGCATTTTCGGGCACAACAACACAGTTCCGTCTTGAATATTCTACTGACAATGGTGTAAGCTGGGGCTTTATTACTACAGTAAACACTTCAATAAGTCCGGCAACCTACTCCTGGCAAATTCCGAATACTCCGAGCAACCAGTGCTTGGTGCGTGTAAGCGATAACAGTAACCTTTGCCGGGCTGATGTAAGCAACAATGTATTTATTATTCAGGCACCCACGCCAGTCATCACGGTAACATCACCCAACACTAGCGTGCTTTGGGGTGTTGGCGGTAGCTACAACATAACTTGGTCAAGCCAGTTTGTAACATCGCCTTCGTAGGTATCGATTATTCGGTTGATGGCGGCGCTACCTGGACAAATATTGTAACCTCAGTAAATACCACAGCAGGATCATATAACTGGATAGTTCCGAATACACTCAGTAACCAATGCCGCATCCGTGTTCGGGATAATACGAATCCGGCGATAAATGACATCAGCAACGTAAACTTCAGTATTGTTCCGGCCATTACAGTTACTTCACCCAACGGTGGCGAAAACTGGGGTGGCTGTACTGTTTCTTCGGTTACATGGACAGCTTACGGAACTTCCGGAAGTTTCAGAATTGAGTATTCATTAGACAATGGTCAAAACTGGATCACAGTTGTATCGTCTTTTGCAGCTTCGGGGCCAAACTGTACCTACTCATGGACAATTCCGCATGCCAATTCTGCAATCTGTTTGGTACGTGTAAGTGATGCCTCTGCTCCTTCAAAAGTGGATATCGGCAACAACGTATTTACCATGTTCCCGGCTATAATTGTTACCAACCCGTCTAACAACGTGGCCGTATTTGCAGGTCAAACATTGAACATTGCTTGGACATCAACCGGAGTTTCCAATTTCTACAATATTGATTATTCCATAAACGGTGGTTCAAGCTGGATTTCAATTGTTTTTAATTCATTAATTACCACAAATACATACGCATGGACAGTGCCCGCAACACTTTCTACCAATTGCATTGTTCGTGTAACAGATAACCAGAACACCTGTAAACAAGACATCAGCGACGGAACGTTTGCCATTTCATCGTCAACGGCAAATGTTGTAATAACAGCACCCAACGGCGGTGAGAACTGGGTAGCCTGCAGTCAGCAAACCATACAATGGAGCGCGCAGGGCACATCGGGTGTTTATAATATTGAGTATTCTGTAAACGGTGGCAGTAACTGGCTTGCAGTGGCAACAAGTTTGCCCGTTGTTGGTCCCAATTGTTCATTTACATGGACAGTTCCGAATAACTTGTCGAGCAATTGTTTGGTTCGTGTTACCGATGCAGCCAATGCAACCCGTACCGATCAGAGCAATGGTATTTTCACAATCTCGGCATTTGCTGTTGCGGCAACATCTTCTTCGCCTTCATTGTGCACAGGAGCATCTACTACATTAACTTCAACTGGTGCTGCAACCTACAACTGGATGCCGGGTAACCTTTCCGGCAACTCGGTTTCTGTTACTCCGTCGGGAACAACAACCTATACAGTAACCGGAACTGCCGGAGCCTGTTCGGCAGTTGCAACAGTAACGGTTACAGTGTTGCCATTGCCCAGTGTCACCGCATCAACTTCGGCATCAACAATTTGCCAGTCGGGATCGGTTACACTTAATGCAACAGGTGCAAACACTTATGTTTGGTCGCCGGGCGGAAGTTTGAATATTTCAAACATTGCTTCGCCAATTGCTTCACCTGTTGCCACAACAACCTATACCGTAACCGGAACAAACAGCAATGGTTGTTCAAATACCAGTTCAGTAACTGTTACGGTAATTGCGGCAGGATCAATTTCGCTTACGGCCTCACAAAACAATGTTTGTCCGGGAACAACAGTAACACTTACCGCAAGCGGAGCAACTACCTACGACTGGCAGCCGGGCAACGGAACAGGTTCGTCATTTAACGTTACTCCTGCTTCAACAACAACCTATACAGTAACCGGCACAACCGGAAGCTGTACAAATACGCAAACAATTACTGTAACCGTAAATCCGCTGCCCTCATTGGCGGCAGGAAGCAGCCAAAGTATCTGCACCGGCGGAACAGCAACACTCACCGCATCGGGTGCAACTACTTACACCTGGATGCCGGGTAACCTCAGCGGCGCATCTGTTGCAGTTACGCCATCGACCACAACAACATATACTGTAACCGGTACAAATGGCAGCGGCTGTACATCAACAGCAACAACTACAATTACAGTAGTAACACCACCGTCCGTTACACTTGCAGGTACAACTACAATTTGCGGAGGCGCATCAACCACGCTCACTGCAAATGGAGCTGTTACTTACAACTGGATGCCCGGTAACTTATCAGGCGCATCAGTAACTGTAACACCGGCTGCTACAACAACCTACACAGTTACAGGAACAACAGGAAGCTGTTCAACAACTCAAACCATTACAGTTACTGTAAATACACTTCCGGTTGTTTCGGCTACGGCATCACAAACGGTTGTGTGTATCGGCAATTCGATAACGCTGAATGCAACAGGTGCGGCAACCTATAATTGGCAGCCGGGCAACCTCAGCGGAGCATCAGTAAGTGTTTCTCCGTCAGTTGCCACAACTTATACTGTAACGGGCACATCGGCCAGCGGTTGTTCATCAACATCAACAGTAAGTGTAAGCGTTCAGGCAGTGCCTGTGGTTGTGGTGAGCGGCAACAGTGTTATCTGCGGAGGTGGTTCAACCACGCTTACCGCAAGCGGAGCAACCTCGTATGTATGGCTTCCGGGCAATTTCCCCGGCAGCAGCATTACTGTATCTCCGGCAGCAGCAACAACCTACACAGTAACCGGCACAACCGGAAGTTGTAGCGCAACACAAACGTATGCAGTTACAGTTGCACCTTCGCCAACAGTAACGGCTACAGCAGCGCAGACTGCTATTTGCAGCGGTGCGTCAACAACACTTACCGCAAACGGTGCAGCCTCTTATACCTGGATGCCGGGCAACCTCACGGGTTCTTCGGTTTCAGTTACTCCGACAGCATCAACTACATATACAGTAACCGGCGTAAACGGAAGCTGTACTTCAACTGCAACAGTAAGTGTAACGGTTAATCCGGCTGCACCTCCTGTTATTGCCGGTAATACAGCAGTATGCGCAGGCAGCGGAACAACTCTTGTTGCATCGGGTGCGGTAAGTTATGTGTGGATGCCGGGCAATATTGTCAACGACTCGTTGCTGGTTTCACCTGCTTCAACTACAACATATACAGTAACTGCTACTTCGGGTAATGGCTGCGTTTCAACAGCGACCACAACAGTAACTGTTCAGGCTATTCCGTCAATCACAGCAAGTGGCCCGTCGTCTGTATGCTCCGGTTCTCCGGCAACATTTACAGCCAGCGGCGCAACTTCATATATCTGGATGCCGGGCAACTTCCCCGGAAGTTCATTTACAACTACACCGGTTACGGCAACCACTTACACAGTTACAGGTACAACAGCTGGTTGCAGTTCGTCTGCTACTATTGCAGTTACTATTGCAAGTTCACCAACTGTTACTGCAACAGCTTCTGTATCGTCGGTTTGTCCGGGAGGTACGGTTACACTTACTGCCGGCGGAGCATCTGTTTATACCTGGATGCCCGGGAACTTAACTGGCAGCAGCGTAAGTGTTACACCTTCGGCAACCACAACTTACACTTTAACCGGTGTTGACGGAAGCTGTTCTTCAACTGCAACGGTTACGGTTACAGTTAACAGTGTAGCACCGCTCAGTATCAGCGGAACATCAGCATTGTGTGCAGGAAGCAGCACTACGCTTACTGCTACAGGTGCAGCTACCTACACATGGATGCCGGGCAATTTAACTGGCAGCAGTGTAAGTGTTTCACCATCTGCAACAACTACATATTCGGTAACAGGTATAACCGCCGCAGGCTGTACAACCACAGGAACATTTGCTGTAACAGTTACATCTGTCCCGGTGGTTGTTGTTAGTGGTCCGGCTGCGGTTTGTGCCGGAAGCCCAGCTACACTCACTGCAACTGGCGCAACTTCTTATGCTTGGCAGCCGGGTAATTTCACAGGCTCCAGCATTTCTGTTGCACCCGCAACTACCACAACTTACACAGTAAGCGGAACAACAGCAGGCTGCACAAGTACAGCTACATTTATTTTAACAGTTACTCCGCTTCCAACTATTACAGCGAGTGCAGCACCAGCTTCTATCTGTAACGGCAGCAGTACTACACTTACAGCAACAGGAGGCGCATCATACACATGGATGCCGGGCAATTTAACCGGAAGCAGTGTGTCGGTAACACCTGCTGCAACCACTACTTATACTGTAACCGGTGTTGCCGGAAGCTGTTCATCTACAGCAACTGTTACTGTAACAGTAAATACCGCAGCACCACTCAGCATTACAGGTAATGCCTCGGTATGTGCAGGCAGCAGTACAACGCTTTCTGCTACCGGTGCAGTTACTTATACATGGCAGCCGGGTAACCTTAGCGGCAGCAGTGTAAGTGTTACTCCGACTGCAACAACAACTTATACTGTAACAGGAGTAACCGCTGCAGGCTGTACAACTACAGGAACATTTGCGGTAACGGTAATATCAGCACCGACAGTTGCAGTTAGCGGACCGGCTGCAGTATGTTCAGGAAGTCCTGCAACACTTACCGCAACAGGAGCAACTTCATATACGTGGATGCCCGGCAACTTTACCGGAAACAACATTACAGTTGCACCTGCAGCCACCACAACCTACACGGTAACCGGAACCAGCGGAATTTGCAGCAGCACATCAACCTTTGTGCTAACTGTTTCTCCAACTCCGGTTGTAACAGCATCTGCGGCTCAGTCTTCGGTATGCACAGGCGGTTCTACAACGCTTACTGCTTCCGGCGCTGCGGCTTACACCTGGATGCCGGGTAACCTGAGCGGTACAAGCATTACAGTAACTCCGGCGGCAACAACAACTTATACTGTTACAGGTATCAACGGAAGCTGTTCGTCAACTGCAACAGTTACTGTAACTGTTAACTCATCGCTGCCGCTGTTTGCATCGGCTGCACAGAGCACAGTGTGTGCGGGAACAGGAACAACACTTTCCGGAACCGGAGCAACTTCATACACCTGGCAACCGGGTAACCTTAGCGGAAGCAGTGTTTCTGTTACTCCTGCCGCAACTACAACCTATACAGTTACCGGAACCAGCGGAAGCTGCTCAGGTACTCAAACAGTAACGGTTGCTGTTGCAAGTGCACCCAACTTAATTGTGCTTGGTGCAGGCAGTGTATGTGCCGGAAATACAACACAACTTTCTGCATCAGGTGCATCAGGTTATGTATGGCAACCGGGCAACCTCAGCGGAAGCACAGTTACTGTTGCACCGTCGGTATCAACAACCTATACTCTTGTGGGTACGGGCAGCAGCGGCTGTACAGATACAACAACTGTTAGCGTGGCTGTAAATCCGCTGCCTGTGGTTACAATTTCTGGCGACGGAATTATTTGCGCCGGAAATACATCGCAACTCACCGCTTCGGGTGCTATTTCATACACCTGGCAACCTGGCAACATTGCAGGAAACAGCATCAGTGTTAGTCCTGCGGTCACCACAACATATAGTGTTACCGGTATTGATGCGGCAGGATGCAGTGCAACTGCAACACAGCTTGTAACAGTTGTTCCTGCTCCGGCTGTTCTGCTCAGCGGCAACACACAGATTTGTGCAGGCAATAGCACACAGTTGTTTGCTACAGGTGCTGCTAGCTACCTCTGGCAGCCGGGCAACCTCAGCGACAGCAGTGTAACTGTGAATCCGATAGCAACAACAACCTACACAGTAACCGGTACAATCGGCAACTGCAGCAGTACATCAACAATTACTGTTGTGGTGAGTCCTTCGCCGATTGTTACTGCATCGGCTATGCAGAGCATTTTGTGTGCAGGAAGTTCAACAACACTTTCGGCAACAGGAGCATCAAACTATATCTGGATGCCGGGTAACTTTACTGGTTCTGTTGTGCCTGTATCACCAATGTCAACAACTACTTACACCGTAACCGGAACCAATGGTAACTGTACTTCATCAGCTACAGTGCTGTTAACTGTAACACCTGCTCCGGTAATTACTGTGTCGCCGCAGTCAACAGTAGTTTGTCAGGGAGCATCAACCGTTTTGGTTGCATCGGGAGCGTCAAACTATATGTGGACACCCGGAAACATTGCTAATGATTCAATTGTAGTTAGTCCTACAGCAACAAGTATTTATCAGGTAACAGCTACAGATTTAAACGGCTGCACCGCTGTAAGTTCAGCAACTGTAAACGTTGTTTCTGCACCGTTAGTAAGTGCTGTAGCTGCAAGCAATGTAATCTGCGCCGGTGAGTCGGTGAACCTGAATGCAGTTGGTGCTGATCTTTACAGCTGGGTTCCGGGCAACTTCGGCGGCTCTTCAGTAACAGATGCGCCTTCAGCAACTACAACTTACACCGTAACCGGAACCAACAGCAACGGTTGCAGCAGCACAGATACGATTACTGTTCAGGTGAATCAGCTGCCTGCTGTGAGTTTCGCATTGCTTACTGATACCGTTTGCAGCGGTGAAGCTCCGTTTGTATTGAGCGGTGGTTTACCGGCAGGCGGAACATACTCAGGACAAGGTGTTGTGGCCGGGCAATTTGATCCGATCAATTCAGGTAATGGTTTGCATCAGCTTACCTATACCTGGACAGATCCGAACACCGGGTGCGATAATTTTGCAACACAGTTGATTTATGTTGATCCGTGTGCAGGCATAACTGAAAATGGAACAGCAGCAACATTCAGCATGTACCCGAATCCGACCGACGACCGTCTGACCATTGTTTACAGCGCATGGTCGGAGCCGGTAACTATAGTAATGTACAACGCACTTGGACAGCAGGTGAGCAGCTTCCAGCTTACTGATGTACAAACTGAAATCAGCATGCGTGAATTACCGGTTGGTGTTTATCAGCTTACATTGATTACACCGCAGGGCATTACTTCACAGAAAGTAATTAAGCAATAATAAAACGCACAAAATGAGAGAGGGCTGATTCAATACTGAATCAGCCCTCTCTCGTTATACAAGTATCAGAAAATTCCTTTTTCCTGAAGCGTATGTATTGTTTGTCCCGGTTCAAGCCAGATGGCCTGAATGCCTGTTCGTGCTGCACCTTCAACGTGTTGTTTTGAGTCGTCGATAAAAATGGTTTCAGAAGGAATGAGATTATGATTACTCATTACTTTCAGGAAAATTTCTTCATCTGGTTTTCGCATTCCCATCCGGCAGGAATAATACCATTGATCAAAAAAATCAGAGAAGTCGGGAAATCCATAAGTGCTTCGCAAATAAGCCGAGAATGCATCAACATGAATTTCGTTGGTGTTACTCAGCAGAAATAAGTTGTATTTACCGCGGAGTGATTGCAGTAATTCCAATCGCTGCGGCGGAAGATCCAGCAGCATTGCATTCCAGGCATTGTCTATTGCTTCATCTGTTGTGTTTTGCGGCAGATACTTGCGCAGTGCGGTTCTGAATTCGTCAGGCGATATAATGCCTTTGTCGAAATCATCAAACAAACCAGTTTGTTTTGCTTGCGTATAAAGCTCGTCGAAACAGTGAAGCCCGATTTGTTTGAAAGCAGTGGCAGTGGCATTCATATCAAGATTAAGCAGCACGCCGCCGAGGTCGAATATTATATTACGAATCATATAGGCATCAAAATTATACAAAACTAATTCAACAGGATTTGGTTTCTTTGTAATAACGCCTATTACCCGCCAGAAACAGATGCAGCAGAAACCATATTTAACGTGGATAGGATTAACCATTACCCTGATCGGTGCCGGCATCTATTTTTCCGGATTGCTGCCTTATGCAGTTGCGTTGTTTCCGCTTGTCGCATATTTCCTTATTGCGAAAGATTTTTCGCGATTTACAGGCTTGTTACAGTCTGTGACTCTTTTACTGGCAGCACTAATTACAGGAGCATTACTCGGCGGTGAGAACGTTTTTAGTTTAATTATGCTTTCTGCTTCCCTGTTATTTATCGCGCTGTCCACTTACGGGCGAATGATTTTCTTTACCACATTTCGTTACATCAATTATAGTTGGCTTGAACCTGTTTTAATTGGAGTTGCTCTGCTGCTTTATATTATCGGAAACATTAACACCGTAAATAGTTGGGGATGGATTGTTCCGGCTCCTGCCTTTTTGTTTGCAGGCATAATTATAAAAGGCATTTTTGCCGACAGAAAACAACTTAAACCGTCGCAGCTAAAGGGCTACAAAGTAGCCACCGGCAGCGAAGCTCCCGATTTTGAGCTGCCCGACGAAAACGGAAATCTTGTACAACTCAGTAGTTTTAAAGGTCAGCGGCATCTGCTTGTTGTTTTTGTCCGCGGCGATTGGTGTCCGGGCTGCCACATGATGCTGCGCGCCTATCAGCGTGAAAGTGAACGGCTGAAGCAAAAAAACATTCATGTGCTTTCTGTTGGTCCCGATCCGGCTGGCGTAAACCGTGACATGGTGCAGCGACTCGGACTCAGCTTTCATGTTTTGTCAGACGAAGGCCAGCGCACTGCAATGCGGTACGGTGTTCAGATGCAGGAATACGATAACGATTTTGCCGATAAATACGAAGAAGGAATTCCGCTGCCTGCATCGTTTTTGATTGATATGAATGGAAAGGTACTTTATGTATCGCGGCCAGATAAAGTAGGGGAGTTCTTGAATCCTGAATTAATTTTTCCGATCATTGATAAGTTATAGAGTTCCTGAAATCTTTTGCGATGAATTGGATTCCTGTGCTTTTCATTCTTCTGTTTGCAGCTGTGCTTGCGCTGGTGCTTATGTATTTGCGTTTGCGCCGTATGCCCGCTCAAAGCAACGATACTGCTGCCGATAATTTTCGCAGCATTGTAGAACTTGCAAACGATTCAATTCTTGTAATAGATATTGCCGACGGAAAAATTCTTCAGGCTAATCCCGGCGCAAAACAACTGCTCGGTTATTCCATTGAACAACTGCAAAACAAACGCTTTTTCGAACTTGTGCAGCTGAAGGATGTTGAACGCAGCTCAATGCTGGTTGCTGATGTTTGGGAAAAGAAAGGCTTAATTTTCAGCGACCTTCCTTTTGTCACCGCTTCCGGGCAATTGCTTCCGGTCGAGTGCAGTGCCCGTGTTGCACCGTTTGCGGGCCGTCCGGCCATTGTTATTTATGCGCGTGATATTCGTGAACGCATTCGAATGGAAAGCGAAATTCAGCAACAGGCAGCAGAAATTGACCAGAAAAACCGCGACATAACCGACAGCATAAACTATGCGCGAAAAATACAGGATTCAATTTTACCTACCGATGAAGAATTGCGCGAAGTTTTGCCCGAACACTTTGTGTATTATCGCCCGAAAGATATTGTTAGTGGTGATTTTTACTGGGGAACTAAAATAACCACTACGCCGCCCGGCGGAGACGAAGCTTTCGAACTCGACATTGTAGCTGCGGTTGATTGTACCGGCCACGGTGTTCCGGGCGCATTTATGAGCATTATCGGCCACACACTGCTAAATCAAACACGCACCGAGCGAAATGTAAACAGTGTGGCGCAGGCGCTAAGTTATTTGCATTCAGAAATACTCAAAACACTCAAAGAGCGGTATCAGGAAGAAGCCCTGCGCGATGGTATGGATATTTCGATGTGCGCCATTAACCGCAAAGCTGGCTGGCTTGAATTTGCCGGCGCTAACCAGCCGCTCTATATGATTCGTGATGGTGAGCTAACCATTATTAAAGGCGATAAACAGCCCGTTGGTCGCTTTGTGCGCGAAACTCAGCCATTTACAGCTCACCGGATTGATATAAAAACCGGAGATCAGTTTTATATTTTTTCGGATGGAATAGCCGATCAGTTTGGCGGTGCAAAAGGTAAAAAGTTCAAGTACACACGTCTTCAGCAAGTGCTGCTTGATCATTCAATGCTTGAGATGAACGGGCAGTACAGCGCGCTGACAAATGCAATTAACGATTGGATGCAGCATGAACTTCCGGGCGGCGGATACCCGGCGCAAACAGATGATATGCTCCTGATTGGTTTCAGGATTTGAATTCAGAAAGGTTTATGCCGTTGCCGGTCCTTTTCCGCGGCGCAGTGTAAGTACAGCCACTTCGGGCCAGATACCTACGCGCCCCGGAAATGCCAGAAATCCGAAGCCGCGGTTTACATACAAGTAGCGACGTGTTTCTTCATACAATCCGGCCCAGTGCGGGTAGCGGAATTGCACCGGACTAAATTTCACGCCCGGAATTTCAACACCAAACTGCATGCCGTGTGTGTGTCCTGAAAGGGTTAAATGCACAGGTGTTGGGTGCTGACTCACCTTATGATCGAAATGCGAAGGATCGTGTGAGAGCAGCACTTTGAACGCTTCTTTCGGAATATTTTCAAGTGCTTTGTCCAGATCGCCGAAAGTATGGAAACCGTGTCCCCAATTCTCAACACCAACAAGATAAAGCTGCTGTCCGTTTTTCTCGATCACCGTATGCTCATTTCGCATAAGGCTAAAGCCGATCTGTTTGTGAATACCGTAAAGCCGTTCCATATTGGCTTGTTTGGCTTCTTTTGAAGGCCAGCCCACATAGTCGCCATAGTCGTGGTTGCCAAGAATGGAATATTGTCCGTAAGGTGCCTGCAGTTTGCTGAAACTATTGATCCACGGCTCCATTTCGGTAGCTATGTTATTGACCAGATCGCCGGTAAACACCAGCAGATCGCTTTTTTGAGCGTTGGCTAATGCAATCCCCTCTTCAACAGCAGCGCGGTCTTTTTCGGGATCAAAGCTGCCTACGTGTATATCTGAAAGCTGTGTAATAGTAAATCCGTCGAAAGCTTCGGGCAGATCGGGCATCCAGATATCCTCGCGGCGCACCCTGAAGCGGAATTTACCAACGCTCATGCCGTGCAGAATGCCCACAAACGGAATGGCCGCCACACCAGCCGCAATTACTCCAATAAACTTGCGGCGGCTTTCGCCAAGAGCCATTTGATCGTCTGACACGGCATTGTTTATCAGTGCATAACCTCCGCGCAGCAGGCGGTAAACATCTTCGCCAAGCAGAAAAACAGCAAACACCAGCTTTGGCACAAAAAACAGCACCCACACACCCATAAATGTCATTGCCGAGCGGGGCATACCCTGCTTGCCACTGTCGCCAAAAACGAAAAAGGCGAGAATGAACCAGGCAAAAAGTCCAATGTTCAGCCCCCAATACACCCAGTGAACAATGCGTCGGGTGCGGGGTTCAAGACCAGATGTGAGCGGACGCAAGCCCGTAAACACGTACCAGTCAATGATTAGCAGAATGCCAAGAAAAATTAGAATGCCAAGAACTGGCGGGCCTGTTCGCATAAAGAAATGTAAAATTACGTAAAGGAACAGTCGTAAGAGGCGATAGGTTTATTTTAACTGAAGAAAGATTTCCAGTGAAAATCTTTCTTTGCTTCACTTAACAAAAGCGATGTAACGCAAAGATCCATTAGCTCAGCGGCTTCACCCAATTTTTCATCGGGGCCGTTGGCTGCAGGTCCAGGTTCTGAAAAAAGATTTCCCAGCTTCATTCAATTCTGTTATTTTTGCAGCCTGTTCGCAAAAATTAATTTTGCATTCCGGGCCAATAGCTCAGTCGGTTAGAGCGTCGGACTCATAATCCGCAGGTGCCAGGTTCGATCCCTGGTTGGCCCACAGCTGCAGAGCGAGAAAAGAGAACGGGAGCGTGTTTTTATACACGGCTCCCGTTTTTTTGTTGATTACCAATCTGGGCTGTTATCGTTAAGATTTATTCTTTATCAGAATCGGGTTGCTGCGCCAAAGTCGGAAGATCTGTTTACAATTAGCGTACAGCTGCCCAGAAAAACACTGCACTCAGATAAGTCCATAGCAATGAGAAAATAATATGCATAGCGGTTTCAAAACGCTTTCCTTTCCACAATTCTGACGAATAGCCAAAAAATTGGATGAATAGCCTTAGCAGCCAAAAAGCACAAAGTCCGATTGATATTGTTTTCCCCAGTTTTGTTTCCAGAAGTTCTGATGTAAACGTAAGGCAAAGTAAACCCATCAGAAAGACGACAACCCCAATGAAAAAAGTATGAATCATCATCATTTGTCTGTTTATCAAACTCAATGATTTCAGCTCTGCTTTCCAGTTAAAATACTTTGGGAAAAAGGCATGGAGTAAGGCTAAAGTCATCAGTAAAACTCCAATAATCTTATAGTGCAGCCACATTTTTTTCGAGGATAAATGTTGTAATAAATGGAGTTGTTTTTATTTGCTTCTTCACAATCAGGTTTGTCCCTTTAAAAGTCTTTAACCAACTGGCTCTGCTGTGAAAATGAAAAAATCCAATTGTATATACAATAAAATTATTCCAGTCTCTCAGATGCTCTGTTACAAAAATCTGCCCGGTTGGTTTTATTACCCGATTAAGTTCAATAAAAAAATGGATGCGTTCATTTTCGTCTCTTATTTCGTGGGCAGATAGGATTGCCAGAACAGAGTCAAACGAACTATTTTGAAAAGGAAGATTATTATTCGTTACCTGAATCGTTTTTTCAAGCATCGGATACGCGCGTCTTGCCCGTTTAATTGATATTTCGGTATGTTTTTCAGGATTGTAAAAATCACAAATAGTCAATTCGCATTCAGGAAATTTGTTTTTGATTATCCCGCTTGTCTCATCAAAACCGGCATTGATATTTAAAATCTTTTTGTTGTTTAGGTTGGACAGCCAATTGATTTGGTATAGGGGCGAGTAATCATAGATGTAGTAAGAAGTAAGTAACGATATTATTATGGCTAAAAATGCAAGAATAGTAAATGTAAATGCAAACGGTTTAGTCTGTTCAGGTAAATAGTGGGTTAAAAAGAAAGATGAAGTAATGACCAAGCCGGCAATTAAATAAAAGTGCCAGTTAAAGCGAACGATATTGAGTACCCCTTGAAACGGTTTTCTTTTTAGCTCCATTTTTCTGATCGCCCTTTCTTCCAGTAATATGGAATATTCTTTATTTCAAATGCATTTGCCAAAAGTACATTTTGAAGGTTTAGTGATTTAAGAAACTCAAACCTATAGCTTTTTACTTCAATAGGTTCTGGTTTCCAGTTTTGACGAACACCTTCAATTATTAATACATCCTTGGTTTCTTTATTGTATGTAAATGTAAAGGGTAACGGCCCTGCAAATCTTCTCGCATCTTTCCAATCTGTAAATGGTGAGCCATTCGGGATATTTACTCCATTTTCTGATTGAGCAATAACGAGTTCAAAATTTGACTTTTCCGAGGATATAGTTTTGAAATTGCTGTTAACACTTATGAGAATATCTGTTGTTGTATAATTATAATGGGTGAATATATTTCCCAGCAACTCCATTTTCTTTTTGTTCGTTTCAGATTTGATAATGTATAATCCCCTCAATCTCTTCCCGGCTTTATTGGTATAACGAACAAAAATCCGATAGCCGATCAGGAAGAAATCGTTGCCCATAAATCTGGGGAATCCTTTTGGCCGCAGGCCTTTTGTTTGAACCATGGCAACAGCTATGAAAGCCCATTTATCTTGAAATGTATCAAGCTCCAGACATTCGGGGATAAAACTTTCGAGTTGTTCTTTTTGAACGGCAAATGTGAGTACAACAGAACTCTCAAAAAATGCCTCAACTGCAAAAGGATGGTTTTTAAGGAAATTCATAGTGTGCTTTTTGCCTTATTTTCTTGTTCAAAACAAATTCAGTGTAATAAACCAGCCCAATAAAAAGTAATGCATAAAACGAATTCAGCTTTCCCCAAAGTAAAAGATCCGGAACAAGTATGAATTCCAGCGTATTCATCACTGCGACAACTGTTATTTGCGCAACTGCGTTCAGTTTCGACTTGAATTTTGAAAATATCCAAATCGCCATTATCACTTCAGAAAGCCCAATTAATACAGTAAAAAGCCTTGAATGCTCAGCCCCAAGAATTTGTGCAACTATTTCCTCATGCCTGGGAACAAGATTTAATACTTTGCATACAAGTCCGTTTACGAGCCAAACCGTTGAAAGTATATAAATCAGAATTGTATGTTTGTTTTTGTCCGACACGATTAATGTTTTTCCAATAAATATTACTTTTTTTAATCAACCGTAACAGGTTTCGACACGCAGTTAATTTAACAAATAAAGTGTTTTATGTTGCCGAACAGACTCCAAGATGCTTAAAAAAGTTTTGATTTGAATATAATTATCTGCCTGCTTTGCCGCTTGATGCAGATTAATTATTTTAGGTACACGATTATTCAAAGAGATATTTAAGTGAGAGAATGGTAGATCTTGCACATATAACCCTCCTGCGTACTCAACGCCTTGCTTTTATTCATCCATCCAATTATGATCTTGTCGAACTGTATCCCTTTTTTGCTGATCCTGCACAAACCAGATTTTTGTTTTTACCTCCGGGTACACCGCAGCAACAATTAGAATTTTGGGTAGGGTGGAATTATAATTACTGGCGAATAAATAAGTTTGGAATTTGTGCTTTACGTTCGCAGATCGACAGATCATTGTTGGGGATGTGCGGAGTTACTTTGCAGCGAATAGATGGGGGCGAATATTATGAAATGTCGTGCTTCATTTTGCCTCAATACAGAAAACAAGGTTATGCCACAGAAGCCTTACAAACACTTGGCGATTTTCTTACTAATACAACAAGAGGTTCATTATTCAACGGCTTGATTTCAACCACCACCACCATTAATTATACATCATGGTCAGTTAGTGAAACTAAAATGGATAACAGCGTTATGCCGGTTATCGTTATTCCTTTTAATTACCCCGCCGCACAAAGGATTGCTGCTAAACTTAAATTAATATTATTAAGTAATACTATGCGCGGGAATGAGCTTGTACAGTTAGGGAGATACTTGCCCGTTGATCTGAGGTTTTTGAACCAGGACTAATTGACTAACAGATAAATTTTGTTGTAATACCTGATTCGATTTCTTGTCCTACAACCCCTCCAACACCTTCTCAACACCCCCCGCATAATACTTATGCTCCAACTCCTGCACCCGTGCTGCAAGCGTTTCAACCGTATCACCCGGCTCTACTTTACAACTGTACTGTGCAATGTGTCCGCCTTCGTCAAAATGCTCGTTAACAAAATGAATTGTGATGCCGCTTTCAGTTTCCCCGGCTTCGAGCACGGCTTTGTGAACGTGTTTGCCGTACATGCCTTTGCCGCCAAACTTGGGAAGCAGGGCAGGGTGGATGTTTACGATGCGTCCGGCAAAATCTTTTACCAGCACCGGCGGCACTAACCAGAGAAAACCGGCAAGCACAATAAGATCAATGCCGCGCACTTTCAGGTCTTCGGAAACTGAGCGGTAATCGTAAAACTGTTCGCGGTCAACGAGCAGTGTTTCTACACCGTTTTCTCGGGCAATTTCAAGCACGCCGGCATCGGGGTTGTTGCATACGAGCAGCGTAACCTGTGCATCGGCATGAAATTCGAAATACTGCATCAGCGTGCGGGCGTTGGAGCCGGAGCCTGATGCAAACACTGCAATACGTTTCACGGATGCGAAATTACGTGTTTCGGCGTTTCGGTGGCCGATAAATTGCCCCGCAACTCCTATCTTTCGGCACATGATTCGCACCCCGGCCGCACAGCGCGGCGAACGCAGCTTCCTCATTGCTCTCGGCTTAGTTACGCTGGGCGGTTTGTTGCTGCGGTTGCGCGGACTCGGCACCGAATCATTTACGGCCGATGAAATGTATTCGCTCATCTGCACCCGACAATCAACAAGCCCCGGCGATCTGATCAGCAATTGGGTTGCGCGCGACGGGCATCCGCCGCTTTCGTATCTCATCGAGTATTTCTGGCAGCGCTGGTTTGGCATCGGAACGTTTACACTGCGTTTACCTTTTGCATTGATGGGCGCTGCTGCAATATGGTTTACAGGTCGTGCCGGAGCGCGTTTATTTTCATCCGGAACCGGCCTTGCGGCCGCCGCTGCGCTTGCATTTTTGCAGCTTCCCCTCATGTACAGTCAGCTTACCCGGCCTTATGCTGCGGGAGCTTTTTTTGCAGCATTGCTGGTGTACAGTTGGGTGCATCTGCTGCACGATGCGCGCCCGAAACTACACTGGTATCTGTGGTTTGTGCTGGGCTCGGCGGGCGCGGCTTACAGTCATTTCTTCAGTTTGTTTTTTGCCGCGCTTGTGGCTGCAAGCGGTTTGTTTTTTGCTGCCGGCCGCAACTGGAAATATCTTGCAGCCTGCGCTGTTGCGGCTCTGCTGTTTGTGCCTTATCTCGGGATTTTCTTCGGACAATTGCAAACCGGCGGTATCGGAACTGCCGGCGGTGGCTGGCTGGCAGCGCCAACTACATCGTTTTTCGGCGAACATTTCTGGGTTGTTTTCAATCGTTCACACGGCTTGCTTTGGCTGAGTTGTTGTGTTGCAGTTGTTGCAGCATTTTTGTTTTTCAGGCGTTCTTCAAAACAGCAATTGCTAATGTTTTTGTGGTTTGCTGTTCCGCTGCTTACCGGTTATTTCTATTCGGTTTACCGCAATCCGGTGCTGCAGCATTCGGTCTTGCTTTTTTCATTGCCGGCCTTGTTGCTGCTCCTATTCAGTTATTTTCCGCCGCTGCACGAAAGGCTCATGAATTGGGCATTTCCGGGTATTCTCTTGCTTGCTTTTGCGGGATATGTAACGCTGTGGAAACCATTTCACCTCACCGATCATTTCGGACGATTGAAAGAAATTGCTGCAGTAACACGCGAAACCGAGAAGCAATTCGGCGCGCAAAATGTAAGCTGTGCGTTTAATGTCGATTTCCCGTATTTCCTCGGCTACTATTGGGATCAATTTGGTGCGCCGCGCAATATGCTCACCACACACAATAGCGGCGATATGGAGTTGCTGAAATTTCGCCGTCAGTTAGCTACTGCGCCGGGCGATTACTTTGTGTATGGCTGGAGCACGGTTTATTCGTCGCCCGAAATGCTGAGCATGATTCGCGAAAAATATCCAAAGCTTGTGCGCTGCGAACGCTGGTTTAATTCGGCAGTATATGTTTTTTCGCGACGTAGTACTGATGTGTCTTTAGACGGCGAAGTACTATACAGCAGCAGCACACAATTTGTATCAGCGCAAAACGGTTGGGGTGCTGCCGATGCAAAATTGCTGCACACCGATTCTGCTTCCGGCATTCGTTATTTGCAGCTCGACAGCATTGCACAGTTTTCGCCTTCGTGGAAAGGCAAAGTTGGCCAACTGATGCAGAATGCCGATAACCGCATTGATGCAGCCGCAAAAATTCTGCTTCCTGATACTGCTGCAAATGCCATATTAGTTATTGAAGTAAAACGAAACGGCAAGCAGCTTCACTGGCAAGGCCGAAGCAGCCGAACACAATATTTACCTGAAAAAACAGGAACATGGCAAACTATGTATTTCGGCTGGTATCCGCCCGATGATTTGCTGAAGAGCGATGAAGTGTCAGTATATATCTATACCGAAAATCTGAAACCTGTTTTTGTTGCAAGTATGAATGTTGAAGGCAACAAAGGGCATCCGGGGATTTATGGGGTGAGGAAGGTGTTTGCGCAGTAGTGTGTATCAATTCAATACATTCCCAATACAACTAATTATTTCAAATTAGCAATTTATTTAGATAGTTATTTTCAGCTACCCCCCTCCTTCACAAGCTATATTCGGCCCAATAAATCTATACAACATGAAAAAAGAGACGATACACAAATTACATCAAAGTTTTGAATTACTTGTAAATGAGTCTGAAGGTGTTGAGTTCTGGTTAGCCAGAGATATTCAGGAACTACTTGGATATACAAAATGGGATAATTTCCTGAAGGTAATTGACAAAGCCAAAATTGCATGCACTGGTGCAAAACAGGAAGAAACAGATCATTTTCTTGAATTTAAACGAACGGTTGAACTTGGCTCCGGTGCCAACAGAGAAATTGATGATTTGATGCTGACGAGATATGCTTGTTATCTCATTGCACAAAATGGTGATTCAAGAAAAGAAGAGATTGCATTTGCGATGAATTATTTCGCAATTCAAACTCGAAAACAAGAACTTCTTGAAGAAAGAGTTAAAGAATGGGAACGCCTTAAAGCACGTGAAAAGCTGACAATTTCTGAAAAAGAATTATCTCAATTTATTTTTCAGAAAGGAATAGACGGAAACGGATTTGCACGAGTAAGAAGTAAAGGAGATCAGGCTTTATTTGGCGGAAAGAGTACAGCAGATATGAAATCAAAACTTGGCGTTCCGGAAAGTCGCCCGCTTGCCGATTTTTTGCCAACAATTACCATAAAAGCAAAGGACTTTGCAAATGAAATAACCAATGTAAACATAAGAAAGGACGATTTATCTTCTGAAAATGAAATTACAAAGGAGCATGTTAAAAACAACAGCGATGTTCGTAAATTACTTTTGAAAAGCGGAATAGCCCCGGAAAACCTCCCTGCCGAAGAAGACATCAAAAAAGTAGAGCGGAAAGTAAATTCAGAAACTAAAAAACTGACGAAGGGTGCAGGAAAACTCAAAAAGAAATAGTAATATAATTATAGTTTCTAAAACACTATTTTGCATATTAGACCATTTTCCCGACGCCGGGAAAATGGTCTAATATATTGATAAATAACACTATATGTAAATTACGCAAGCGGCACAATAAACGGAATAAATTTAAACAATTAAATTAGCTGATAACAAATAGAGAATTTCACAAAATGGATTAGTGCAGAAAGGCTGAATAGACAGTAATCTAATCTACAGGAACACAAGGCATACAAACGGCTTTTATAATTCCCTATCTTCGTCCTTATGAGTACACGCATAGCGGTTATCGGCGGCGGAAGCTGGGCCACGGCCATTGTGAAAATGCTCTGCGATGAATCAGCAGGCGCAGATGCAGGCGAAATGATTACATGGTGGATTCGCAATCAGGAAACCATCGACTATATTCGTAAGTACAAACACAATCCTCGCTACCTGAGTTCGGTTGAACTGAAACTGAATCTCATCAATCTTCAGCACGATATTAAAGCCGTTGTGAAAAACAACGATGTGCTGATTATGGCTGTGCCGGCTGCATTTCTGGCCGAAGCTCTCAAAGATCTTATTGCTGAGGATTTTAAAGGCAAAGTAGTTTTCTCAGCCATCAAAGGCATTGTGCCCGGCGCAAATCTTATTGTGGGCGAGTACTTCAACAAGCAGTTTGATGTGCTGTATTCCAACATCGGTGTTATTACCGGTCCCTGCCACGCCGAAGAAGTTGCTCTCGAAAAACTTTCATACCTCACCGTTGCATCGCAATCGGCAGAGTATGCACAGCTTGTTGCAGATCGAATCCGTTGCCGCTACATCCGCGCAACCGTAAGCGATGATATTTACGGCACCGAATACGCCGCCGTGCTCAAAAACGTTTTTGCAATTGCCAGCGGAATTTGCCACGGACTTGGCTACGGCGATAACTTTCAGGCTGTGCTTATTTCCAATGCCATTCAGGAAATATCACGCTTTGTAGATGCCGTACATCCGATTGACCGCGATATAAAAAGTACAGCCTACCTCGGCGATCTTTTAGTTACAGCCTATTCGCAGTTCAGCCGTAACCGTATGTTTGGCGCAATGGTGGGCAAAGGTTACTCCGTAAAAATGGCGCAGCTTGAAATGAATATGGTTGCCGAGGGCTACTACGCTGTTAAGTGCATTCACGAAATAAATATGCGCTACGGAGTTCACATGCCTATTTCCGATGCCGTTTACCGTGTTCTGTACGAAAAAATGTCGCCGGTGATTGAAATCCGTTTGCTTTGCGATAAACTTACTTGATCTGCATGCAACTTTTGTCAACCAATCCGCACCGGCGTTTTCTGTTTTTCACGCATTTGTTTTTTGTTGTTGCGGGGGTTATGGCTGCCGTGTTTTTTCGTGAACGCATTCAAAGCGATTCAGCGTACTATCTTTTTCATGTTGTTGATACCGAGAATTTCCGCATCGAGCATCAGCGATACATTCTGGCATTCTCACAATTTCTTCCGCTAATAGGTGTGAAACTTGGCCTCGGTATGAAAGCCGTGATGATGCTTTATTCGCTCAATCATGTGCTGTGGTTTTATCTCTTGTTTGCTTATGCCGTTTTCTTTTTGCGTGATCGGACAGCAGGAACAGCTATCATTCTGGTAAGCGTGCTTGGTGTATTGCACATGTATTTCTGCCCGATGTACGAAATCTGGTATGGCTCCGCATTGCTGGTGCTCGTGCGCTCACACTTGTATCACAGCCGCATTCATCGCTGGCACGAGTTGCTTTTATTTTTAGGAATTACCATCACAGTGCTGTTCAGCCATCCGCTGCTCATGATTCCGCTCATCTACATTCTCCTGCTCGATGCGCTTGAGAAATGGCTGCTGCACTGGAAACAACTCGTAGCTGTGATGCTTGTGTTCGGCATTTGGTACCTCACCAAAAAACTACTGCTTACCGAATACGAAAGCGGTAAACTTTCGCTGCTCGATTTTAGCTGGAACAAAGCCTATCAATCGCTGAGCAGCGGCAGTTATTTGCTGGGCCGGCTCAAGTATATTTTTGCATATTACACAGTGCCGGCATTGCTTGTGCTTATTACATCTGCATTTTATCTCATGCGTGGCATGTACATTCGGTTGCTGCTGCTCAATATGTTTTTCTGGGGACATATCCTGCTCATCAACATCACACACTTTCACCCCGAGCCCGAGCAGTCGCTTTATTTCGAGCGGATGTATATGCCGCTTGTGACTATTGCCCTGCTGCCGTTTTTGTACGATGTATTTACGCAGATACTTTTTGCTAACAGTTTCGGCGGCGTTGTAATTGGCCTTGTTGTGGCTTGGCGGCTTTGGTTGTTTGTCAATGTATCACCGCTGTACACCGAACGCCTTGCACTTACCGATGCTGTGATTGCCCAGGCGCAGAAGCAGGGCGGTAGCAAATTTGTACTCAGCGAACCGCTGTGGCGCATTGGTTTCAAGCATGCCGAGTGGTCGTTTCCGATGGAAACAATGCTTTATTCATCATTCAGCGGAGCTGATAAAGTAGTTACCATTGCCTTGCCCGAAGATTTCGCACACGAAAAAAATGCAGAGTTAGTGAACGAGAATGTTGTGATGGTCAGACGCTGGGATTTGCGGGCGAATAATGAGGTGAATGCGAAGTATTTTTTGGTGAAGAAGGGGAATTATAAAACACTTAATAGATTTTAAGTTCAGTGTTGCCATTCTTATTGAAAAATATACAACATGGGAACGCTTAAAAAACAGTCTATTGTTTGCTTTTCCTTGGTCAATACTTTCGACTTATTTTCTTTTAAATTTACGTAATAATGTATCCTTCATTCATTGAAAGATATTTGATTCAATAAAATATGCAAGGCAAAATAGTAAGTTATTTCTCGCAATTTAATAAGCAATACTTCCCGCGAAAGTCAATGTTGCTGATGCTCGCCGGATTTATGTTTATCACTTTGCTGTATAACTACACGTATGTCTATCGGTTTGGCCCGATTGGTCCGCACATGTGGCGCCAATCCGATTGCTTGTCAATGGCAGTTAACTATTACAAAGAAAACAGGCCATTTCTATCACCCGAGTTGCATGCCTGCAGCCCCGATGGACCATATATTACAATAAGCGAATTCCCTATTTTGAACTATGCAGCGGCTAAACTTTGGTCAGTGTTCGGTTATCATCCTGGCTGGTATAGACTCATACATCATCTCTTTTTGCTGCTCGGGATGTTTTCATTGTTTCGGGTTTCAGAAGGCCTTCTGCGACATAGCTGGTGGGGACTTATAATAACACTGATGTTTTTCTCGTCACCTCTGTTGGGATTTTATGGATTCAGTTTTATTGCAGATGTTCCGGCATTGTGCCTTTCTCTTTTCGGTGTTTATTGTCTGTATAAGTATCACCGATTTCCCAAGCTTCGGTATTTATACCTGATGATTCCTGTATTCACTCTTGCTGCCTTGTTAAAAGTTACAGCACTCTTTTTACCATTACTGATTTCAGGTGTTTTTGCCTTGCAGCAGCTCAAAATTGTAGGCAGAAAACAACAAAAAATATTCAAAAGACCGACATACTTTTTTTCTGCAATTGCGATTGTTTTAATAATTGTTACTTTCTGGTATCGTTATGCTTCACTATTTAACAAAGAACACAGTGCCGGACTATTTTTAGTTGGAATTATTCCAATTTGGGAAGCCAGTGGCCAAGAAATAGTTAAAATATTTAGAAGCTTCGTTCACTCGCTCCTTCCTGAATATTTTTACCGTCCCGGACTTTTGCTTATGATTTTCGCAACATTTTGGCTGTTCCTCAATCGTAAAAAATCAGGATCGTTAGCACTCACTTTTATTATAGCCGCATTTTCTATTGTACTTACTTATCTTCTATTATTTTTCCAGGTATTTAACGTGCATGATTATTACCTCATCAACATGCTTCCGTTGATTCTCGTTTTGATGCTGGCATTCTTTTTATACCTGAGAGCAAATAACAAGGGTGTTTTTTTAAATCGTAAAGTATTCTTTGTTTTTACAGCATTACTAATGCTTCAACTTTGGAATTCTGCAGTAAGAACCCGACTTAAGTTTTCGGCGCGTAATCCTGCAGTTAAAAATTCTGTTTTTGTAGATAACTCTGAGTATGGCTGGTATGATTATCTCAGTTGGTCAAATTCTGACATATTAGGTGTGTGTGATGAAGCCGGTCCTTGGTTGCGTAAAAAAGGTATTGACAGAAATGTACCTGTTGTTTGCTTCCCCGATGGGAGTATAAATATTACGTTAGTTAAGATGGATCAGAAGGGTTATACGGATAATGCCTATGGTAGTTTAACAGATCGAGGGCTCCGCCTCAAAGCGTTTACTGGCTACGGTGC
>JBKDHA010000143.1:0-38885 GCA_046335555.1 Bacteroidota bacterium
TTTGAACCGCTGGCCATCGAAAAAGTGCGCGAAGCCAAAGCATTAATTACCGCCAAAGGCACATCAACACTCATTGAGGTTGACGGCGGCGTTACTCCTGATAATTGCGATGCGCTGATTGCCGCCGGAGCCGATGTGCTGGTTGCCGGAACAGCCGTTTTTAGTGCTCCCGACCGCAATGCGGCTATTGTGCGTTTGAAAGGATAAGTGCAGTGCCGCATGAAAACATTGCCGTGTCTTTTTGTTTGCGGAATTTTTCTGGCAGCCTGCAACGATAGGCGAATTAGTTCTGAAACTCCGGTTACGTATGGTGATACAGTGTTTTCTCCAGCAGAATCTGAAAAACCTTGCCGCGATTCACTCACCGCTTTTTATAATCAGCTTTCCGGCAATTATAACTTCCGGCTCTTTTTCTACGAATGTCCGCAGCAGAATGTGGAAAGGCATTACTGGAAAATTATTATCGAAGATAAATCTGGAAGTGTTATTGATTCTGTGCGGCATGATGCGTATGTGTTGTATCCATCTCTTGAAGAACTTTCTGAATATCACTCCTGTTCCGGTGAGGTAAATACTGTGGGTGAGGTGATTGATGGATATTATGGCGTTTTTGCAGTTTGCGATTTCAATTTCGACGATAAAGAAGATTTTGCCATACTTACAGACCTCGGTGGAAATGGAGGAGCAGCATACAGCTATTTTATCCAACACCCGCAAAATCATTTTTACCGGGAAAATTATTTAAGTGATACAATGGTTTATTTCCCGGATATTAACAGGAGCAGAAAAACACTCACCACAAAAATACATTCGGGAGTATGTAGTTTTAGTGAAAGTGAGTTTACCTTATTGAACGCTACCAACTGGAAACGTACAAAAAGCAGGCTAATTGATATTTGTCGCTAAATGCGTCAGTTTAATGCTAATGTGTTCTTAATATTCCATTAGCTTAAACTTTACCTAATTTTGCCGTTGAAACATTCACCGGCAAATTATGCGCGAAGCATTTCGCAAAAATCTCATTTGGCTTTTTTTACGGCAGTTTGCCTTTTGGCTAGTCTTCTTTGCCATTACCCGTCTGGTGTTTTTGCTTTGGAATATTGAAGAAACTTCAGGCAGCAGTACTGGCGAAGTAGCTTCCGCTTTCTGGTATGCGCTTTATGTTGATGCCGCCATGATTTCTTATTTCATGGGCTTTTCGTGGTTGATGTTTGTAGTTGCCGGTTTCTGGAAACCACAGCTCATACTCAAAATCAATCGCTGGTTTCAGTTTGTATTTATCGTGGCTGTAAGCTTACTTACTATTGCCGAACTTTCCATTTACGATGAGTGGCATCATAAACTTACCTGGAAAGCTCTGTGGTTTCTGCAACATCCGGGTGAAGTGTTAAGCACAGCTACAACTCTTCAGCTTACGCTGGGGCCGCTGTCTATTGCTGCTCTGATTATGGTCGGCATCTGGCTTTTCAGCCGCTTTGTGCCTCACGAACATGCCGAAAAACCGCAACTGCTCAAACACAGCCTCTTTGTTTTACTGGCTCCGGTGTTTATTTTCTGGTGTATACGCGGCGGCTTTTTTCAGGTGGTTCCGATTCAGGTGAGTGATGCTTATTATTCGCGCTCCGATTTTCTGAACACCGTAAGCGTAAACTCAACGTTTCACCTGTTCAGCAATTGGTTTCAGAACCTCAATGCCGGTGAGCCTTACAAATTATTGCCACAAAAGGAAGCTGAAACTGTTTTTGAAGGATTTATGACAAATGCTTCCGACAGCACTACTTCGGTACTCACTGTGAAGCGCCCCAACGTTGTGCTTGTTGTGCTCGAAGGCTGGTCGGCCGATCTGATTGAACCGCTTGGAGGGTATGCAGGCATCACACCGCACTTTAACGAAATGCTGCGCAATGGAATTTCGTTCGATAGTTGCTACGCCAGCGGAAGCCTTTCCGATCAAGGTATGGCTGCAATTTTTTCGGCTTTTCCTGCACAACCCAAAACATCTATCATCACCCAGCCCGATAAATACACAAAACTACCCTGCCTCAGCAAAGCCTTTAACGATGCAGGTTACAGCACCTCGTTCATGTTTGGCGGACAACTCAGTTACGGAAATATCCGTGCTTATATGTATTACAATAAGTTCGGACGCATTACCGAAGAAAAAGACTTTGGCAGCGAAATACCGAAAGGCAAATTAGGCGCGCACGATCAATATCTTTTCGACCGTCAGCTAAACGATCTCTAAAAAGAAAAGCAACCGTTTTTTGCCGCCATGTTCACGCTCAGCACGCACGGCCCTTTTGATATTCCGATGAAAAATGTATTGAACTGGGGCGGCAAAGAAAAAGAGTACATCAACTCAGCGTTGTATGCTGATCGTTGCATTTATAATTTCCTTGAAACTGCAAAAAAGAAACCCTGGTACAAAAACACACTTTTTGTTTTTGTGCCCGATCACAGCCACAATTCGCCGCGCAACTGGAGTTTTAATGAACCTAATTATCGCCGCATTCCTATGGTGTTTTATGGTGATGTTGTGCGGAGCGAATACAAAGGGTTTCGGTACAAAAAAGTATGTTCGCAGATAGATATTGCGGCTACATTGCTCAATCAGCTCGAAATAGATGCAAGTGATTTCCGGTACAGCAAAAATCTCTTTAATCCCGGAACTCCTGAATTTGCGTATTACGCATTCGACGAGGGCTTTGGCTGGATCCGTCCCGGCGCTCACATGGTTTATCAGGTGCGCCAAAATCGGATAGAACACGAAAAAGTAAACGGAGAAACAGAACGCCAGAAACTTATTCGCGAAGGAAAAGCTTGGTTACAGGTTATGACTGACGAATACTGGAAATTTTAGAAATCAGAAAGAACATCAATCATACGCTTGAGTTCTTCTGTTTTATTGGGATATCCAAGTCTTTCGTAAGAAATGATGAGCTTGGTAATGAGACTTCTGATAATATTGAGATTGGAACAAGGGGCGTAATATTCTGACTTCGGATCTAAATTTTGCTGTTTCAGATAAGCATCAATTTCTTTCCGGCTCACCACCCAGCCGCGACTGAAAGGATTAATATAAAACAATACCCTGTCGCTATCGTCAGTAAATGTCATAGGCTGTTCGGTGCCCGCATCTACATAAGCAAGGATAAAATGATCGGGAAGATTTACGCCGTAAACCGGAATGCGTAAATCCTGAGCAATTACTGCATAAATAATAGAAAGAGAAAGCGGATTTCCTTTCTTGGTTTCCAGCACATTATTGATGTACGAATTTTGCGGAGCATGGTAGTTACTCGTGTTTCCGCTGAAACTATGTACATCAAAAAGAATGTGATTAATTACACGTACTTTTTCGAGTGCCGTAAGGTTATTATTCAGTTCAAGCCAAATATCCTGTTTAATTTGTTCGATGTGCCGGCGAATGCGGTCTTCGTCGAGATCAGGATATTGAGTTCGTGCCACAATCAGCGCACCCTCAAGCAAGTCCTGCTGTCCGGGCAGCGCCCAGGTACGCAAACTGTTTCGGGTATAATCAAGCTGAATGCTGTGGATGATATTTTCGATGCGCTGCTGAAGCAGAGGATCAAACGAGTTTTCCCAAGCCGATTCAAGTGCAGGAACAGCAGTATTTCCGAGAGAAAGTAATTTCTCACGGATCTGATGAAATACATTTTCATCAGGGTCGTCAAGCAGGCTGATTAGTGCGTTGAGCTGGGTACTGTCCATTTAGGGTGCAAATCCTTTACGCAAAGATAAGATTTTGTTGAGCCGGAAATCAGGTGTTTCCTACTGGTTTTATTGTAAAAGGCGTTCCAGAACAAGGCCGATCAGCTCATTTACCGTTTTCTTGTAGTCTTTGCTGTATTGCCGCGCTACCCGGTTGGCAATAATGGCGCAAACGGTGCAGCATTCGTGCCCGAGCAGCTTTCCGAGGCCGTACAAAGCCGAGGTTTCCATTTCGAAATTCGTTATACGATGGCTGCCGTAGCGGAAACTGCCTAATTTTTCATTCAAATCGGGCAGGGCAGGAGCAAGACGCAGTTGCCGGCCCTGAGGGCCATAAAATCCGGGCGCAGTTGCTGTAATACCTTTAGTGAGGTCGTGCGCAAGCTGGTTCAGCAAAACGGATGAGGCTTCCACCACATACGGATACGGCATTCCCGGCAGCCAACCCGAATGTTGCTGAAATGCCTCGGCAATTTCTCGTTCATCGCAAAGATCAAGCCCGGCATAGTAGTTCAGTAAACCGTCAAGCCCCATGCCGTGCGACGAAGCCACAAAACTGTCAACCGGAATATCACCCTGCAATGCACCGGAAGTTCCGATACGCACAATTTATAATGAACGTTTTTGCGGTAATATGGTGCGCGAAACCAGATCAATATTCACCAAAGCATCCAACTCGTTGAGCACAATGTCGATATTGTCGGTGCCTATTCCGGTTGACAAAACCGTAATACGATTGCCTTTATAGATGCCGGTATGCGTAATAAATTCGCGATTTTTTACCTGATGTTCGATGGTATCAAAATGCGCCGAAACAGTAGCCACACGATCCTGATCGCCAACCACAATTATTTTATCGGCAATTTGTTCAGGACGAAGATGCAGGTGATATACACTGCCGTCGGGGTTCAAAATGAGTTCAGATTCTGCAATGGGAAGCGCCATATTTTATGCTTTTCAACGAAAATACAAATTGCTGCTGTGTTTTACAGGATTTTCGTCATTTGCTGCCACACCCGTTTTGATTATATTTGCATCGTTTTAAACATCTTAACAAATTCACACCGGCCACCCGAGACCAAAAGCGAGAGAAATTTATGAGCAACACCGTTGAAAAAATTGTAGTCCCTGTCGATTTCGGCGAACAGTCAATGATTGCACTTGAACAAGCCGGGCATCTGGCTAAAATGATCAATGCAGAAGTCACACTTATTTATGTCCTCGAAGGCGCAAGTCTGCTCGGACGTATTCTTTCTTCACAGCAAGACGAAGCCGTTCGCAAAGAAATTGACGACAAACTTGATGAACTTTGTGGAACTGTTGAGAAAACTCACGGCATAAAATGTTCTAAAGTAGTTGCACACGGCTCTGTTTATGATAAAGTAGCTGAAGTAGCTGAAATGATTAATGCTACTTTTATTGTAATGGGTACCAATGGTGCCGAAAACCTCCGCAAACGTTTCATCGGTTCAAATGCACTTCGCGTTGTTCGCGAATCAAAAGTTCCGGTAATCACCATCAAAGGCAAACATCACCGCGATGGCTGCAAAAACATTGTAGTTCCTCTTGATCTTACCAAAGAAACACGCGAAAAAGTAAACAAGTCGATTGAGTTTGCAAAACTCTACAATGCAGATATACGCATTGTTTCAGTACTTTTCTCTACCGATGAGTTTATCGTAAACCGCCTCACACGCCAGCTTGCACAGGTGAAAAGCTTTATCGAAAAAGCAAATATCCGCTGCACTGCCGAAATCATAAAAGGTATTAAAGGTGATGAATCTCTCGGGCAAATCATTGTTGATTACGCCAACAAAGTAGAAGGCGATCTCATCATGATTATGACACAGCAGGAAACAGATATTACAGAACTCTTTATCGGTTCGGCTGCTACTGAAATCATTCACAAATCTGATATTCCTGTAATTTCAATCGTCCCCTCGCTCAAAAACGAGTACGTTGATTTTAAACCGTATTAATCCGATTTTGCTTTGTTAAAAACGCCTGCTTGACTCAAGCAGGCGTTTTGTTTTTCGTCAGTTTCGTTTTGTTTTTGATCAGTTTAGTAAATGACCGCTGTCAGCTAATCAGAGAACGGAGATCGTTACCTTTGAATAAACCTAAAAAATCACTGCTATGAGCTTCCAACTTCAAAAAATACTTGTACCTGTTGATTTTTCAGAAACAGGAATGCTGGCGCTGGAGCATGCAGGCCACATGGCCGGATTAGCCAAAGCCGATTTGATTTTGCTGCATGTGTTACCGGTAAATCAATACCATTTTGAAATTCCCGAGCCCGAACTGCATATCGAGAATTATGACCGGGTCAATGCAATTGTTGAAGAACGCCTTAACGAAGCAGTTGAATCGCTGCGGGAACGGCATGGAGTAAAAGCCCGTTCACTAAGTGCCAAGGGTTCAGTTACCCGCGAAATTATCGAACTCGCTAACGAAGAGCAGGTTGATCTTATTGTAATGGGCACTCACGGTGCCAAAGGCTTTGAAGAGCTTTTTATCGGCAGTAATGCGCATAAAGTGGTTAGCGTGGCTAAATGCCCGGTGATTACTGTGCAAACTCACGTAACCCGCGTTGGCTTTACCAATATTGTTTTGCCGATTGACCGTTCAGTTCACTCACGCGAAAAAGTGAATATTGCCTTACGTTTTGCCGATTTATACGATGCAAAAATTCACATCCTCGGTTTGCTGGAGAATAACGAAGAGCACGAAAACGATAAACTTCAGATTGTACTCGATCAGGTACAGCACGCTGTAGAACAGGCAAACCTCAGATTTTCGCGGCAAACTGTAAAAGGTACTAACCTTGCTTATGAAGCTATGCGTTTCGGTCCCGAAGTAAATGCCGACCTGATAGTAATTATGACCGAACAGGAATCAGCACTCACCGGTGTTTTTCTCGGCCCGCGTGCCAAACAAATTGTTAACCATTCGCGCATTCCGGTAATGAGCATCAAACCCAAAGAAGCACTCATAAGCGATTTTAACCTCGACGGCTCAACAGGCGGACTGTATTAACAGAGCGAGAAAACAGAGCGAGAAAACAGAGCGAGAAACAGAGCGAGAGCGTAAATAAAAACAGAGCGTAAAGCTAGAGCGGAGAATGATGCGATATTTTCGCTCTCATTCTCCGCTCTCGCTCTGTTTTTACGCTCTCGCTCTGTTTCTCGCTCTACTTATTATGTGGGTTTTCAGGTGAGCCGAAGACTTTTTTCAGGATTTCGCTGGCACGGGCTGCGGGGTTGGTGCGGATGTTTTTCTCTTCGTTGCCGATGAGTTTAAATAAGCCGCCGATAGCCTGACCAGTAATATAACCATCGAGATCTGGGTTTACAGGCTGCATAAACGGAATCTTGTTGTAGGCATTAACAACCGGTGTCCAGTACTTGGTCAATTCTACTTTTTGTGTGGCGCGATTCACAACCGGGCGGAATTTGGTGGTGAGATCGGTTGTGGTTTTAGTACGCAGATAGTTGGTTGCTGATGTATCAGTGCCGCGCAAAATATTAAGACCGTCGGTAATGGTCATGCTGGTGATCGCATTGATGAAGATTGGCGCAGCTTCTTTTGAAGCTTCTTCAGCAGCATGATTCATGGTTTCTTCAAAGTTGGTAATCATGCCTGGTCCGCCCGGAACTTTCATAACAGCATCTTTTACTTTCTGTACAGAAGGCGGAAAAGGAATGCGGATCAGCGGATTGTTAAGAAAGCCATTGACCTGAGAAGCAGAGCCTGTTGACTTATTAGTGCCTTGCTGCAGGGCGGCTTTAAGTCCGTTTACAATTTCGGTACTGGTGAGAGGCTGTCCGGGAAGGGTTCCTACCTGTTTGCCCAAATCGCCGGCTACTTTGCTGAGCTCATTGCAGGCTGCGAGCGCCATGCTGCCGGCTGCGAGAATAAATACAAACTTTTTCATTGCAGTATCTTGTTCAAGGTGTTTGATAATGATTACGAAGCTAACAAATACTTTGCCAGAACAAAAGAACTGGCTTAAACTGTAATGCCTAGCAAGGTTTTTCTGAGCAGCATTAGTGCCGAAAGTGTTGCAGCGGTGATATTCCGGTTGCGGTCGCCGCCAAACTGATAGCGTTTTACAACTACACCGGTTTCGTTTGCCACACCAATGTAAACTAAGCCAACCGGTTTTTCTTCCGATCCGCCGCCGGGTCCTGCAATGCCGGAAACTGCAACAGCGTAGTCGGTTTTCATTCGGATGCGTGCTTCACGGGCCATTTCGGTTACCACTTCTTCACTTACTACGCCGTGCTTTTCGATCAGTGATTCGGGCACACCAATCTGTGCTATTTTGACTTCGTTGGCGTAGCTGACCCAGCCGCCGATAAACCATTGAGAGCTGCCGGCTACTGATGTTATTGCCTGTGCAATGCTGCCGCCGGTGCAGCTTTCGGCTGTGCAAACAGTTTGGCCGCGTTCGAGCAGTATTTTTCCGGTGATTTCGGCTAAAGTTTCCTCACCAAAACCATAATGCCATTGTTCAATTTGCGGCAGCAATTCCTCTACTTTGGCATCAACTGCTTTGCGGATTTTACTTTCGTCGCTTCCTGATGTACTCAGCCGCAAACGCACTACTGAAGGCGCTGGCAGATAAGCTAATTTTATTCCGAGCGGCGCCAGACTGTCTTCCCAGGCTTCAATACGCTCGGCCAGCATCGATTCTCCGATGCCTTGTGTGAGCACAGTGCGGTGGTAAATAAACGGCAGGCTGAATTTCTCGCGAAGCAGCGGAATAACGCCCCCGCTCATCAGTCCTTTCATTTCGTAAGGCACACCGGGCATGGAAACAAAAATTTTTCCGTTCTGCTCAAACCACATGCCCGGTGCAGTTCCGTTGTAATTACGAATTACACGGCAACCATCAGGCACCTGAGCTTGCAGCATATTTACACCGCCGGGCTCGCGGCCAAACTTTTTGAAAATCGCTTTTACATCTTCCTCTACATCGGCATCCGTTCGCCAGCCCATCTTAAAATAATCACGCAAAGTTTTTTTGGTGAGATCATCTTTTGTAGGCCCGAGTCCGCCGGTAATCAAAATCAGATCTGCCCGAGTTTGTGCTTCATCAAGGGCTTTGATAATGTGCTGCGGATCATCAGAAACTGAAGTGATCTGTTTTACCGCAATTCCTGCAAGATTAAGCTGTTCGCCCATCCAGGCAGAGTTGGTATCTACAATCTGACCGATGAGAATTTCATCGCCAATAGTTATCAGTTCGGCTAGCATGCTGCAAAGCTACGGGCGATTTTTTGTTAATGAAGCAGTGTCACAGTTATTCAGTAAATATTAACACCTGTACGAAAGCCCTTCGGCAGTGCAGCTATTGATTACCTTTGCCCTGTTTGTGATGAAAAATTCGGCCAATAAAAATCATATTGCAGAACCGCTGCTCCTGCTGCTGGCAGCTGTTGTCGTATTTACACTGTTTTCAGTGACCAATACCAGTTTTACAATTGGTGCATTTACTGCGAAGCCTGTTAATACCATTGGAGATGTTTTGGCAACAGGTCAGCTTGAAAAAGCTCCCACCACAAAACCGCTTCTTGATTCAGCATTTCTGGCTCAGCGCGGTGTTAAACTCGAAAGCGGAAAAGATAAAACGGCCATTGCCGAATATGGTTCTGATACCTTAGGCGGGCTTATCCGTTTTTATCTGGCGCTTGATCAGCTTCGTGCCGGAAAAAAGAAATCTGTTCGGGTAGCTTACTTTGGTGATTCAATGGTGGAAGGCGATCTTGTTACGCAAGATTTACGCAAATCGCTGCAGGATACATTTGGCGGAGAAGGTGTTGGTTTTATGCCCGTAACCTCTATTGTTGCCGGATTTCGCCAGACAATTATTCATAGCTTTTCTACCAACTGGACAGATCATTTCCTCACCAAACCTCCCGGCTGCGATTGCGGCCCCGGAATTACCGGCCATACGTTTCAGCCATCAACAGGCGGCATTGTGCCTGAAGACTCGCTGGCTGAACCCGCCGGAGGAAGCTGGGTAAACTACACTGCTGTTAACCGCCCGCGCCTCGACCGCTTCTGCAATGTGCGTATGTTTTTTGGCCGCAGTGAAGGTGGCGTTGTTAACTGCAACGGACGAAATTACCGCATGGATGGAAGCAAACCGGTGAACACACTTACTCTGGCTACCGAACCCGTAAAAAAAGTGCGCGCTACGTTCTCAGCGGGAAGTCCGCAGTACGTTTATGGATTCAGCATGGACAGCGACAGCGGAGTGTTTGTCGATAATTTCGCGATGCGCGGAAACAGCGGACTGCCGCTGGCTTCGTGGCCGGCCAATGTGCTGCGCGGATTAGATGAAGAGCTGAATTACGATCTCATTATCCTGCATTTTGGTGTAAACGTTGTAAACAGCAAACAAAAAAGCTACAAGTGGTATGCCGATGATATGACCAAAGTAATTGAGAAATTTCGGCTTGCTTTTCCCAATGCCAGCTTTCTCATTGTTGGTGCTGCCGATAAAGGCTGGCGCGGTCCCGAAGGATATACCACAGATCCCGCAATTCCCATTCTGCTTCAGGCACAGCGGCAGATGGCGCAAAACACCGGCTGCGCATTCTGGAGCCTGTTTGATGCTATGGGCGGAACCGGAAGCATGGTAGAATGGGTGAAAGGTGATACCGTTTACGCCAACAAAGATTACACCCATTTCAACCACCGCGGTGCGCGCAAAGTAGCCACCTTATTGTTTAACGAATTAATGCGCGAATACGATGTCTATCATCACTCGGCTCAGAAAACTTAGTCTTGTGCCGGTGATTCTGCTGTGGCTCCTTGCCTCATGCAGCGAAGCTCCCGCGCAAACCCCGCCCGCCGGTCAAACCATCGACCAGATGCTGGCGGCTTATCCGTTTATCCGCCGCGATCTGAATGTGATCCGCAACGACAGCACAGCGCTGGCCGGTTTTTACGAAAAGCTTTGGGAGCTCAAACAGGGCAAGCGCAAATCGGTAAGCATTCTGCACATCGGCGATTCACACATTCAGGCCGATTTCCTTTCCGGAACAGTGCGCGCCAATTTCCAAACCGAATTCGGCAATGCCGGTCGCGGATTGGTTTTTCCGTATCGCGTAGCCAAATCAAATGAGCCGTGGACTTACAAAACCACTGCAGCAGGTAACTGGAACTCTCGCCGTATGCTGAAAGCCGAACCCAATCTGCCCATCGGTTTATGCGGCTTTACGCTCGAAGCGATAGACACCATGGCCGCATTCGGACTCAAAGTAAGTCCGCAGGGCAGTTTGAACTATGCCTTCAACAAAATAACCGTGCTGCACAGTTCCGGCCCCGGCAGTTTCAATGTTGCCGTTTGCGATCCGTTTAACTGCCGCATCGGAACCAAACAGCCGAGTGCAGCGGCATTTGCTACTGTTTTTACTTTCGATTCGCTTCGCGATGAAATCGTAATCGACTGCATTCCGGCCGATTCAGCAGCCCGCCGTCTTCAGATTTACGGCATGGTGCTCGAAAATCAGCAGCCCGGTATTCTTTACCACATGGTTGGTGTAAACGGAGGCGAATACCGTAACTACAATGCTGCCGAATTTTTCTTAGATCAGCTTACAAGTCTCATCCCCGATCTGGTGATTGTTTCGCTCGGCACCAACGAAGGTTTTTCGACCAGCTACAGTGATGTTGCTTACCGCAAAAACATCGAACTGTTTATTCAGCGTTTGAAAACCGTTGCGCCGCAAACAGCCATTCTCACTACAACGCCCGGCGATTCATTCCGCCGCACCCGGCGTGGTTTTCTGAAAAACCCGGACATGGGCAAAGCCCGAAAAACATTACTTGCTGCAAGCGATTCTCTGGGTACGGCAAGTTGGGATTTATACGGCGTAATGGGTGGCTACGGCTCAATGAGCAAATGGTATGTGGCCGGATTATCGCACAAAGACCGGCTGCATTTCAATAAAAAAGGCTACCAGCTTCAGGGCGAATTACTCAGCATGGCAATTATGGCCGGTTACGATAAATATGTAATCCGTGTTCACGGAAAGTAAGCCGTATGTTCGACATCGACTTCAGCAAACTGCTTCAGCAGCTCCTTTATGATAAAGAAAACCCGCTCATGTTCAACAGCGGATTCTTCTTCTATTTCTTTACCATATTTCTGTTTTTCTATTTACTGATTCACAAACACAAACTCACGCGGGTAATTGTGTTTACGGTGTTTTCACTTTACTTCTTCTACAAAGCCTGCGGCTGGTATGTTGGGTTTATAATGATTGCGGCAGTAGTTGATTTCAACCTTTCCAATGCTATCTGGAAAGCACGAACGCAGGCCATTAAAAAGACATTGCTCGTTATCAGCATTCTCGTCAATCTTGGATTGCTGTTTTACTTCAAATACACCAATTTCTTCATCCAAATAATTAACGATGCAGGAGCCGGTCACCTAGATCCGCTTGATCTTATACTTCCGGTTGGGATTTCGTTCTACACCTTCGAAAATTTGAGCTACACACTCGATGTGTATCGCGGTCACTTCAAGCCCGTGAGCAGCTTTGCCGATTACTGTTTCTTCCTCTCTTTTTTCCCGAAACTGATGATGGGGCCGATTGTGCGTGCTGCCGATTTTATTCCGCAAATCAGGCAAGACATCCGCATAACGCAGGAAGATATTGGTGCTGGGCTTTATCTTATTCTCAGCGGACTTTTCCGCAAGGTGGTGATTTCAGATTTTATCTGGTTGAATTACGGGCAGTACATTTTCGATGATCCTTCGAAACACAGCGGAGTAGAATGTTTGCTGGGAGTTTATTGCTACGCATTGCGTATTTACTGCGATTTCTCAGGCTATTCAGATATGGCAATCGGTATGGCGCGGTGGATGGGTTTTAAGATTCCAGCCAATTTCCGTTCGCCGTATCAGTCGGGCAACGTTACTGAGTTTTGGCGGCGCTGGCATATTTCGCTTTCGGCCTGGCTCCGCGATTACCTGTACATTCCGCTGGGCGGCAACCGCAAAGTAAGTATCGGCGCATGGATTACCGGCATCTTATTTTTTGGCGGGGCAGCGGTTTGGGCAGGTTATGCTTTTGTACAGGAGCATCGTGTTTGGCCGCTGATCGTTCTTGTTTGTATTATTGCGCTGCTGGTGGTTCAGGCACTCATTACCCGCAAGCGCGAAACATTTGCCTCAAGCCTTAATCAATTGCTGACGATGCTGGTAGGCGGCTTGTGGCACGGAGCTTCGTGGAACTTTTTGTTCTGGGGCTTCCTGCACGGCGTTGCGCTGGCATTCGATAAACTCCGGCTTAAAATTTTGCCTGTGTCTAATAATCCGGTCCGCCGGGTGTTGGGTGTTTTGCTCACGTTCCACATTGTCTGTTTCGCGTGGATTTTCTTCGCCACCGAAGATTTTGCACAGGCTTCGGTTATCATCACACAAATCACCGGCAATTTTGCGCCCGAAACATTTTGGGCTACTATCTCTGGCTATTGGCCGGTTATGACCATTATGCTTATTGGTTTTGCCCTGCATTTTATTCCCGAGCGCATCGAGGAAAAAGTGCAGGTTTCTCTCGGGCGCTGGCCTTCGTATGCCCGCGTACTGCTGCTGCTCGGCTTTATCTGGATGGTGATTCAGATGAAACAGGCCGAGCAGTTGTTGCCCATTTATTTGCAGTTCTAAGTGTGTTTTGCTTTATTGCAGCCGGTTAATGAATTTTTCATTGACAGTAATTACCGTATTTCATAGTAATGTATGGCTCTGCGAAAGAAAAATGATGATTTTGAGGAAATACTGCACCTCATTGAAAGCGCCAAGGCGCGTGCCTACCAGAAAGTGAATGAAGAACTTGTTCGGCTCTACTTTAATGTTGGCGGCATAGTTTCACTTCGCGTATCACAGGGAATCTGGGGTGAAAGCACAGTTGATGATTTAGCCGACTATATTGAAAAGCGCTTTCCGGGAATGAAAGGTTTTAACCGCCGCGGTCTTTACCGGATGAAGCAATTTTACGATACTTACACCGATCCTGCATTTGTGTCACCACTGGTGACACAATTACAAAAGCCTGAAAATGAAATAGTTGAAATTGTGTCACCAGTGGTGACACAATTAGATGAATTTGAAAAAAGAGCAGGAGCATTCGTTTCTTCAGTGCTTACAAAGATCAGTTGGACGCATCATTTATTGATTCTGTCGAAGGCTAAATTGCCTGAGGAAAAGATGTTTTACATTCATCAGTGTATTCGCGAGAAGCTGTCGAAACGTGAGCTGGAACGGCAACTCAATTCAGCCACTTTTGAGCGAACCGTGCTGGCCAACCAGAAATTAACACCTGAAATACTCCAACTTCCGAAAAACCTGTTCAAGGACCCGTATATTTTTGAGTTTCTGGATTTACCCGAAGGTCATTCTGAAAAAGACCTTGAAACAGCTTTGGTGAAAAACCTGCAAAAGTTTATTCTTGAAATTGGGAAAGGCTTTACTTACATGGGCAGTCAATTCCGGATGCAGGTTGGTAATAAAGATTATCACACCGATCTTCTGTTTTATCATCGTGATTTGCAGTGCCTTGTTTTGTTTGAGCTTAAAATTCAGGAGTTTGAGCCTGAGTTTTTAGGGAAACTCAATTTTTACCTCGAAGCACTCGACCGGGATGTAAAACGACCACACGAAAAGCCGAGTATCGGAATATTACTTTGTAAAGGAAAAGATACCGAAGTTGTGGAATATGCTTTAGCCAGAAGCTCTTCCGGCAATGATTGCTGATTATGAAACCAAGCTTATTCCGAAAGACTTGCTGGCTAAAAAACTTAACCAATTAGTCGAAGAATTATCGGCAACAGATTGACCGTAAAAATATCGTCGTTTAAACAGCATAATTTTCGGGCTCTTTATTCATTTTCAGGTTATCTGTCCGTTCAATTTCCGGTTATTTTCTATTGAAACGAGTTTTACCTCAATGCAATCGCTTCATTTTCATTATTTTCGCCGATAATCTCAAAAAAACTGTGTGCGCATTTGCCACACTCAAAAAATATCCGATATTTGCACTCCGTTTTCGGAAAATAAAGCATTGAGTCATGTCAAAAGTTTGTCAGATTACCGGTAAGCGCACTATTGTTGGTAACAACGTGTCGCATTCAAACCGCAAAACCAAGCGTACTTTCACTCCGAACGTACACAAAAAGCGTTTCTTCCTTCCCGAAGAAAACCGCTTTATCACCCTGAAAGTGTCAACTTCAGGAATGCGTACCATCAACAAAATCGGCATCAAAGAAGCCCTCAAGCGCGGTGCTGAGCTTGGTTTGATCCGCCTGTAATTCCTGTTCACCGGTTAATATCCGGTTGATACCTTATAACAAACGTTGTTCGCTTTGGCGGACAACGTTTTGTAGTTTTGTCTCGGCTGGTCATTCAGTCGGGACTTTTTTTAATCTACTCAGTTTATGCGTTCACTCCGTGCTTTTTGGTTTTTGCCTTTCCTGCTGCTGGTTTCTGCCGGCGACGGCGGCAAGTACAACTACGATACCGATTTGCTCACGCCCGAATTTCACGAAGGCCGCCGCAATGCGCTCCGTGCGTTAATGCCCGACAGTTCCGTGGCCGTGTTCTTTGCCTCGCCGGTGCGCAACCGGGCCAATGATGTGGACTACGATTATCATCCCGATCCGAATTTTTACTACCTCACCGGCTTGCGTGAACCGAATGCCATGCTGCTGGTTTTCAAAGAGAAAATTGCCATAGATACGCTCTTTACAAACGAAATTCTGCTGGTACAGGATCGCAGTGCGGGAGAAGAAGCTTGGACTGGTCGCCGACTTGGTCCGGCGGGTGCAAAAAAAACGCTGAAGATAGACCGTGTACTGAGCAACAAAGCTCTTGCCGATCTTAAAATAGATTTCAAGCGGTTCAGTAAAGTGCTGTTCGATAAACTTCCGCAGGATATTCGTGATCATACCTACGATTCGGGCGATTTGTATGATCTGGTTACCCGTTTTGGTCGCCGTACTGAGGGCAACAGCAACAACGAAAACCAGCGGCTTGAAGAGTACATGGCGGTTTTGCGCCAGATCAAACAGCCCGAAGAAATGGTGCTGCTGCGGAAAGCCATTAACATAAGCTGTGCAGCACATATTGAAATGATTAAAGCGCTGGAGCCGGGCATGGGCGAATACGAAACCCAGGCTATTCTGGAATACGAATTCCGCCGCCGCGGTGCCGAATCTGTCGGCTATCCGAGTATCTGCGGCGGAGGTGAAAATTCGTGCATCCTGCACTACACCACCAACCGGAAACCTTTAACCGGGAATAACCTCATTGTGCTCGATGCCGGTGCCGAATATCATGGCTACACTGCAGATATTACCCGCACATTGCCGGTTGACGGGAAGTTTTCGGATGAAGAAAAAGCTATTTATAACATTGTGCTCGAAGCACAGATCGCCGGAATTACTGCATCCCGCGCCGGTAATGAATTCCGCGCCCCGCACAAAGCCGCCGTGGCCGTGGTAAAAAAACGCCTGCTCGAATTAGGCATTATTACCAAAGAAGAGGATTTTCAGAATTATTTTTTCCACGGAACATCACATTATCTCGGCCTTGATGTGCACGATCCCGGTTTATACGGCCGTCTGCAGCCGGGAAATGTAATTACGGTAGAACCAGGTATCTACATCCCCGAAGGCTCGCCTTGCGACCCGAAATGGTGGAATATCGGTATCCGTATTGAGGATGATATACTTATTACCACAGGAGATCCTGAGAATCTTTCGGGCGGAATTCCCAAAACGATACCCGAAATTGAAGTAATGATGCAGGTGGAAAGCTACCTGAACCGCCGCCCGGAACTGCCTCAGGGACATCAGCATCACTAAATATTTATCATTCGGCAGAAAAAAATACATTCCAGATTTGTGTAAACGGGAGGAATGATTACCTTTGCCGTCCGATTAAGTAAAAGCACAAATTACCATGGCTAAGAAAGGTAACCGCATTCAGGTAATTCTCGAATGCACAGAGCATAAGGAAAGCGGGCTTCCCGGTACTTCTCGTTACATCACCACGAAGAACAAGAAGAACACTCCCGAGCGTATTGAGATGAAGAAGTACAATTCTATCCTCAAGCGCATGACCGTTCATAAAGAAATTAAGTAATCAACAGGCTAACGTCTATCCGTCATGGCTAAGAAAGTTGTTGCTACGCTCAAAACAGGTGAAGGAAAGCAGTTCACCCGCGTAATCAAAATGGTAAAATCGCCGAAAACCGGCGCTTATGCATTCAAGGAAGAAGTGGTTCATAACGACCACATCAAAGACTTCCTGTCTGATAAAAAGTAATTTCGCAAACATGCGAAACCGATTGAAGCTTCTTTCACCGAAAGGAGCTTTTGTCGTTTCTGAATACCTGCGCTATGGGCATTTTTAATTTCTTCAGTAAAGAGAAAAAAGAAAATCTCGATCAGGGTCTTTCCAAGACCAAGGAAACGTTTTTCTCTAAAATCGCCCGCGCAGTGGTGGGCAAATCAACCGTTGACGCAGAAGTGCTCGACAACCTAGAGGAAGTGCTTATTACTTCTGATGTAGGCGTTGAAACCACACTCAAAATCATCAAGCGCATTGAGGAACGTGTTTCGCGCGATAAGTATGTAAATACTTCGGAGCTCGACAGTATTCTGCGCGATGAAATAGCCGCGCTGCTGGCCGAAAATAACACCGAAGACCTGCGCGAGTTCAGCATTCCGGAAGGTAAAAAGCCTTACGTGATAATGGTGGTTGGCGTAAACGGTGTGGGTAAAACAACCACCATCGGTAAGCTGGCCAATGCGTTCAAGCAAAGCGGCAAAAGTGTAATGCTTGGTGCTGCAGATACCTTCCGCGCAGCGGCTGTAGATCAGCTCACCATCTGGTCGCAGCGCGTTGACGTGCCTATTGTTTCACAAGGCATGGGCGCTGATCCGGCTTCGGTGGCTTTTGATACACTCAACTCGGCCGTTGCTAAAAATGCTGATGTTGTAATTATTGATACTGCCGGCCGTCTGCACAACAAGATCAACCTCATGAACGAGTTGAGTAAGATCAAAAAAGTAATGCAGAAAGTAATTCCGGATGCCCCGCACGAAGTGCTGCTTGTGCTCGACGGATCAACCGGTCAAAATGCCATTGAACAGTGCAAACAGTTTACCGCCGCCACAGATGTAACTGCACTCGCTGTAACCAAACTCGACGGAACCGCCAAAGGCGGAGTAGTAATTGGCATCTCCGATCAATTTAAAATTCCGGTAAAATACATCGGAGTAGGCGAAAAGATTGGCGATTTACAGGTATTCAACAAATCCGAATTTGTAGATTCTCTTTTCAAACGATAGAAGAACAGAGCGAGAAACAGAGCGAGAGCGAAGAACAGAGCGAGAAACAGAAAGAGAGCGAGTGTCGTATTTATACGCTCTCGCTCTCTTTTTACGCTCTGTATTACGCTCTCGCTCTCTTTCTTCGTTCTGTCATTAATTTGTGATTACTGCAGTTCCGGTTGCGCTTACCATCAGCATTGAGCCATTACCTACAGTTTCGTAGTCGAGATCAACACCGATAATAGCATTTGCGCCCATTTGCTTTGCCATTTGGGTCATTTCCTCAAGAGCAATGTTTTTTGCATCGCGCAAACTTTTCTCGTACATGCCGGCGCGTCCGCCTACAATATCAGTGATTCCTGCAAAGAAATCTTTTACAATATTAGCACCGATAATGGCTTCGCCTGAAACGAGTCCGAAGTAACGGGTAATTTGTTTGCCTTCGAGTGTGCTTGTGGTTGTAATTAGCATAGTTAAGAGTATTAGAAATGAGTATTTAGCAAAGATAATTGGTCTGCAACAGTTTGTGTTAAAGAAGTTTGTTAATGAATGTTGGCGAATTTATAAACAGATGTCTGCGTGCTTACTTGTATTTCCTATTTTTCATCAAAGCAAACCTCATCAATTATGGATAATCTTCATCAGCTCGAAATCGAAAAATTTAGTTTTGAGAAAGAAAAAGCAAACCGCGAACTTGATTTACGCCGCCGTGAAATTGAACTTCAGGAAAAAGAACATTCGGGCAGCAAGGTCAAAAAGGTTCTTTTTAATCCAATTCTCATTGCAACGATTACAGCCGTTCTTGGCTTAACAGTTGATATTGTTATTAAAAACTACGAGCATAATCAAACCCTGGCCGAACTCAAACGCAAACAACAATCTGATTTATTGCTCAAAGCGCTCGACAGTGAAGATGAAACGCTTATTGCCATGAAACTTGTGCTGCTCGATAGTTTAAAACTGATCGACCTTTCGCACGAACAGCGGCAATGGGTTATTGATGCTTACGCCGCCAAAGCAGGGGTAATGCCAGAAGCTATTAATGTTCCGCTTGCTGGTAACGATTGGGTTACCGCTAAAGACAGCGCAATCCGGAGCGAGGACACTGTTACAACAACTCAGAAGCCGACTACGACCGACACAAAGCCCAAGCCAACTTCACCCAAACCTCCAGCAATAAAGCCCGTACAAACAGAGGGGTACAGTATTCTGATAGGTACAGATTTGCTGCGCGGTGAAGCAAATTCTGAATTAAAGCTGGCACAAACCAAATATCCCGATGCACGTCAGGTAGTAAACGGGAAATACACACTTACATTAGTCGGGAATTTTGCAACCCGCGAGCTGGCTGCCGCCGAACTTGAGAATGTACGCAATGTGCTGAACCGTCCCAATGCCTATATCATCCGCGACCTGAAAGCTGTTGACCGGCGTGCTGCTGAGTCGAAGCAATAGCAGGTGACGCTCCGCAGCTTTTCCGTACCTTTGCACCCGCATGAAAACCAAGACACTTCGCAAGAACAAGGTCAACGTGGTAACGTTAGGCTGCTCCAAAAATATTTTTGATTCGGAAGTGCTCATGGGGCAACTCCGCGCAAACGAATATGAAGTTGAGCACGAAAGCACCCAAGGTGATGCCGCTATTGTAATTATCAATACCTGCGGATTTATTGAAAATGCAAAACAGGAAAGCATAGATACGATTCTCCAGTTTGTAGATGCAAAAGATCAGGGGCTGGTGGAGAAGGTTTATGTTACCGGCTGTCTCAGCGAACGCTACCGCCCGGATCTCGAAAAAGAAATTCCGGAAGTAGATGCCTGGTTCGGTACACGCGATTTACCGCGACTGCTTAAAACTCTGAAAGCTGATTACAAGCACGAGCTTGTTGGCGAACGTATTCTTACAACGCCGCAGCATTTTGCCTACCTCAAAATTTCGGAAGGCTGTGATCGTCCGTGCTCGTTTTGCGCGATTCCGCTCATGCGCGGCAAACATGCTTCTGTTCCTATCGAGCAACTTGTTTCGCAGGCCGAATCGCTGGCGAAAAAAGGAACGCAGGAATTAATTCTCATCGCTCAGGATTCTACTTATTACGGCCTTGATCTTTACGGAAAACGTAACCTTGCCGAACTCATGGAGCGCCTCGCAGCGGTTGAAGGCATACGCTGGATTCGCTTGCATTATGCGTTTCCGAGCGGCTTCCCGGAAGATGTGCTTGATGTAATGCGCAACACGCCAAACATCTGCAATTACTTAGACATGCCGCTGCAGCACATTACGGATAACATGCTTAAAAGCATGCGCCGAGGTACAACTAAGCAAAAAACAATTGATCTCGTCAACCAGATTCGAGAGAAAGTGCCGGGTATAACTTTGCGCACAACGCTCATCACCGGCTATCCCGGCGAAACTGAACAGGATCACCAGGAAATGCTGCGCTGGGTAGAGGAAACCCGGTTTGATCGTCTCGGTGTGTTTACCTATTCGCACGAAGAAAATACACATGCGTTTTCGCTCGAAGACAACGTGCCGGCCGATGTAAAACAGGCGCGTGCCGAAGCTGTGATGGAAGTGCAGCAAAGCATCTCCTGGGAACTCAACCAGCAGCGCGTCGGAAAAATTTACGATGTGCTGATCGACCGCAAAGAAGGCGATTACTTCATCGGCCGCACCGAAGCTGATTCGCCCGAAGTAGATAACGAAGTACTGATTTCAGCAAAAGATAATTATCTGCGTATCGGCGGCTTCACAAAAGTGCTGATTGAAAAAGCAGAAGAGTTTGATTTGTACGGAAAAGTAGTGGAGTAAGCCGCTGTTAATGCAGTATCTCCGTTCATCAAACCAAACCCACAGAACAACCGTCAATCCCTATTTTTACAATATGAAAATCACCGCACTCCTTAAACGTACAGCAGCCACATTGCTGCTTATGCTGTTCCTGCTTCCGCTTCGTGCTGATGAAGGTATGTGGCTTCCGCTGCTGCTTGAGCAGATGAACATTACCGATATGAAAGCCCGCGGCTATAAACTTTCGGCAGCCGATATTTACAGCGTAAACAACACCAGCATGAAAGATGCTGTTGCTCAGTTTGGCGGTGGCTGTACTTCGGAACTGATTTCCGGCGAAGGTTTGTTGCTTACTAATCACCACTGCGGCTACGGACAAATTCAGTACCATAGTTCGGTGGAAAAAGATTATCTCACCAATGGTTTCTGGGCAATGAACCGCAGCGAGGAACTGCCGTGTCCCGGTCTTACTGCTATGTTCATCATTCGTATGGAAGATGTGACCAAGCAAATACTTGATGGTGTTTCATCAAACCTTCCCGAAGCAAAACGAGCCGTTGTGATTCGTGAAAACATTAAAAAGATAGAAAAAGAAAACACCAAAGATGGCTACGAAGCAATGGTGCGCGGATTTTTCTATGGCAATGTTTATTATATGTTTATCACTGAAACATTTACTGATGTGCGCATGGTTGGTGCTCCGCCTACAGCTATCGGAAACTTTGGCGGTGATACCGATAACTGGATGTGGCCGCGCCATACCGGCGATTTTTCGCTTTTCCGTATTTATGCCAACAAGAATAATCGTCCGGCTGAGTATTCGAAAGACAATGTACCGTTCAAGCCCCGCAAGTTTTTCCCGATCTCAATGCGCGGTGCGCAGGAGAATGATTTCACATTAGTTTATGGCTTTCCCGGCCGCACTACTGAGTATATTTCTTCGTATGCGGTGAGTATGATTGCTGATGTTTCTGATCCGCTCAAAGTTGATCTCCGTACAAAGCGCCTCGATATTATCCGCGCCGGAATGCGTCAGGACAACGTAGTGCGTATTCAGTATGCTGCCAAATACAACGGAATTGCGAATGCCTGGAAAAAATGGCAGGGCGAGATGAAAGGTTTGCGCGATAATAAAGCGGTAGAGAAAAAGCAAAACTACGAAGCTGAGTTCATGCGCCGCGTTACTGCCGATCCGCAGCTTTCATCAAAATACGGAACTGTACTTGCAGAACTACAAACTCAGCATACAGGACTTAAACCCTGGCAAATAGCTTTCGACTATTTTACCGAAGGTGTGCTTACTGTTGAAATGCTGCGCATGGCTAACAGCTATAAAAAGCTGGTTGAATTGAGCAAAGCTCCGGTTCCCGATACAGCAGAAATCAGGAAAGCACTTGATGCGCTGAAGAAGAATATTCCCGCGTTCTATAAGAACTTCAATGCAGGTGTAGATCAAAAGCTGGCTGTTTCAATGTTTGCAGCAATGGACAAAGGTATGGATCCCGAAAAGCGTCCTGCTGTTTGGGGTAGTATCAATAACAACTTCGGCAGCTATTTCAAAAAGTTATATAAGAAATCAATGTTTTCGAATGCTGCAAAACTTACAGCGCTTGTAAATAGTTACAAGCCTTCGGCATACAAAACCATTGAAAAAGATCCTGCATACAAGCTTGCTGTTCAGCTTTTCGATCATTTCACAATAAAAATTCAGCCTGAGTACAATAAGTATAACGATGAAATCGGTCGTTTAAACCGTACTTATATGCAGGCACAAATGGATGTTTTTACCGACCGCCGTTTTTACCCTGATGCAAACTCTACACTGCGTGTATCTTTCGGTAAAGTAGAAGGTTATTCAACACCCGAAGGCAAGAACTACAATTGGTTCACCACATTGGATGAATTGATTGCAAAAGAAAGCGATACCATTGCCGACTACAAAGTTCCGCAGAAACTGAAAGACCTTCATGCGAAAAAAGATTACGGCCGTTATGCTGCAAAAGACGGAAAAATTCATACCTGCTTCATTGCATCCAACCACACCACCGGTGGAAATTCAGGCAGTCCGGTGATTGATGCGCAAGGAAATCTTATCGGTACAAACTTCGACCGTTGCTGGGAAGGAACAATGAGCGATGTTAATTACGATCCTTCTATTTGCCGCAACATTACGCTCGATATTCGCTACACACTTTTCATCATCGATAAATATGCCGGTGCAGGATACCTGATTGATGAAATGGTATTGGTGAAATAATTCATTCGCAAAATAACATAACGCACCTTCAGTATTTTTCTAAATGCTGAAGGTGTTGTTCTGAATAAAGATTTGTAATCATGATGAAGTATTTTATCCCGAAAGGAAATTACTTTTTTACCCCGCTGCTCATCTACATTAATGTGGCTGTTTGGGTATTGATGGTTATTGGCGGAGCCAGCCCAGTTACCCCGGATGTTCAAACGCTTATTGATTGGGGCGCAAATTATCCTCCATATACATTTGGAGGTCAGCCGTGGCGATTATTCACCAGCACTTTCCTGCATATCGGTGTGATTCATTTAATAATGAATATGGTTGCTATTTTTCAGATCGGAGTGTATCTGGAAGCATTAATTGGACGCTGGAGATTTTTAACGTTCTATATTCTCACCGGTATTATTGCCAGTGTCGTCAGTGCCTGGTGGCATACAAATCCTATGGTTGCTGCCGGAGCGTCGGGATCTGCATTTGGAATTGTTGGGTTCTTTCTTGCATTACTTACTACACGCCTTTTGAATTCACAATTCAGGCAGGAATTTCTTTCTTCAATGTTGCTTTTTGTAGGCTATAATCTTGTTTATGGTTTGAAAGGTGATGTTGACAATGCAGCACATATCGGAGGGTTAATTTCAGGTTTGATTTTTGGCTACATCAATTACTTAGACCTTCGTGTAGTGCGCGACGGACTTGTGGCGCTTAAAAGATTTTGGCTGATTGGTATTGCAGTTGGAATAATAGCGATAAGCATATTTTATGTGTTGGCAGCTGAACCAGTTCAAGAGCGTAACCGCTCTGTTGAACTGATCGGACAATTTGTAGATATGGATCAAACAACAGCCGAAGCCGAAAACTATTTCATAGTGGCCGAATCGCAGGGACAAAAAGTTTCGGCTGAGGATTACAAGACCAAAGTACTTGAGCAGCGTAAAAAAATGGAAGAACTCACCAAAGAGATGACAACGCTTGAGCTTGATTCGAACGAAAAGTATATTGCCAAACAGTTTAATGAATACGCATCGCTGCGCAGAGAACAGGCTTCCGATTATCTTACTTACCTGACTACAGGAAAAGAGCATTTCAAAAACCGTTCTGGAAATTTAAAAGAGCAGGCCGATGATTTGATTACTGCTTTGAATACAGCGTTTGAAAAGCGGGCGAAACAACAAGGAAGCAAATAGTTTACTTTACGTTTCGCAGAGAATCTGCATTTGCTTTGTCGGTAGTTTCTACCTCAATCAGTTCTTCTTCGGGTTCGCCGAGTGTTTGTTTGTTGATGCCGAAAAGTCGGTAAGCAAGTTTTTTTCCGCCATTCTCAGCATCGCCGGGATTAACCTTGAAACTGCTTTTTACTTTTGAACCATCAACCGAGCAGTTTACGTTAAGACCGTTATCGGTTTGGCTTACTTCTACGTAAGCAGTAAAAAGTGCTTCTCCGTCTTCCCAATCAATAGCACAGTTTTTCAGTGCGTCTATCAATTCTTCTCCTTCGCCTGATTCAACATCGCCTGAAACTACAAGGCGAAATTCGGGTTTCAGATCGGTGTAGGGCAGGAGTTGCGGATAAGCTTCAAACATGCTCCTGATCCATTCCTGCTGTTCATCACCATCTTTAATAAGTGCCATTGCTTCACAAGTGCGCGCATACAGAAGTTTTGAGAACTGATCGTTGATTTGCGGATCGCTGATAACTTCCTTCAGCCATTTTTCGGCCTCATCATCATTCCCTTCATTGATGTATAACCGGCCGATAAAGTATTTGAAATAAATAAGAACTTCTTTCCGCTTATCGGTTTCTAATTTTTTCTTGAACATCTCAATGAAATATTCATTCCCGTAGCCGTCAATAATACCAAGAACTTCATCGAACCCAAGTAAGTTCTCGGAAGAAAACAAGCTGTAAACTACTTCAGCGCGTTCCGGATTAGCTGCCAACAAACCTGCCAGTAATAGTTTTTGCTGTTTCACTTTTGCCGCCAGTTCGAAGCAGTTGTACCAGTGCATCGGATTCAACCAGAAGTACCATTCATCGTTCTCGAAATAGTATTCCTGTTCGAGTCGCAAACGGCAGAAGTAATTAAATGCACCAACGCAAAGCGAGTACTGTTCCTGTCCCCAGGTTGTACCGATATGCAGTTCTTCAAAGTTGGCTGCTTTGCGAATGCTTTTGCAGCTTTCCTGCGTGAGTCCTGCATAGTATTGCGAGCGCGCAAGGCCAATACTGTGCCAGCCGCATCCCGGTGTCGCTCCTTGTTCGGCCAGCACACGGGTAAGCAGTGTATCGGCTTCGGCAGGGTTTGCGCGATAGACTTCCAGAATGCCGCGCATATAATAGTACTCGCGGGTTTGTTTTTCGGAGCGCCCGTCGCGCTGTTCGGCTTCTCGGTAAAATTCTTCCGAAAGCTCAAACCTGCCGCGCATATAGCAAAAGTTTGCGTAATTGTTGCTGCTGTAATAACCGGCCTGCATCAGCACATCATAATAATATTGTGCCGAGTCCATTTCCATATCATACGTATGTAAAATGGCTTTATAGTGATAAACGCTGTACTGCTGACTCTGAATCATTGATGCATCATACAACCCAACATTCACTGAAACATCTTCCGAAATTTTCATCAGTGCCGAATCCAGATACAGCATGGCCAATTTGTTGTTCTCCTTCACTGAGTTTTTCAGAAACGGATATTTCATGGCGGTGTACATGCGATTGCGGTGATAAATCCATGCAATGGTATTGTAGCTTTCGGCTGGATATTCGAGCTGTATGTTCCGGCTTTTATAACGCATCAGCACTTCCATTGCAAGGTCTGGCCGTTCAATGTTTTGATAGGCACGTTCCAAAAAATCAACAATAAAACCATAATCGCGGTGACGGTTTTGCACCTGCATATAAGTGTAAATATCATTCGTGCGTGTGTGCAGTTCCTGATCGTAATCGCGCTCTATCAGATCAAGTGCTTTCTTGAGCGGTTCGGTTGCCAAACGGAAACCATTTACATCAGTAGCCCGGTTGTAACGGAAGCCACCTTCGTAGAGATAACCAATGTAAAACGTGCTGTCGCGGCGAATAAAATCGCGTGCCTTATCATACGTTTGATCGTCGAGAAATGAAATGTAACGCCGCTCTTCACTAATTTGATCGCGCACAGCAGTTTGTGCAGCAAGCTTTACAGTTGCGGCGCAAATCAAAACAAGTAGAAAGAACAAACGTTTCATTAGCCGGAGATACGAAGTTTAGAAAGGCGTTCGAGTTCGCGGTCAACAAGCTGACCCAATGCAGTCCGCTGTGCATCGCGATTACGAAACAGCAAACGGTGATGCAAAACAGGATGTGCCAGTGCGCGGATATCATCTTCAATTACATAATTCCGCTGCATGAGCAATGCCCAAGCTTTGAGGCATTTGATAAAGATGATACCACCTCGTGTTGAGCAGCCCAGCGAAATATCGGGATGGCGGCGGGTTTGCTGCGTGATGTTTACCACTGAGCGCACTAATTCAGGATGCACATAAACAGTTTCAGCTTCCTGCTGCAGTGCAACAACATCAGAGTAGGTTAGCACCTGTTTTACATTTTCGCGCACATTACCAATAGTGAGGTAGTTCTGATAAATATCAAACTCAACTTCTTCGGCCACATAACCAAAGCTAATTTTCATGAAAAAACGGTCGAGCTGTGCCGCCGGAAGCGGATACGTGCCTTCCATTTCAATGGGGTTTTGTGTGGCAATGGTAAAGAAAAATTTATCGAGATGATAGGTTCTGTCGGCCACAGAAATTTGATTTTCGGCCATACACTCAAGCAGCGCACTTTGCACTTTTGGTGATGCGCGGTTAATTTCATCGGCCAGCAATACATTGGTAAACAGCGGACCTTTTTTGAAGATGAAATCTTTTTTGGTATCGTCGAAAATGTGTGAGCCGATAAGATCCATCGGCAGTAAATCAGGCGTAAACTGAATGCGGCGGAAAGCTACTGTGCCGCTTTGTGCCAGCGGTGCTTCATCCTTTAGTCCGCCCGAAATCGACTGCGCCAGTGTTTTGGCCATTTGTGTTTTGCCCGCGCCCGGATTGTCTTCGAGCAATATATGTCCGCGTGCCAGCAGTGCTGTAATTACATAACGGATTTCCTGCTGCTTGCCGCGGATAATGGTTCCGATGTTATCGGTAAGTAGGGCTAATTTTTCGCGTGATGTTGAAGTGGTTTCAGTCATCGTGTTTCGGATGTTGTATCAGGGTTGTGATCGGCCTGCGGGCGGCGCAAGAAGCGCTGGGCTTTTGAAAGATCAGCAAATTTAAGCCACCAGCGGAATGTTCCGCGGGCATTTTTGCGTGTTGCAGTTATAAAGGCCGGCCAAAATGCGTTGATTTGCTGTTCGTCGGCTGGAGTTGCTGCTGCGCCTGCGTATTTCAGTTTCAGGTAGGTTTGCATAAACGGCACAAAGCCCGTGCTCAGTTTCGGATCAATTGTTTCTGAGGCATAAGTCAGGGGTGTTTCGTTGCGGCGTTCGGCTGTAGTTTGGTGGAAGGTGAACAAGGCGAGGCGGTAAATCCGGTCGGCTTTTTCGGTCAGGTTTTTAGCCGATCGCACACGCATACGCAGCCATAGCCAAACAAATGCGGGAAGCATAAACAGCAGCAACGTCAAACCAACTGCAATGCCTCCGGCTGTCCAAAGGATAAACGGAATATCGGTTGGTTCTTTTTTTACCGGTGGCTTTGGTTTGGGTTTTGGCGGCAATAGTTTTTCGGGAACCGGGCGAAGTTTGATGTGCAGTTCATCGGCAATAATTGGTTCATCAAAACTGTTCACCTGATCATCAATGGCAACACCATCTCTCGGTTGCGGTACTTTCCGTGTTTGATCGTTGTAGCACACAATAATTACCGAATCGTTGGGCAGGAGTGCGGCCAGTGTGATGTCTTTGAGTCCGTATTTTACGCGGCAAAGCGAAACATCAAAACGTTTCAGTGCATCGGAAGCAAGCGTATAATCTTTGCCATGAAAATTGATTTCATTAAAGCGCGCTGTTAGTTTTTTGTCTTTCGGAAGTTCGGGCACCAGGCCGCGCACTACAAGCCAAGGGCGGGGCGGCGGAAGCGGCGGCGTTCCGTCGGGCTTGGGTGCATCTTGCTGGTCGGTATTGCCTACGGTTGTATCAAAGTCAATCCAGCCGTAGCCCGGAAAATAAACCTGTGTCCAGGCATGCGCCTGACGGCCATAAAACCAATACCAGCCTTTGTTTTTATCGCTCCGGTCTATTGTTGCAAAACCTGTTGTAAAACGCGCCGGTACACCAACTGCACGAAGCATAAGCACGGTTGCTCCTGTAAAATACGTGCAATAACCGGCATGAGTTTTAAACAGAAAGTTACCGAGCATGGTAGCGGTCGGAATATTCGGATCTGTTTTTTTTCCGGGATTGAGTGTGTAGCGGTAAAGCGGATTTCCGTTATCGTCTTTCGAGCGAAAATAGTTGTCTATTGCATCAGCTTTTTCGAGCGGTGTTGTTGCACCCGCATCAGCAATAATTTTCTCGGCAAGCGTGCGTATCGAATCAAACAGCACACCCTGTGGATAAGCAGTGTAATACTTATAAAATGCAGGATCTGTGCCGTTGTAGTTGGCAACAGTATTGAGTTCGTTATAGCTCTGCAGAATTTCGTTGGCAACATTGGGCAGAAACGCTGCCTTTTCCATGGCATACGTTGTCGTCAGTGTAGTTGCATAACTTTTAACGCGGTAGGCAAACTGGAATGTGGTATCAAACCCTTTATCAATTGCAATGGTTTGGACTGAGAATGGAGCCGATGGAGCAAGCAGTGCATGTTTCCATGTATTGCTGGCCATATACACTTCGGCTTCTATAACTTTTCGTTTTTTAGATCCGCGGCTGTTCCGGATGATGCTACTGTCGGTTACGGTTGAATAGAGCGGAATGGTCATCGGATCAACATTCATTTCATCACGCAGGGGAACCATCACATCGCGCATGAATTGCTCTTTTACTGGATCAAATTTTGAAAGGTGATGATAAGCGAAGTATAAAGGTTTGGGCGTTCCGTCAGCAAAGAAATTATCGAGACGAGCGCAAAACATTACATAATCATTGCGGCTCATTTGATCGTCGAGCTGCATGGTGTCTTTGAGCCGCAAACCTTCATCACCGGGCTGCGGTAGTACCGGTTGTCCGTTCTTGTCGTATTTTACCGGGCGTTCAAGCAGTCCTTTCTTCTCGTTGTAATTCCCTTTTTGACCGCCTTTACCATCTTTCCCTTTACCGTCTTTTCCCTTCCCGTCTTTTCCCTTCCCGTCTTTACCATCATTCTCATCATTGTTATTTCCGTCATTATCATCATTATCATCATTGGGAATACCGCTGTCTTTATTTTTCTGCGTGATTTCACCTTTCTTCTCTTCTAATTTTACGCGAAACGATTCGGTGACAATAAAAAACGTGAGCACAACAACTGCTATAAATCCAACAGTGCGGAGCAATAAATTAATTCCGCGTTTACCGTCGATTTCGCGTAAATCCTGCAAGGCCGGAGCCATAAACAGCATGTAGAATACCCAAACAAGTGTGGGCAGAAAATTGGTGAGTAAAGCTTCGGGACTTAAGTTTTCGGGGCTGTAAGAAATGCTTACGAGTGTAACTGTGAGAAACAATGCAACCGGAATCACCAGAAACCAGCGTGATCGTGTAAGTATTAATCCGGTGAACCAACCGGCCAAAATAAGTGCCGAGTGCAGATCGAAACGAGCAACGGCTACAAACACATCAAACTCGCCGGGCAATTGTCTGATAATTCTTCCGGTAATCCACAAACCGAGCAGCAGCAGCGGTGTAAAAACGATGATGCGTCCTCGGTAAGCAAAAATGATATAGCTTACTGTAAGTGCACCGGCAAACCAAGCCGCCTGTGCAATGATTCCGGTATCAAGAGCGGTGTATGAAATGTTTGCCTGATACAGTACAAATGCCCCGGCTACTGCTGTAGGCAATACCAGAGTGAGCAGCCGCACAACAAGCAGCAGCAACGTTAAGCGTTGTGCAGGAGCCGGTTGTTTCATAGCTTCGGTGCTTTTATGATTTGTGAATTGCCGCGGCGGTTGAGCAGCATTTCCAATTGCATTTCATTATCGCGGAGCTTGCGGCGTAAACCGGCAAACGTCCATGCGCGCCGAAGTTTTTCGGCTGGACGTAAATAGCGGCTGAAGAAGTACTCGCTGGCCGGCATTTGCAGCAATGTCGGAATACTGCCCGAAAGCTGAACAGCTACAACAGGTACATTTGCGGGCAGCTGCCAGAGCAGCTTTTCAACTTCGGCAGCCGGTGTAACAGACGGAATGCAAACCATAGCTGCATCGCGCACATTTACAAATTGTGCGGGAGGCATATCGCGCTGCCAGTTGGCAAAGCTAATTTGCATAAGCAATTTTTTCTCCGGCGTTTCATCGCGCAAATCATGCACCTGCTGATCGGCCGGAAGGCGCACTGCATACTCGCCTTCCTGTGCGCCGTCTAAAAGCTGACGAACAACATCTTTGTAAGCATTGAGCAATTGCTCATCAAACGCCAGATCCGATGCGCTGCTCAAAGCATTGTAGAAACTTGCATACAGCACTAAGTGCGAAGCATACGGATCCATAGTTTCCGGAATGCGGACTACAAGCTCTCCGTTTCGGGCGTATATTTTCCAAACAATCCTCCGCACATCATCGCCCGATTCAAAGTCTTTGTAACTCAGCATTTCGCCTTCCACACGTTTTGGTGTTTCAATGCGTTCGAGCTGTTGTTCAGTGCGGTTGGGTTGAGCGGGAACAGTGTTATTTTCAGATTTTCGCGGGAACGTATTTATTTTCCGGCTCATCTCAATCGTAAACGGCATTATCACTAACCGCAGCGGATCAATAAACAGGAGCTGAATTTCATCAGCTTCGCTGGCACCGCGATTATACAAATCGGTTTTAGCTGTGCCCGAAATTGCAGTGCGTAAAATTCCTCCGCCTTCGCGCACATTCTGATTGAGTGTAATGACTGATGAACGGGTGAGATCACGAAATACCAGACGTGCCTGCACCTGCCCGAACAGCGGACGAAGCACGCCGCCGATTTGCAGAAATACACGCACTGGTCCGGCTTCGGCGGTGTTGCCTTCGCCCAATCGCAAGCGCATGGGTGTTTTGTTGTTTCGGTAGCGAATTACAAACCACGTCCACGCGCACAAAACGCTGATTACAGAAAATGCGCCGATAGCAGCAAGGATCCATCCGGCAACTGGAAGAAACTGTTCGAGAATTTCCCAGTGAGTTGAGTTGGCAGTTTGAAAGGTATTGTGCAGCCATTTCCACGCTGCCCAGGCGACAATTATGCCAAGCAAAAATTGCCACCTGACTACGGTGTAAGTTGACCAGTATGCGAGTTTGCGAAGAAGCATAATTCGGGTATAATTAACCCGGCATGTAAATATACGTGAAACGCGGCATCGGGGATGAGTTTGCTGCGTGAAGAAATGTGAATAAATTACAATGAACTACTTATTAATAAGCAATTACAATTCGTCCGCTCTGCATCTCCCCGTTTTCGCGCCTCATGCGGTAAACAAAAGCCCCCGAAGCCGCAGCCGGAAGGCGAATAATAGTTTCGGCTTCGGTAAGGGTTTGTTTTACAACAATGCGCCCCTGCAAGTCAAACAGCTCGAACTCGCGTGTGCGGCTTTGCTGCTGATTGGCTAAAACTACAATGCTTTGCAAATCGGGACGAACGGTAATGCGGAAACCGGCAACACCGAGGCAGGTATGCGTTACACCGAGCACAGCCAGTTGCCCGCCGGTGCGTGCAAACAGCCGGTAGTAGTTTTTCTGATTACAGGCTGGTGTGTTGTGCGTCCAACTATACTGTTGCGAAAAAGTGGCATCACCGCAAACTCCTGCGTAGAGGTAGAGCATGGTAAAGTTTACGGAGTCGGTACTGTGCTGCACTTCGAGATCTTCGCAGGTATTTCCGGGGCCAATGGTCCACGAAATATTGAGCGCATCACCGGCAGGATTTGCGCGGAAATCGAGAATGCTTACCTGTGCGGCGGCAGTAAGCGGGAAGAGGAATGCAAGTAGCAGAATGCGAAGCATGATGTTAAGATACGAGGTTTCAGGGTGATTATTGTGTTGAATGCAAAGAGATTTTTTCTTCACACAACAAAGTGTCTTGAAATCCGTTTAGGGTTTGCGAAAAAATTATATTTACCCCGCAAAGTCATTGTTACCTAATTAAAACACGTGTAAAAACAGTTGATTATGAGAAGTGTCTTCCTATTTTTCCTCTTCACATTAACCCTAACCGCAACCGCTCAAATCAACAAACTGGATATAGGAGCCGAGGGCGGATTTAGTTTGGCATCTTTACGCGGCAATGAAGTTATTGATAGCTACCATGACACAAGAATTGGCTATTCAGGAGGACTTTTCGTTCAATACAATTTCAGGAAAATTATTTCGGTCAGAACAGGTGGATATTATGAACGGAAAGGCTCTTCATTAGAGTTTTTGTTTACTGATATTAACGGAACGATTATAGGAACATTTAAAGGCAAAGAGAACTTTAATTATCTCACTGTTCCGTTGCTAGTGCGTGCAACTTTTGGACAGAAGCTCAATTATTTTGTGAATGCAGGCCCCTATATTGGTTTTTTGATGAAGAAAACAGAATATACTGAAGCATTTCAAAGTATCCCAGAAATTACTTCAGACCAAACAGATTTATTTAAGAAGACTGAAACAGGATTATCTTTTGGGATTGGAGTTTCCTATACACTGAAAGAGAAATTTGCCCTTTCGTTTGAAGCGCGAAATAATTTGGGACTTACTGATACCAGTGATCTTCCTGTTATTAATAATGGTGTTATTAAAACAAACGCTGTTAACTTTCTCTTTGGTTTCAGCTATAAATTGGGTCAGCGTTAAGCAGCAATAATGTAAAAATTAACAGAGAGATAGTATATTTCTTTTTGCGAAACATTGCTATGTGAAATAGGCTTTCTAATAAAGACCCCCCATCACTGCTCCGTAACATTCGCATCCAAAAACTTCCAAACTGCATCCTCAACCGGAGGCGTTGCAGTAATCACCACAGGCTCATTTTTTACCGGATGCATAAATTCCAGCCGCCGGGCATGGAGGTGAATAGAGCCGTCGGTATTGCTGCGTTTGGCACCGTATTTCAGATCACCTTTTATGATGCAGGTTTTAGACTACAATAATTTTGAAATTTTTATTCAAAAAAACACACTTCTGCGGGAAGTTCGATATTATATTTAGGCTTTATTAATAATCACTTTATTATGTCCAACATCAAACTATTTGAACAAAAGGAAATTCGTTCGTATTGGGACGAAAAGGAGGAACAATGGTATTTTTCTGTTGTTGATATTGTCGAGGCACTTACAGATTCTGTAAATCCAACCGATTACCTAAAAAAGCTTAGAAAAAGAGATTCGGAACTTGGAAGCTACCTAGGGACAAATTGTCCCCAGGTAGAAATGATAACTAATGGCAAAAAAAGAAAAACCTTAGCCGGAACTGTTAAAGACATTTTCCGTATTATCCAGTCCATTCCTTCGCCCAAGGCCGAACCTTTTAAACAATGGTTGGCTAAAGTAGGCTATGAACGCATGCAGGAAATTCAAGATCCTGAAATGGGTTTAGAAAGAGCACGGGAAAATTGGCAGAAGTTAGGACGAAGCGAAAAGTGGATACAACAGCGCATGACCGGGCAGGAAACCCGAAATAAACTTACCGACTACTGGAAACAGAGTGGTGTCGAAAAGTCAGATGAATTTGCATTTTTAACCAATATCATTCATCAGGAATGGACAGGTTTAACAGTGAAAAGCCACAAAGATTTAAAAGGATTGAAATCACAAAATCTCAGAGATCACATGATTGAGAAACTGTTTAAGAATTATCCTTCGAGTTTGTTATGTCCCATTTTTCGTCATACTTCGTTGACTTTTTTGCCCAGATCATCTCCGATATGCGCTGCAAAAGTCGCCTCGTCTGACAAAAAATGGCCTCATAACAAAATTCAAAAACAATTCTTAAACAGTTTCTGAGGCGGAGTTGATTTTTACTGCTTTGGCAGAACTCTCGACACGCCAAATAGCTGAAACTGATAAAGCAAAGGGAGTTGAACAAAATGCTGTGGCAGGTAAAAAAGGTGGCAAAATTGCAAAAGATGCGAGATTAGCTTTAGAGCAAAAAACAGGTAAGAAAGTGATTACAAACGAAAATTTTTTGCCACCACCCAAAGGCAAGAAAAAATTAGGGAAGTAATTTTTTGAACCTCCATATCGCTTTGAGTTTACTGCTCAACATTCGCATCCAAAAACTTCCAAACGGCATCCTCAACCGGAGGCGTTGCAGTAATCACCACAGGCTCATTTTTTACCGGATGCATAAATTCCAGCCGCCGGGCATGGAGGTGAATTGAGCCGTCGGTATTGCTGCGTTTTGCGCCGTATTTCAGATCACCTTTTATGATGCAGCCGGTGCTTGCCAACTGCACACGGATCTGGTGATGCCTTCCGGTAAGCGGATTGATTTCGAGCAGGTAATAACGGTCAGATGCCGCCAGCAGTTTGTAGTCGAGTTCGCAGCGCAGGTGACCTTGTTTTTCGAAATCGGATGCATACGATTTGTTGGTGGCTTCGTTTTTTCGGAGCCAGTGTATTAGCTTTCCTGCTTGCTTTTCGGGAGGCGCGCAAACTACAGCCCAATACACTTTTTTGATGTCGCGCTCACGAAACTGTTCGTTCATCCGAGCAAGGGCTTTGCTGGTTTTGGCAAACAGCACAACGCCGCTCACAGGCCTGTCGAGACGGTGAATAACGCCGAGGAATACTTCGCCGGGCTTGTTGTATTTTTCGCGAAGCCAGCGCTTGAGTGATTCGCTCAGTGGTTCATCGCCGGTTTTATCGCCCTGCACAAGTTCGCCGGGGCGTTTGTTTACGGCAATGAGGTGATTGTCTTCGAAAATAACTTCCATTGCGCGGCTTAGTACGATTCTTTTTCGTTCGGGAAATCTTTACTTTTCACATCGTTCACATAACGCCCTACAGCGCCTTTGATGTCTTCGTAAAGATTGAGGTAGCGGCGCAGAAAACGCGGCTGAAATTCGTAAGTAAGGCCGATCATATCGTGATACACAAGCACCTGCCCGTCAACACCGCCACCTGCACCGATGCCGATAACCGGAATCTGTACTTCATCGGCTACCAACTTTGCCAGCGTGGCCGGTACTTTTTCGAGCACAATAGCAAAGCAGCCGGCTTTTTCGAGTGCGTGCGCATCTTCGATAAGGCGTTTTGCTTCATCATCTTCTTTGGCGCGCACAGTGTAAGTTCCGAACTTATAAATTGATTGCGGCGTGAGGCCAAGGTGGCCCATAACCGGAATGCCGGCAGTAAGAATACGACTGATGGACTCAACTACTTCGCGGCCGCCTTCGAGCTTCACCGCGTGCGCTCCCGCTTCTTTCATAATACGAATCGAAGAGTTGAGCGCTTCTTTTGAATTGCCCTGATACGAACCAAAAGGCAAATCCACAACCACCAGTGCACGGTTTACAGCACGGATAACAGATGAAGCATGATAAATCATCTGATCGAGCGTAATGGGCAGCGTGGTTTCATGTCCGGCCATCACATTCGAAGCCGAATCGCCTACCAGAATTACATCAATACCAGCAGCATCAACAATGAGTGCTGAGGTATAGTCGTATGCAGTGAGCATCGCTATTTTTTCACCTCTGCGTTTCATCTCCTGAAGCACGTTGGTGGTTACTTTCTTCACTTCTTTTTTGTGAACAGACATGAGCGGCTGTTTTTGAGTTGAAAGGCAAAGGTAGATGGTTTGTTTTGAACTCCGGCACTTACCAATCTTTACCCTTATACAGTTTGTACCAGTTGAAAGTAAACCATAAGCTGGCCGCGCAAATTATAGCTTCTGCAATACCGTGTCCGCCTGCTCTATCCCAGTAATTATTTGAGCCATAGTTAAAAGCAATACTACCTGCAACAATTGAAACAAGGCTCATGGCCGCAAGAACGATTAATCGCCATTTTAGTAGGATGTAATTTTTAAGCTGCTTAAAGCGGTTGTTTTTTCCATGCTTAAAGATTACAAAATTTTCATTCCCCCCTTGATAGCTGGAATCTTCAAGTTGTTAATTTCTTTGTTGATTTCCTTTTCCGGCGCAGTGGAATCGCCGGGCAGCGTGCGGTTACTTTTGTTCGTTGTTTATGTGGTACGCACCTTTTCTACAGTTTTCGGCCGGAATGCTTGTGTTCTGGATATTGGTTTTTGCGCTGGCCGTGCAGCTGTTTTACTATTTGTTTTTCTTTCTGCGCCTCGCCCGATACCGCGGTAAGCAGGCTGTTGAACAATTGCCGCCGGTTTCGGTGGTTATTTGCGCCCGCAACGAAGACGATAACCTTGTAGCTTTCCTGCCGCTCGTTCTGGCGCAGGATTACCCGGATTTTCAGGTGGTTGTGGTAAACGACTGTTCGTTCGACAATACCGAAGACATTTTAAAAGAATTTGCCGAGCGCCATCCGCACCTGAAAGTAGTAACCATCAAAGAGGATGAATATTACAGCCACGGCAAAAAAGTAGCCCTGATGATGGGCATAAAAGGCGCAAAACACGAACATCTGCTGCTAACTGATGCCGATTGCTGGCCGGCCGGAACCAACTGGCTGCGCAATATGGCCGGGCATTTCACTACCGAAACAGAGATTGTGCTTGGCTACGGGCCGTATGAAAAACGCCGGGGTTTACTGAACAAACTCATCCGGTTTGATGCGTTTTTTATTGCCCTGCAATACCTTTCGTTTTCGCTGGCGCGGGTTACTTATATGGGTGTAGGTCGTAACCTCGCTTATAAAAAAGAATTGTTCTACCGGCACAAAGGTTTTGCCTCACATTACCACATCCGTTCCGGCGATGATGATTTGTTTGTGAATGAAGCCGCAACCCGCACCAATACAAGAGTTGAACTCAACCCTGACAGCTTCACGCATTCGGTTCCTGAACATACTTTTATAGCCTGGTGGAGGCAAAAACGCCGTCACCTGAGTACCGGTAAACGCTACAAATTCGGACACAAGTTTCTGCTCATCAATTATGTATTGAGCCAGTGGCTTTTTTTCGGCAGCTTTATCGCGGCACTCGTCCTGAATTTTCAGCCTTACGTCGTAATTGGCATTTTGATGCTGCGTATGCTGCTGCAAATACTTATCTTTAAGAAAACTATGGAGAAACTTGGCGAACGGGATTTGCTCTTTTTGGCACCGTTCGTCGAAATATTTCTCCTCTTTTTTTACCCGGCACTTACTTTTGCCGGTATATTTCAACGCAGGCGGAAATGGATGATGTAATTGAGAACGAAAATTTATCCGATAAGGCACTTCACGACTATCGTCTTGTGAAACGTGCCCTCGAAGGCTCCGATCAGCGTGCTTATGCCGAGCTGATGGGTCGCTACCGCGACTCGGTTTATTTCATGCTGCTCAAAATGGTGAACAGCAAAGACGATGCTGAAGACCTTACAGTTGAAGCATTTGGCAAAGCTTTTAAACGCCTCAATCAATACACACCTAACTACGCATTCAGTACCTGGCTGTTTCGTATTGCCACCAATAACTGCATCGACTTTATTCGCCGCAAGCGCAAGAATACGTTCTCCATTGATCAGCCAATGAGCGATGATGAAGGCGGAGAACTTGTGCTCGACCTTCGTTCCGAAATGCTTGATCCCGAAGAAAGCGTAATGAAAAAGCAGAAAATAGCTATGCTTCGCGATCTTGTCGATAAAATGAAGCCGCGCTACCGCACACTTATTGAGATGCGCTATTTTCAGGAGCTTTCTTACGAAGAAATTGCGCAGGAACTTGATCTGCCGCTGGGAACTGTAAAAGCACAACTATTCCGTGCCCGCGAGTTTCTGGGCAACGTGCTCAAAAACACACAGGGCAAGATATAAAGCAGTGGAAAACCAAACCGTTTCCGATTTTTTTCCCGGCATTACTCCCGAACAAGCTGCAAAGTTTGCACAGCTTCATGAGTTGTATGCCGTGTGGAACGCACAAATCAATGTGATTTCGCGCAAAGACATGGATAATTTTTTTACCCATCATCTACTGCACAGCTTAGCCATTGCCAAACTCATCCGCTTCACGCCGGGCACGAAAGTGCTGGATATTGGCACCGGCGGAGGATTTCCCGGTATTCCGCTGGCAATACTTTTTCCCGAAACACAATTTCACTTAGTCGATTCAATCGGTAAAAAAATTAAAGTGGTTACCGAAGTTGCTGAAGCACTCGGACTGCAAAATGTAACCGCTCAGCAAATCCGAGCCGAAGAACTGAAAGCACAGTACGACTTTGTTGTTTCACGCGCTGTAGCTCCCTGGCCCGATATTCACCGCTGGTCGGCCAAACTCATTTCACGCAAAGGCAAGAATGGTTTGCCTAACGGCTGGCTCTTGCTCAAAGGCGGTGATCTCCGCGATGAACTTACCTCAGCCGCCAAACGCCTCGAATCACACAACTTGAGCGATTGGTTCAAAGACCCGTTTTTTGAAACGAAGAAGCTGATTTATATTCCGGCTTAACCCTTCGGGAGTGGAAACCCTTCGGGAGTGGAAACCCTTCGGGAGTGAAAAATGATGAGTGTTGAGTGTAAAGTGTAAAGT
>JBKDHA010000144.1:0-6881 GCA_046335555.1 Bacteroidota bacterium
CATGTTGCTTCACTATTGTCGTACAAAATTTTGACATGACTTTTGGCGGAAACCAATAGATCAATGTGGTTCCTGTAAAATCAATAGTTGTATCGGTAATGGAATAATCGGTGACCGGAATGGGAATTACTTTTGCTGACCCTTGTTTAGTTTGCCTTTTTTGTACCGATGCTGTTTCGTTGGTTTGCACACCTTCCCCTCTTTTCATAGCCTCAACATCTATACATTCGGCTGTTAGTTGACCATTATCGCAACTTACTGCAAGCAAAATGAAGGCTACAATACAGCACAATAAATTCAATCGATTCATCTACATTTAACTTTTATAATTATCAATGGCCGAACTCGAAGGCTGCATCCACAAAAGCTTTGGTTTATGCAAAGACGACGTTAATGCGAAAAGTAAAACTCAAAAACTCCGCGCAATTCCAATCTGCAAACCAATACTGCTCAAGGTATGATCAATCCGAAAAACTTTGTATGGTTCATTTACATTGGATTGCTGAGCAGGAACATCTTTGGTATAAACCACTTCTTTCGACCAAACATCAAGCTGCGAGAGTTTGTTTTCGCCATACAATTCGAAACGTGTTACTGTTCGTTTGCCCGGTGCCCAGCTTTGTGCAATGCCCAGTATTTCTGCATTGATGTACCAATGTTTGCCTAGCTGTTGAGAAGCACGAAGTGCAGCATAAAATCCGGGTGCAATTCGACTATGTGTAATATTAGTTTGATAGCCTGATGTATCACCGTTATACTGCAGGAAAATAAAATCTTCGCGCATTTTAGGAATTGCCATTACTGCACCGGTTCTAACGCTGAGCGAAAATTTTGGTGTCTCATAAAACGGAACTGCAATTCCGGCGAATACCCGTAATGCCCGTAATTGCATAGTAGATTTGGCTGGACCGTTTATCCACATACCGTTATCAGTCCATTCATACTCTATTGGATATGTTTTACTGGTAAAGTAACCTATACCCAGCTCTGCCGAATAGTGTTCGGCTACTTTTCTGCTAAGAGTAAAACCAGCTTGCCAGCCTTTACCTAATGATCCATAATGATTTTCAGTAGTACCATAACCAACAGTAGTCCACATATTTGTACCAAGCACTTGCTGCCCGATCGGAAGCATATAACCTCCCCAAATTTCAACTTTCCAGTTGGGTTCGGTTGATTTGGATGTTTCGGGAATTGTGTCTTTGGTTATAGTTGCGGCTGAGGTTAGTGCAAAAAGCAATCCTCCCGCTGTAAGCAGTTGTTTTAACATGTTTTGAAGTGTTTTGCCGATCACAATTTATGAAAAAAAAGCTTATAACTCAGCTTTATATTATAAGTATGTTTTTGCCCAAAAAAGCCCATTTAATAATCAGAATTGCGGAAAGTAATTGCAATATATTTTTGCAGATAAACAAAGCAGAGCAGACAACTTTTAGTGCATTCAGCCGTCATGCTTTCGCCAGACAATTTAAACGCCGTTCGTCACTCTCCACAAGCCATTGGAAAAATGACTCAGGAACAGTTTTAATAAAAAGTAATTTTGTTGCGTATGCTTCTTTTTCGGGTACTGTTCATTTTCGTATTCCTGTTGCCTTTGGGGCTTCGCGCCGGTGTTGTAAAAGGTATTGTGAGTGATACAACCGGTCAACCGTTGCCGTATGTTGCCGTAATGGTTAAAAACTCGGCTTACGGAGTTAATTCAAATCTTGGCGGGGCTTATTTTCTGGAACTTAACCCCGGTAATTATACACTTCTGTTTTCGCAACTTGGCTTTGCTTCGGTTGAAAAAGCGATAACCATTACCGATGGCAAACCGCTTGTACTTAATGTGGTAATGTATCCGGTAGCTAAACAACTCAATACGGTTACCATTACAACTAAAGGCGATCGTGAAAAGGGGCGCGAGATAATGCGCAAAGTAATTGACAACCGCAGCGCATACTGGGATCGTGTCAGCACTTACCAATGCCGTACTTATCAAAAAGCTTCACTCGAAAAAGTAAGTAAGAACCCCGAAAAGCGCGATTCGGCATTGGTAAAATTAGAACAGAAGTGGCAAAAAGATACTGCTAACGAGAATGATTCGGAACGCAAACGAAAGCGCAAAGAAGCGAATTATGAGGCTATGCAGGAGCAACTGAAAGATCAGCGGCTTAACCTTATTGAAACAATAGGCGAAACTTTTTTCAAAAAGCCCGGCAATTACAAAGAAAACATCCTGGCTCAGCATGATTTTACTCAGCAAAAGACTCGTGAAGAAGGCTCTTACGTGGTAAACGATGGTACAAGCTTAACCGTTCAGTATGGCGAGTATGAAATGGCTCCGGTTTCGGTTATGGCTGATAACCCTTATCTGCTGGTGAACGACGCACAATCAGCCGATTTTAATTTTTACCGCAACCAAATTGATATGCCTGCTATATGCAACCGTCCGCTGCTTTCGCCAGCCGCCGGAACTGCTTTGCTCAACTATCGTTTTGAACTTCTGCTTACGTTTACCGAAAACGGAAAACAGCTGCATAAGATTGCCGTAAATCCATTATTCCCGGCCGATGCTCTTTTCTCCGGATTTATTTTTGTTGAAGACAGTACTTGGGCAATTGTTTCAGTCAATTTGAGTGTTAACCGGGCTGTACTTATTTCATGCAAAGAGTTTAATGTTATTCAAGATTACCGTGAAACAGCCCCCGGCATTTATCTTCCTGTTCGCCGCGAATTTAACTACACCATAATTGATGATGAATTTAATGTGATCGGCAATGTTAGAATGGATCACTCACGTTATCAGGTTAACGTTGAATTTCCGCGCGGCCTGTTTAATAATGAAGTAAGGCATTTTGAGTCTGATGCATTTGACAAAGACAGCACTTTTTGGGCAGCAGAACGAACAATTGAGTTGGATGAAAAAGAATTGATATTTATTGAACAGGCCGATAGCATACAGGCTTATTTTGGTACGCAGGAATACATTGAAGAAAGCGATTCACTATTTAATCGAATTAATATCTGGAGTTTTCTGATTAATGGTGTAGGACACAGAAACAGCTTAAAAGGTTACGAATTTTATATTGCACCAATTGCCGAACAAATAGTGTTGCTTGGTGTTGGCGGTTACCGACATCGCTTAATTGGCAGTTACAGCAAACGTTTTGATAACGGAAAGCAGATTGAAACCGAAGGAATGCTTGATTACGGGCCTTATAACCGTGATCTGCGCGCTAAAGCAGGCGTAGGCTATACTTATCAGCCTAAACGTTTCATTCGCACCTTTGTGCGTGGCGGCGATTTTTACGAGCAAATAAATCCTTTCTCCTCATTCGCCGATTTTTTCAGCCTTGGCAATTGGACGCGTACTCGTGAAGTTAGCGTAGCGCAGAGAGCCGAAATTGTGAACGGTCTTTTTGGCGAAATTACTTTCGAATACAGCGATCAAAGCCCGATTACAGATATGCAGTTGCGCCCCTTCTGGGATTCGATATATGTGGCATTAGCCCAGCCTGTGAATTTTCAACGCTATACCAAAACCGAAATTCGTGTTGAGCTTCGGTATCGGCACAAACAGAAGTACACCATTAAGAAAAATCGAAAAATCATTCTCGGATCAAAATACCCTGAGTTACGCCTGTTTTACCGTAAAGGAATTCCGGGGCTGCTGGGCAGCGAAGTTAATTTCGACTACCTCGAAATTGGAACCTTCGACGATATTCGCCTGAAACGATTTGGAACGAGCCACTTTAATATTCAGTACGGCGTTTTTCTCAATAAAGCCAGTCTGCGGCGATTAGAGTATAAATATTTCAGAGGTTCAGAAATTTTGTTTTTTGTCGCACCGTTGCAATCTTTTCAATTGCTTGGCGAACGATTGCTTTTTACGTCTAATTCGTTTTTTAGGGCCAATTTCATCCACCATTTCGATGGTGTTTTTGGAAGTAAAGTCCCGTTGCTTGGCCGAGCAAAAATTACACTTGCGGTAGGTGGAGGAACATTAATAGTTCCGGAAATTAATTTCTACCATCAAGAAGTTTTTGCAGGTTTGGAGCGTGTGTTTACACTTTTCGGACAGCCTTTCAGATTAGGATTTTTTGCAGTTACTGCCGATAATACGCTTAATGATCCTGTAATTACGTGGAAAGTTGGAATCGGAGTTTTCAATCCTTTTACACGTAAATGGAATTGGTAGTTGCCCAAATTCAAAAAGTGTTTAAACGTTGTGTTGTTAAATAGGGCTGTTTTGCAGATACATTTCCCGGTTTGGAATTATTGAGTTGTAAGTGATGCACTAAGTGCGTTGTTTTGTAACGCAGAAATATATACTTTGAAACTGTAACATAATACCAACGCCATTCGTCACAGGCTAAAGCCATTGGAAAAATCACTCCAAAAACAGTCGCGATAAACTGTAACTTTGCACACCATGCCATTGATCCGCTTTTTGCTTGTTTTGTTCTGCGTTTTACCCTTCGGCCTTCGGGCTGGTGTTGTAAAAGGTACAATCCGCGATACAACCGGGCAGCCGATTCCCTATGTTGCTGTTTTGGTTAAGAATTCGTCTTACGGCGTTAACTCAAATCTTAACGGAGCCTATTTTCTTGAACTGAAGCCCGGTTCATACACACTTGTGTTTTCGCAACTCGGTTTGACCACACTCGAACAGCCGGTAACCGTTACTGATTCCAAGCCGATTATTCTTAATGTAACAATGCGTACGTCATCACTTACGCTCAATACATTTGAAATTACCACCAAAGGCGACCGCGATAAAGGCAAAGAAATTATGAAACAGGTAATTGACAACCGCAGTACTTACTGGGATCGTGTCAATACCTACCAATGCCGGACATACCAAAAAGCATCGCTCGAAAAAGCCAGTAACGATCCGGCCTCGCGCGATTCTTCGTTAGCGAAACTAAAAGAGAAAAGTAAAAAGCAAGACTCAACAGCGCGCTTTCAAACTAAACGCAAAAAAGAACAGAAAGCCGAAGAACTGAAAGAATCGGAAGAAGCTCTTCAAGACAAACGACTCAATTTAATTGAATCTGTTTCCGAAACTTTTTTCCGAGCTCCCGGAACATTTAAAGAAAATATCCTCGCGCAGCACGATTTTACCGAACAGCGCAGTTATGGCGGAAATGCTACCGGCGGCGGAAACGACGGCACCAGCATGACTGTTGAATACGGCGAACACGAAATAGCTCCGGTGCAGTTTATGGCCGAAAATCCATATCTGCTGGTGAACGATGCTCAAACAGCCGATTTTAACTTTTACCGGAATCAGATTGATGCACCTACTATTGCCGGTCGCCCCTTGCTTTCGCCGGCTGCAGCAACTGCATTTCTGAGTTACCGCTTCGATTTCCTTACCACTTTTACTGAAAACGGAAAGCAAATTCACAAAATCGGAGTCAATCCGCTGTTTCGTTCCGATGCTCTTTTCTCAGGTTTCATTTTCGTAGAAGACAGTACTTGGGCTATCGTTTCGGTAAACCTGAGTGTGAATACAGACGTGCTGCTCTTTTGCCGCGAGTTCAATATTATTATTGATTACGAAGAAGTTGCGCCTGGTATCTACCTGCCTGTGCGTCGCGAATTCAGCTATACCATTAAAGAAGGAAAGTTCAACATCATGGGCAATATGCGTGTTGATCATTCGCAGTATCAGGTTAACCTTCAGTTCCCGCCCAAACTGTTTAACAACGAAGTCAAACACTTTGAAGTTGATGCATTTGATAAAGACAGCGCTTATTGGGTCACAAACAGAAGTATTCAGCTTGATGAAAAAGAACTGTTTTACATTCACGATGTTGACAGCATACAAGCCTGGTACAACAGCCCTGAATACAAAATGCAGCAGGATTCATCGTACAATCATCTTGATGTATGGAGCTTTCTGCTGAACGGAATCGGTCACCGAAATCGCGAAAAACGATATAATTTCTTTATTAATCCGCTCATCGCACAGGTTGTTCCATTTGGTGTTGGCGGCTACCGTCATCGTCTGGAAGGCAGTTTCAATAAACGTTTATCAAATGATATGCTGCTCGAAACCGACGGACAAATCGACTATGGATTTTTGAATAAAGATGTTCGCGGAAAAGTTGGTGTTGGTCTTACCTATGTTCCGCTGAAATTTGTTCGCACGTTTGTTCGCTTCGGCGATTATTATGATGTGGTTAATTCATTTGCATCGCTCCAGCAGGTGTTCAGCCGAAGCAACTGGGTACGCACACGCGAATTCAGCATTGCACAGCGAATGGAAATTACAAACGGTCTTTTTGGTGAACTTACTTTCGAATACAGCGACCAGTCGCCAATTACGGATATACGCTTAGAACAATGGTCGCAGCAGCTTTTCGGTGATCTCAATACACCAATCAGTTTCGACCGCTATGTAAAAACCGAAATTCGTCTCGAATTAAAGTACCGGTTCAAACAGAAATACATGATCCGTAAAAAACAAAAAATTATTCTCGGATCGAAATACCCTGAAATTCGTTTTTACTATCGCAAAGGATTACCCGGAGTTTTCGGAAGCGAAGTGGATTTCGATTATATCGAATTTGGTTCGATAGATGAATTTAAACTCAAACGTTTCGGCACCAGCAGTTGGAATGTATTGTTCGGTGCATTTCTCAACAAGAAAAACCTGCGCCTGCTCGAACACAAGTATTTCCGCGGCTCCGACTCATTTATTTTTTCCGATCCTTTGCGTTCGTTTCAGTTACTTGGCCCAACGCTGAGTACCGCCAATACATTTATCCGCATCAATTTTATCCATCATTTCGAAGGCGCATTCGGAAGTAAAATACCGCTCTTCGGGCGTTTGAAAATTACGATGGCTGTTGGTGGCGGAACACTTATTGTGCCTGATGCAAACTTTTATC
>JBKDHA010000145.1:0-4696 GCA_046335555.1 Bacteroidota bacterium
ACCGATCTTAGAAATCCGTTCCTCTGCCCAGCGGTTTGTGTTTATACCAACATAAGGAGTTCGTCAATCGGTGAGGTGAGGGACTGCCAAACGAGAATAAAAAATGAGTTTACACCTGCGGCTCTTTTAAAATGAGCATTATCCAAAACATTCCAAATTACGGGCAAGCTAGGATTTAAAAAACTCCCGTACTAGAATGCCAAGAAATGCTTTGCAATAAATTCTACCCTTCAAAAACAACCTCCTTAAACACAAACTGCCTCTCCTCTCCGGCCTCAGTCGTTAGCATCAACAATCCTTCCGGTGTTGTTCCGGTAATTGTCCCTCTAAAACGTTCCCCATTACTACTGAAAACAGCCATTTCACCGCGGAGAAATAATTTTTCGTGATAAAGTTGGCGTAGTTCTTCCTGCTTCCCGGCTCTGAGCATCAGGTAATATTTTTCAAGCACCGAACAAAGTTGCTGCAATAAAATTTCGTGGTCAAAATCATTGCCTGAAGCTAATTTCAGCGAAGTAGCTTTACTGCTGAGCTCACCAAAACTGTGTTGGTTGACATTAAGTCCGATGCCAACCACAGCAGCAATAAACCGTGTGCTGCCGAGGATATTTTCGATAAGAATGCCGGCCACTTTGCGGCTTCCGATGTAAATATCATTGGGCCATTTTACTTTAACATCTGTTTGGGGACAGCAAGTTTGCACCTGTTCGGCCAGCGCCAGTGCAACTACCCGTGTGAGATCAAACTGAAGTGCCGGAGCGAGAAAGCCCGGGCGGAGTACAATGCTTACTGTCAGGTTTTCGCCCGGGGCACTGTTCCACGTATTGCCCCGCTGTCCGCGCCCCGCTGTCTGACTTTTTGCACTGATTACCGTGCCTTCAGCGGCTTGCCCGGTGCGAACCAGTTCAAGTGCAAAGGTGTTTGTTGACTCAACTTCTTCGAGCCGAATATGGTGGCGGCCGGTGAACAGTGTTTCAAAAGGTTTGTCGGGCATTTTTCGCTAACTTTGCCTGTTTTTACAAACATAACCGAATTGCTGGCATTTCGTATAGAAATGCTTTTGAGAAGAATGGCCACAAAGAAAACAGCCTCAGGCAAAAAAAGCGCATCAGCAAAAACTGCAGTTGCAAAAACTCCTGTTAAAAAAGCAGCAGTTGCAAAAACTTCTGTTAAAAAAGCAGCAGTTGCAAAAAAAGCACCGGTAAAATCGGCCGGTAAAAAAGCAGCCCCCGCCAAAGCCTCGGGAACAAAGGCTGTTAAGAAATCAGCCGCACTGAAAACCAAAACTGCTACTGCAAAAGTTGCTGCATCAGTTGTGAAGAAAGCTCCGGCAAAAACTGCCAAGGCTGCAAAAAGCATTACAAATGATCCTTCGCTTCAGCTTGCTGATGCTGTTGTAAACAGCATCCTAGAGAAAAAAGGCGAAAAGATTGTGTGCCTCGATCTCCGAAACATCGAGAACGCAGTTTGTTCGTTCTTCATTATCTGCGAAGGAAACTCCGACACACAAGTTGAAGCTATTGCCGATTCTGTAGAATTTAATGTGAAGAAACAAACCGGACAACGCCCCTACCGCTCAGAAGGCTGGGAAAATGCACTCTGGATTCTTATCGACTACATTGACGTGGTGGTGCATGTTTTTGAACGTGAAACCCGGGCGTTCTACAACCTCGAACGCCTCTGGGCGGATGCCGGTGAAATTAAATATTCGCCAAAAGGCGAAAGGCTCAACTAATTGACGTTAACGATTGTTAAACGGTTACAATAAAATACAATTTGAGCCGACATTGAAATCAAAATGAAGTTATGAGTGACTTGAATAATAATCAAAACAGCGAAAACGATAACGACCGTAACCGCATGCGCGACCGTTTCTCACGTAAGCCAGGTATGCCGCGTTCTCCTTCAGGATTTTTCTGGGTGTACATCATTCTTGTACTGGGATTAATTGCGTTTTTCCTGCCGGGAATGTTTAATGATATTCCGGAGATTAACTCAAAAGAATTTGCAGCCTTAGTAAGAGATCGTGCCATTAAGCAGATGTTTGTCATTACTAATAATGACAACCGCATTGAGCTTCAACTGGATCTCAAAAAAGACAAAGCACCTTCCATTGAGGAAATCAAGAAACGAATTCCGAAATGGCGCGGCCCGAATGCCAATCAGGTTACACACCTGCGTTTGAACAATTCGTGGACGGAGGAATTTAACAAACAGCTTATCGCTATTCAAACTAAGAATGACTACACTGATGCTGATTACATTCCGCTCAAACAAGATCAGGAAACTTCGCTGCTCGACAGTGTAGGCTGGCTCTTGCCCATTGTGCTGATGATTTTGCTCTGGGTTTTCCTCATGCGCCGCATGGGCGGAGGAGCCGGAAGTCAGATCTTCAACATCGGAAAATCTAAAGCAACTCTTTTTGACAAAGACACAACCGTAAACGTTACGTTTAATGATGTGGCCGGTCTTGAAGAAGCGAAAGTGGAAATCAAAGAAATTGTTGACTTCCTCAAGAATCCGAAAAAATATACCGACCTCGGTGCTAAAATTCCGAAAGGCGCATTACTTGTTGGCCCTCCGGGTACAGGTAAAACGCTGCTTGCAAAAGCCGTTGCCGGCGAAGCCAAAGTTCCGTTCTTCTCGCTTTCGGGTTCTGATTTTGTTGAGATGTTTGTAGGTGTTGGTGCTTCCCGCGTTCGCGATCTTTTCCGTCAGGCAAAAGAAAAAGCACCTTGCATCATCTTCATCGACGAAATTGATGCGATTGGCCGTGCACGAGGCCGCAGCGTTTCACAAGGCAGTAACGATGAGCGTGAAAACACTCTCAACCAGTTGCTCACCGAAATGGACGGCTTCGGCACCAACAGCGGTGTAATTATTCTTGCCGCTACCAACCGCGCTGATATTCTCGACCGCGCCCTGCTTCGTCCGGGCCGTTTCGACCGCCAGATCTTTGTTGACCTGCCCGATATGAACGAGCGTAAAGCCGTGTTCCAGGTACACACAAAGCCGCTGAAGCTCGACAACACTGTTGATCTCGATTTCCTTGCCCGTCAAACACCCGGATTTTCCGGTGCTGACATCGCCAATATTTGCAACGAAGCCGCACTTATTGCCGCCCGTCACAGCAAAAAAGTAGTTGGCCGTCAGGATTTCCTTGATGCTGTTGACCGTGTTATCGGCGGTCTTGAGAAGAAAAACAAGATCATCTCGAAAGAAGAAAAAGAAGTAATTGCATTCCACGAAGCCGGACACGCAACCGTAAGCTGGATGCTGGAACACGCAGCACCGTTGGTAAAAGTGACTATTGTTCCGCGTGGCCGTTCGCTTGGTGCAGCCTGGTATTTGCCCGAAGAACGCCAGATCACAACCACCGAGCAATTCATGGATGAAATTTGTGCCACACTCGGCGGCCGTGCTGCAGAGGAAGTAGTATTCGGCAAAATTTCTACCGGCGCGCTGAGCGATCTTGAACGCATCACCAAGCAGGCGTATGCAATGGTTACGATATACGGTCTCAACGAGCGCATCGGAAATATCAGCTATTACGATCCGCAGGGTGGCGAATATTCGTTCAACAAACCATACAGCGAACGCACTGCCGAAATCATCGACGAAGAAGTAAAGAAGATGATTGACTCGGCTTACGAACGCACAAAAAATGTGCTGCGCGAAAACAAAGACAAACTCGAACGCCTCGCCCGTCAGCTTCTCGAAAAAGAAGTGATTTTCAAAGAAGATCTTGAAATGATTTTCGGCGAACGTCCGTTCGATAAGCCGGATACCGACAGCGTAAAACCGATTGAAGAACCTGCACCGGAAATCAATCCCACAGCAGAAACAATTCAGCAAACAGACGCTCCGGTTGATAATAACTAAGCAATTTGATACAAAGAAAGGCGCAGCATAACTACTGCGCCTTTCTTCTGTATAGTACAATTATTACCTTTAGCCCTGTAAACCTCTGTACCTGCTGCATGGAAGAAAGTACATCACGGGAAAAAATTCTGAAAAAAGTTCGGGCTGCACTTATCAATAAGTCGAGGCTCGAACCTACCGATATTGACTTCGACAGCAGCATTTTTGTTGTTAACGAAGAAACGCCCGAGCTCATTTTTGCACAGCAGTTTTCGGATGTCGGCGGCCAGTTTGTGTTCTGCGAAAACGAAGCTGATTTCTGCGAAAGCATCAGCGTACTGCTGGCCGATCATCAGGGCGATTCGCTTTGGTGTCCGGAGCCCGAAATTGGTGCTTTGCTGCAACAGGCAGGATTAAGTTTCCGCAGCAATGCAGCCGAACTTGTACAAAACGGAATTGCCATTACCGGCTGCGAATACCTTGTAGCCCGCACCGGAAGTGTTATTCTCAGCTCACGCCAACTCAGCGGCCGCCGCGGAGCTTTCTTTGCCGATAATCATGTGGTAGTGGCACGTACTTCACAGCTTGTAGAGCATGTGAAAGATGCGCTCAAAGGTTTAAAAGCCCGCTATCCCGATGTGCCGCCGTCGATGATTACCACAATCACCGGCCCAAGCCGCACGGCAGATATTGAAAATACATTGGTCCAAGGCGCCCACGGTCCCAACGAAATTTTTGTCTTTCTTATTGATGATGTTGTGGCCGAATAAGCCGCGTCTCACCTCCTCTTTTCATGGATAAAAATCTGATTCAGCGCCTCATTACCGGAACCGTT
>JBKDHA010000146.1:0-58646 GCA_046335555.1 Bacteroidota bacterium
ATTTCTGATCCCGTTTTTCTTAACAATTGGACTACCACAAAAAAAGCACTTTTTTTATTCATAGCTTTTGATTTGCCTCAAAGCTATGTCAGTTGTGGGTTACAAGGGTTTGTAGCCTCCAAAATGTCCATTAAGCCCAAAAATAACATCAGATCAACCTTGATTGATTTGTCATTTAGATAAAAAGTTGTTTTTATGACACAAAAGCAAAAATCTCCCTTACGATTCGTAAGAGAGATTTTGTGCGGATCTCGTCACTAGTGACGAGAGACTCGAACCCGCTTACTGTTTTTGTTTTGCCCTAAAAGCAAAAATCTCTCTTACGAAAAGTAAGAGAGATTTTGTGCGGACCGGACGGGACTCGAACCCGCGACCTCCGCCGTGACAGGGCGGCATTCTAACCAGCTGAACTACCGATCCGTAGTTGTTGGGACTGCAAAAATAGACGTTTTTTTAATTCTGCAAACAGCTCTGAAAAAAAAATCTGTTTTCTTCGGCTTTCAGAGCAAATAAAGCCTAATTATCAGTCAGTTATTTTTTCTTTTGAGGGGCTTTTTTTGCTGCTTTTACAGGTTTTGCAGCGGTTTTTGAGCTCGGTTTGGGGGTTTGAACTGTTTTATTTGCCGATTTATGTTGCTTTTGAAACCACACACAAATCTCAGTAAACGGACAGATTTCGCATTTGGGTGTGCGGGCAATGCAGGTATAACGGCCATGCAGAATGAGCCAGTGATGTGCGACCGCCAGCCGGTTTTCGGGAATATGCTTTACCAATTGCTGCTCGGTTTGCAGCGGAGTTTTGGCGGCGGTTGTAAGCCCGAGTCGCGCCGAAACACGGAACACATGCGTATCAACCGCCATTGCCGGCTTTTCATAAACCACCGAGGCGATTACATTTGCCGTTTTGCGACCAACTCCGGGCAGTTTCACCAATTGCTCAACTGTATCGGGGACAATGCTTCCAAACTCGTTGAGCAGCATATTGGCCATGCCCACCAAATGTTTGGCTTTATTGTTCGGGTAGCTCACACTTCGGATATAGGTAAACACTTCATCCGATGAAGCTGCTGCAAGTGTTTCAGCATCCGGGAAACGTTTGAACAGTGCAGGAGTCACCAAATTCACGCGCTTATCAGTACACTGCGCTGAGAGAATAACAGCAACAAGCAATTCAAACGGATTGCCGTACTGAAGTTCGGTTTCGGCAGCCGGCATATTTTGCTCAAACCAGCTTATGATTTTTTCAAAACGTTCTTTCTTCTGCATACGCATCAAAGAAAATGAAAAGGGTGCAACTTTATGCTGCACCCTTTCATTAATTTATGGTTTGAGTTATTTGCCTGAACTTACAAATTTCCCTTTGTTGTAAACTTCTTTAGCCATCAGATTACCCTCGGCATCGTAGAAAATCCACTCACCGTCTTTGTTGCCTTGTGCATCATAATTTCCGGTGAAGTTCACTTTACCGTTCTGGTGCCAGCCTTGCCATTTTCCGACGCGGATAAATCCTTTCATTGAACCAGATTCGGCAATAGCTCCGTTGGCATGATAAAACACGGCTTTGCCGGTGGTATAGTTGATTTCCTGACTCAGTTTTCCGTCGGGATGCCACTGTTTCCAGGTGCCTTCGGGAATGCCGGCACTGGTGTACTGCTCTTCAACAGCAAGCTTGCCGGTTTCATAATAGTGCTTCCAGGTACCCACTTTGTGTACTCCCGACATTTTCTGGGCAATAACATCTTTGCTGTCGTTCGGAAGCAGTTTTGGATCTGCATTGTACCAACCATCCACCAGCAAAATACCGGCTTCGCTTTTCTCAATATAGTGAAATTGGGCATTGAGCATCCCCGCAGCGCCGGTGATTAACAGAAGTGTGATCAGAAAACGTTTCATCTGTATTTTCTTTATCGGGTTAATGATTACTGATTATCGGACTATGGTGACGTGTCCGACGAGTTGATGTTTTTTGTTGTAAACATCTACAATGTTGACGCGCCAAACATAAACATCCTGCTGGCAAAGTTTACCGCTTCCGCCCTGCACTTTCCCGTCCCAGCCATCATTGATGTCTGTAGCCGTGAAGATGAGATTTCCCCAGCGGTCAAAAATCCACATTTCGTATTTGGCAATTCCTATGCCTTGTCCGAAGAATGTTTCGTTTTTACCATCGCCGTTGGGTGTAAATGCATTCGGGATGAAGAAGGTAAACTCGGGTGCAATGGTTACAATGAGTGTTGTGTCATCAGTACAACCGTATTGGTTAGAAACGGTAAGTGTTACAGTGTAACTAGAACCAGCATCCTGCGGGTATGTCCATTCGGCTGTTGGTGCGCTTGAAGTATCGTTCAGCGAACTCGGATCACCGAAATCCCAACTCCAGGTTATCGGATTGCCGGTTGAAATATCAGCAAAGTCAACATCGGTATTCACAACTGTTGTAACCGGCGGAGTAGCTGTACCAATAGCTACCGGTGATGGATAAGCTGTAATGTATCCCGGATAAGATAATGTAGAAAAACAACCCGGGCCAGATGATACGGTAATTGTTACATCATACGTTCCGGGCGTTGTGTAACAATGTTGCGGATTCTGAGCAGTTGAAGGCGTTGAACCATCACCAAAATCCCATAACCATGCGTTAATTGCTCCTACACCTACTGTTGACTGATCGGTGAAATTGACACAGAGCGGTGAACAGCCGTTTAATGTATCAGCAGCAAACAAAGGAACCGGAGGTGCCGTTGTTGATACTGGAGCAACCAGTGTATCAATGCAGCCTGTGGTAGTTGTTACTACAAGTGTTACCGAGAAAGTTCCGGTTGTGGTGTAGGTATGAGTTGGGTTTGACTGTCCGGTAACAATTGGAGAGCCATCACCAAAATCCCACGTCCAAGTAGCAATATTACCCGAAAGTGTTGCTGATAAATCGGCAAAGTTCATCGGAGTATTTGCACATACACTGGGAGCATTGAATGCAGCTGTGAGCAATGGTCCGACAACAATTTGCTGTGTGCTTGTACTCTGACATCCGTTTACAGTTGTAACTGTAAGTATTACAGTATAGTTTCCTGCTGCGGAGAATGTGTGCGTCGGAGTGAGCGCAGAAGATATATTGTTTGGTCCTGATGCCGGGTCGCCAAAGTTCCAGGAAACACTGGCGATGGTATCACCCGACTGAACGGTTGATGTGCTTGTAAAGTAAACCACATCACTGCCGCAAAGCTGGTTGTAGGTGTACTGTGAAACCGGCAATGGATAAACAGTTGCTGTTAGCTGGATAATTGATGGGCAGGGGGATGTTCCGGCTATCAGTGTTACTGTGTATGTTCCGGGCGCACTGTAAGTATGCGTTGGATTCTGAAGATTCGAGCTGTCTGCCGGGCCTGATGAAGGTTCACCGAAATTCCATGACCAGAATGTCGATGGTTGCGACATATCGTTAAATATGGTTGGGTTATTAAGACAGACCTGAGTTGAAGAGAAGTTGGCCAATCCGGCATTTCCGGGATTTACAACTTGTGTAATAGTGTCAGAGCAACCATTTCCGCTGGTCGCTATTAGCGTGACCGTATATGTACCGGGCGTGGTGTACGTCCATACCGGACTCGCCAGATTGGATGTATCAGCGGCATTTGCAGGTTCTCCAAAATCCCAATGATACGTCATTGACCCTGTTGTTATCGTTGAATTATTCACAAACGTGTAAACATTACTGCAGGGCGGGAAGGTAGGTGTGAATGCAGGTACGGGCTGCGGATATTGAGTTACAACTGCAGTTAATTGTGTAGTACAGTTGGTAACAGATGTCATTGTTACGGTGTAGGTACCTGGAGTATTAACACTGATGGTTTGTGAGGTCTGATTACCGGGGAGCCAGAGGTAGCTTTGTGCACCAACAGGAGCAGTAAGCTGAATTGAACTTCCCTGACAAAGCGAATCATTTTGTGTAATGACATACTGCAGGCAGGAAGCATCAATGTATGCATAACCATAGTGCCCGCCGTAAATACAACCTGCTGCGGTGAAACGAATGGTTACGTTTTGACCAACATACGACTGAAGATCGATGTTAACTGTTGTCCAGGGTTTGTAAAAGATAGTAGGCTGACAAAGGATAAAACCTGGAATGGTTCCGCTTGCTTCAACAAAATAGGGTGAGCAAGGAATTGTGTTACCATTCTGATCAAACATTTCAATACTGAAATAGGGCTGCTCACCGGCTAAGTGACCGCCGTCGTTAAGTACAACGGCGTACTGGTATGTGAAACTGGTATTTCCAGCGCCAACGGTGAATGTTTGTTCGAGAATTTCGCCCTGATAGCTGGCGCAGCTGTTTCCCAAACGCACGGAGAAATTACCGCCGGGAGCAACTGTTGGTATCGGAGCGCAGGGATCATTGCCTGAAGCACTTGACATGATTGTATGCCGGGCATTACAATCGGTAACCAGTGCATCCATTACGGTGCTGAAAATTCCGGGCACAATATTTTGAAGTGGTCCGGCAGAGCTAAGATTGTTATCGCCAATTGAACCTGTCCAGCCAAAGAAACCGCCCATTTCGAAATCCATGTTTGTGCATGGAGGCTGCGACTGGACATTGTTTGGTAAAGGAGCCAGCCTTGAATACATTGCTGCTGCGGGCGAATTGGGAGCCAGATTATATTTCAGATTGATATATTCACGCTGTGCGCGACCCAAAAACATTGCGGCCTCAAGAGGAGTCAGATTCTTGCTGTCGGCAATAGCCATTATTGCATCGGGGTTAAAACCGTCGAGTGAGTCGCCGTAAACGCTGTTCTCGTGATGATGATCGTGATCTTCCGATGAATGTGTCGCGGGCTTAGTAACCTGCGCATCTGCCCGAAAAGCAGAAATGCTCAGCAGAGTAAAAAGCCATAGCAGGGTAAGACATTGCTTCATGTGTGGAACAATTAATTCGATTTTCTGTTTGCCTTACGCAAGATACGGCCATTATACCTTACAAGTCAACAGTAAATTAAAAAAAAGTGAAAAAAATTATGGAATTTCAGGCAATTCAAGCCCATCGAATTCCTTTTCGTAACAATCTGACTGTCATGGCCTCACGCGATTCAGGAATTGGTTGATGATCATAAAACCAACCTGCTTTCTCGGGAAGGCTCATCAAAATCGACTCAATTCTTCCTCCGGTATCCAGCCCGAAACGTGTGCCTTTATCATATACCAGATTAAATTCCACATACCTTCCGCGACGCAAAAGTTGCCAGTTTTTTTCTTCTTCACCATAAGGCTCGTCGGCATGAAGGCGCATAAAACGGGTATAAACCGGGGCGAAAATTTCACCTACTGCGATCAGAAATTCAAAAAGCCGGGCTTTATCGTTTTCTTCTCCGGTAAGGCGGTCGAAAAAGATTCCGCCAATTCCCCGGGTTTCTTCGCGATGCGTGATGTAGAAATAATCATCAGCCCAGGTTTTGAATTTTTCATACCAGGAATTGTCGAAGCGGTCGCATACTTCTTTGAGCTGCTGATGAAACCATTTTGCATCGTTTTCAACCACATAATGAGGCGTAAGATCAATGCCTCCGCCAAACCACCATTCGCCACTGCTGAGTTCAAAATACCGCACATTCATGTGAATAATGGGCACATTGGGATTAACCGGATGCTGAACGATAGAAACACCAGTGGCGAAAAATTCGCTGGTAGTTACTTTTAAGGCGCGCTGAATATTTTCAGGCAAATTCCCATGAACCGCTGAAAAATTTACACCACCTTTTTCAATAATTTTTCCGTGCTGCAAAATCCGGGTTGTACCTCCCCCGCCCCCTTCTCGGTTCCAGTTTTCGACTGAAAAACGGGCAGCTCCATCGGTGTTTTCGAGGGCAGTACATATAGCAGCCTGCAACTGCTGAAGCCGTTCAGCAATGTGTGCGCGGTCTGGTGTATTCATAATTTGCGGACAAGCTTATAATCTTCCATGCGCACAATTCGGATGGCGCGGTTTTCAAATCCGCTTTCTTCTTCGGTGCGGTAGAATTCGAAACGCTGCTGCAAACCATCAGCGCTCAATTCATTCAGTTTCATGTAAAACAATGTTCCGTTGTTGAATAAAGCGTTGAGATAATACAAGGTTATGTCAAATCCGGTAAACACATAAGTTCCGGCATCACCTTTGAACGCTGCACGATACTGAAGCAATAACCGCTTGGTAGCCGGATCATCGTAATCAATAAAATAAGGCGCTGCATAGTGCAGATTTATTTTCTGCAGGTATTCTTTATCCAGATTCGTATAATTCATCCATGCCGGCATACCATAAACCTCAAGTGTGTAGCGCTCGGAAAGTCCGTTTAGCGTTAACAAAAGACCGGTCACAAAAGCCTGACTTGTGGTTGGAACAACTATAATATTCTTTTTATCTTTTTTCAACACTGCTTCTAGCCCAGAACTGCCGTTAATAACACTGATACTGTCTTTACCGGCAGCAATGCGCAGTGCATTAATTGCAGTGCGAAAAGACTTAACCATTTGCTGATCTTTCGGACTTCCGCTGTTAATCAGAATGATGTTTTCAGTTGTGGCAGTTGAACCAATATGCAGTGCAAGCTGCTCCATTTGCGATGTTTGAGCAGGAGTTGTTTTTGATGCTGTTGACTGCTTAAATAAAACGCGATTTGATGCGGCAAGAGGCGAAACAACTGCAATTCTTTTCTTCCGGCCAAACTCAGCAACTTTATAAAATGGTTCCGGATCAAGCGGGCCCAGAATAAGATCAGCTTGCTGCAGTTCTGGTTTTAGTAATACTTTCTCTACACTTACTGAATCGTCTTTGCCGATATCAAATACATGTAGTTTAACCTTCATTCCTTTTTTACGCATCGAGTCAACAGCAAGCAATGCTCCTTCGTAAAACTGAATGGCTGCCTCCGCTTTTTCACTGAATCCGGCTCCTTTATCTGCATTTTCAGGATCGATTGCATCAACACGTTCAAGTTGCAGCGGAAGCATGAGCACTACATTGTAAAGTGCTTTTTTGTTTTCAGCAAATGTGGTGTCGGGGAGTGTTGCATTTGCCGGTAACGCTGTTTGCACCCCAGCTTTCGCCTTGCCCGGAATTCTGATTTGCTGTCCGGCACGCAGTCCCGCAGTTTTCAGTTCGGGGTTTAATTCCTGCAGACGTTCAACAGTTGTATTATTTTGCTGTGCTATGCTGTAAAGTGTTTGCCCCGGTTCTGCTGTGTAGAGAAAAGTGGAGGTATCTTTTACAACTGTTGACGGTTGCGGTTTTGGTGTTGTATTAACCGGCGGCAAAGGTTTCTGAGCCGGAATTTTAAGCACCATTCCGGGTTTGATACCGTTCAGTGCATCCGGATTTTCGACCTGTACATCGTTAACAGTAAGTCCGTAAGCCCGAGCAATTCCAAAAAGGGTTTGACCTTTTTCAACGGTATGCAGGTAGTATTTTTTACCGTCGATGATTTCCGTTTTCTTTGATTTCTTGATACCGTCGCCCTGTGCCGCAAGAGGTTGGGCAGCCAGCACGAGCAGCAGCACGATGCCGGAAAGAATTAGCTGAAAACGAAAATTTTTCATGCGCTTTATTCCCATTCAATAGTTGCGGGTGGTTTCGAGCTAATATCGTAAACCACGCGGTTAATTCCTTTTACTTTATTGATGATCTCGTTGGAGATACTGCCCAGGAATTCATACGGAAGATGACACCAGTCGGCCGTCATTCCGTCGGTTGAAGTTACGGCGCGCAAAGCAACAGCATTTTCGTATGTGCGTTCATCGCCCATTACGCCAACACTTTGCACGGGCAAAAGAATTACTCCGGCCTGCCAAACTTCGTTGTATAATCCATGTTTTTTCAAACCTCCGATAAAGATATCGTCAACGTCTTGCAATATCCGTACCTTTTCTTCTGTAATGTCGCCAAGAATGCGAATAGCAAGTCCGGGCCCGGGAAAAGGATGACGGTGCAGGATGTTGTGATCGAGACCAAGAGCATCTCCAACGCGGCGTACTTCGTCTTTAAACAGCAAGCGAAGCGGTTCAACCACTTTCATCTTCATGGTTTCGGGCAGACCGCCAACGTTGTGGTGCGATTTTATAGTCACAGAAGGGCCGCCAACCGAAACCGATTCAATAACATCGGGATAAATTGTTCCCTGACCGAGCCATTTTACATCTTCAATCAGGTGAGCTTCGCGGTCGAAAACTTCAATGAATACACGTCCGATTATTTTACGCTTGGTTTCGGGATCAGAAACTCCGGCCAGTGGTGTATAGAAATCGGCTTTCGCATCAACACCTTTTACATTTAAACCCATGTGCTTGTAAGATTCAAGCACAGATTCAAATTCGTTTTTGCGGAGCAGACCGTTATCAACAAAAATGCAGTACAGATTTTTGCCGATAGCTTTGTGCAGCAGCAGAGCCGCCACACTCGAATCAACACCACCGGAAAGGCCCATTACCACTTTATCGTTGCCAATTTTGGCACGCAGTTCTTCAACTGTGTCATGAACAAATGAGCCGGGTGTCCAGTCTTGCTTGCAGCCACAAATATTTACTAAGAAGTTTTTGAGCAGCGCGGCACCTTCTGTTGAGTGGTACACTTCAGGGTGAAACTGAATGCCCCAAGTGTTTTCGCCAGTGATATGGTAACCTGCAACGCGAACATCGTGTGTACCGGCTACAATTTTATAACTATCAGGTACAGAAGCAATGGTATCGCCGTGCGACATCCACACCTGCGAATGTTGTGAAATTCCGGCAAAAAGTTGGTCTGAATTATCGACAGTGGTCAAATTAGCACGGCCGTATTCTCTGATTTTTGAGGGCAGCACTTCACCTCCGCCCTGCTGAGCCATAAGCTGCGCGCCATAACAAACTCCGAGCAGGGGATAATTACCCCGGAAAGCTGAGAGATCGGGATTGGGAGCAGCAGAATCGCGTACTGAATGGGGGCTGCCTGAGAGTATAATTCCTTTCACATTCGGAGAAATTTCGGGAATGTGGTTAAAGGGGTGAATTTCGCAGTAGATATTCAGTTCGCGCACTCGGCGGGCGATCAGTTGGGTGTATTGTGATCCGAAATCGAGAATGAGAATGGTTTCGTGCATGGCCGCAAAGATAACTAAAGCGCACGGTGCATAAAACCGCAGACCTTACTGTTCTTAACGTGTTATCAACGAAAAGCGGTTTGCCCCTGTTGTGTAAAGGTATTTCGGCGGTTTTTCCCAAAATATTCGCGCCACCAGCCGGCAAACGTGAACCGCTTCTGCTGCGCAGGTTCGCGGGTTGTTTCCCAGGTAATTATGGCATCTAAAGAAGTTAAATATTCGGCATCCTGAATACTTTCAATTTTATTGTAAAGTCGGCGCTTGAGTTGTTCGGTTTGCTTATTCATGGCGATAATTTTTTGTTCGGTAAAAGGAATAGCTATGCAGGCCGGTGATTGCCGGCGATCCAAAAACGAGATTAAAAGGAGTTAGCGCGTAATCTGCTTTTCGAGGCGGGCGAGGCGTTGTTCGAGGTTTTCGAAGCGATTATCGCCGGGTGCATCAAGCTGCTTTGTAATGCGTGCGTCGGCATGCCAGAGCTGGGCAATATCTGCAGCATTTACCTTGTAGGGCGCAAATTCCGGGTTATCGGAACGGAATTCAAAGTCATTGTCGGCAAGAGCTACAATGCGTTTGGCTACAATGCTTCCGTCGTGCAGCACAGCTATGTATATATCGTTGCTGCGGATATGTGCAAGTGCTTCTTCGTAGCCACCCACGAGAAAATCGCCGGGACGGATGCCGGGCTGCATGCTGTCGCCGCTGATTTCGAAGGCACGGTATGTTTTTCCGTAGAATCCGGGCAGGCGAAAAGCGGGCAGTTTTTCGAAGTATGTCGGATCTTCGGTACCGCGCAGGTAGCCGGCGGCAGCTTTGCGGTCAACAACTACAATGTTTTCGTCGCCATCATCGCCGACAGTCACAACAAGCGGCAGCACCGAACCTGCGCGCTGAGTTTCGGGCTTGCGAAACATTTCGCCTGTTCCTTCCATCAGCCAAAACGGATCAACTTTAAAACGGCTGATGATGGCTTTATAAACATCATACGAGATACCGTTTTTCCCGCTCTCGATCTGAGAAAGAGAGGTTTGCGTAATACCAATTTCCGCAGCAAATATGGTTTGGCTCAGGTCGAGCGTTTTGCGGATTAATTTAATGCGTTGAGAAAGCGTCATTTGGAATAATTTATTGGCAAAGTTAATAAAAATACTTGACTTGTATTGGGTAATGCTATATTTTTGTGGTGTGATTGATTGTTGAAGGTTGCATTTCAATAGTCAAATATAATAAAAAATAGCTTTATCCAATATTCGGAGGTAAAAATGATAACAACACGTACTAATCAGACATTATCATTGCGGGAGCTTCTCCCGCAGGCATTGGGAACAATTACAGTTGTGCCCTCCCTGCAAGCAACTCCGGAAATGGATTCAACATATTCTTCTCAACAAGACGAAGCGGGTGGCCCCGTAAGGCCAGCGGTGCGCGTACCGTTATCCGCTTCGCACTACCTGCCGCTGCATCGTTCGTTATCCCCTGCCGGATCCTCCTCCGGTTTGTTGAACGATGGATCGGCCTGGGCCGCAGCGGGTTGATTTCTTTGCCATCACCCATACCTGTTTGCAAATTGTTCCGGGTTCCCCTGCTTCCGGCGGCAATTCTTTTGTAAATTTTGGTTACAGCACGTTACGGCTCAGTACGCCTCTTCCTTTTCTTCGGGGAAGAGGCGTTTTTTTATACAACACGGGCTGCCTGAATGAACAGACAGCCCGTATTATTTTTTTGCTGTTTACTATTACTCAATAATAATTTTCTGAACTTGATTGCCCTCTGTGGTTTGTACACGAACGAAATAACAGCCGGGGGCAAGACCTTCTGTGCCAAGAGCAACAGGTGAACTTGTTTGGTTGTTATTTATTTGACGAAGGCTTACCAGCTGGCCAGTAGCTGTATATAATTCGATTAAAATATTTCCGCTCAGATTACTTCCAGCAAGCCAGATTTCGCCCGATGAAGGATTGGGATAAGTAAGCAGATCAGAAACCAGCACCGGCTCTTCAATACCCACAAATACATCAGAAGCAGGAATACGGAGGTGAATGATTTCGTGAATTGAATTGGCATTATCCGGATCAGGAGGATTTGCAGCGGTTGATACACCATGTCCTGCAACCTCATCGCGTTCATAAACCAGATTAAGCTGACCGCCAACAACATCGCGGGCGAGACAGGGATACACTTTTTCGAGTGTTGAATCAGGTGAAACATTTAAAGGCGTTGTCCAAGTTGCACCATTATCGGTTGAAGCCATCAGGTAGATGTTGCGAACCGAAAAGCTTGTAACCAGATCGGCAGAGTTCTCTACAAGCGCAGAATAAGCAAGGTACAACACACCATTGTTATCGATTGCTGTTGAGGGGAAAGAAGCCAGTGATTTCTGGTAAGTTCCGAAATCAACCGGAATATCGAGGGTGCCGTTGTTATCGAGATCAAGTGCGCCGGTAATCGTTACCGCATTTCCAGCTCCAAATCCTTCATTCCAATATTCGAGTCCGTTTGTTCCGGGAAAAAAGCTGATTTGTCCGTCGGTACTGTCATCGTTCAGAATAGACATGCTTCCGAACCAAACATGCACCATATTGCTATTGTCGATAAGCACTGAAATCGAACCATCGTTTGTGGCGAGTGTATCAGCAAGTCCATCGTTTGTTACATCTGTAATCTGATCATCGAAAAGGGGAATCGGGAAATCCTGAATTACTGTTTTTACCCAAGTTACACCACCATCCGAAGATTTTGCAAGTACAAGATCGCGGCCAAATCCGCCGGCAACAACAGCTACATAATTGTCTCTTGCATCAATACTGTAAGCATCGGCATTGTAGCCAATTTCCTGCGTTGAATCGAATGCGGGAATAAGTACGTTTTGTACGGCAAAGGTTACGCCTCCGTTGTTCGAGCGCGAGTACTGAATAGCACCATCCTGACCGTGCCATAAATTGCCGCCGGCAAAAGCCTGCGGAGTAGAAAGAGCAATGTGATGAATAACATCATTATTGGGACCGCCAACAGCTGTAACCGGCCAGAGCGAACCCGGATGCCCGCCCGGATAAGTGATGAGCGATGGATTATCTGTCCACGCACCAGTTCCTTTAACAGGACGCTGCATAAAATGCTGGGTGTTGTTGCCAGTATTGTGCGCCACTGTAAGTTCGCGGCCATCACCGATAACGATAATGTTGCCAAAGCCGGTTCGTACATTTTCGGTACGCAAAGTTGGCTGCGCACCCCAGGCTGTTCCGTTGAAATAATTGTACCCGGTTCCGCGCTCAGGCCACGAAAAAAACGAACCCGAAGAGTAAGTCCACATTGCTGAAACAGTTCCGTCTGAATTAGCAATGATCTGCCGGTGAACCGAGTTGTTGGTTTGCAGCGGATAAGTGCTGGTACCGATAATGGTTTCTGTAGCCGACAAAGGCATTGCGGGCTGTGCATTTTGAGCCGATTGCTGGGCCGCGGTTGAAATAAAAAGTTCAACCGGAGTGATGTAAAATCTTGCTGTTTGGTGTACCGGAGCAAGAGCCGGTACAATAAAACTTCCGGCCGGAGCTGATGATTGGGCAAGCAGATGAGCTGCGAAAAGCACACCGGCTGCTACAAGAGTAGTTTTTTGCTTCATAAATATCAGATTTGATTAGCGAATAACAGATATCCCGAAATACGTATGTTGTTGCAATGATTGAAATGAATTGTAACTGCACAAAACAGTATTCAGATCAGGATACATTAACAAAGTAACGAAAATCAAATAAATGGACCGTAAGAAGATGTTAACTGGTAAATAGTCTGTAATAACCGGATGGTCTGATGATTCAGCTGGTTGCGGCTACTTGCTTACAATAATAAATTCGGTGCGGCGGTTTTTGGCGCGGCCTTCCTCGGTAACATTGTCTGCAACAGGACGAGTTTCGCCAAATCCTTTAGCTCCGGCAATCTGACTGCGCGGCACACCAAATTTTTGTGTGAGTATTTCAAACACAGCAAAAGCGCGTTCGCTGGACAAGCTGAGGTTTTGACCATCATCACCAACATTATCGGTATGTCCCTGAATCTGGATTTTGATATTCGGATTGGCTTTCAGGTATTCGGCAAATGCTTCGAGAACAGGCATTGATTCGGGCAATATTACCGCAGAATTGGAGCCAAAATTTATATCATTAATTGTATAGGCAGTTCCAGTTTCGAGCGGTTTAACTTCAATAGGTTTTACAGGCTGAGTTACTGCTTTAAATTCCTGTTTCCCCGAAACAAGTTGCGATGAAAATGCAGCATCATCTTTCTTAACCGTGATTACATAATCCTGCTGCTTATCGACTTTGATTGCAGCCATGTAATTACCGGTTGTAGTATCAACTACTGCCGTAGTTACTTTTTTAGTTTCTGTGTTTTTTACTTCTACAACAACATTACCGGTAAGCGGTTCGCCTTTATCGGTTTTGAGTTCGCCTTTGAGCAGTACAACTTTCTCGGGACGAGCTTCTTTGTAGAGCGGAAACTGATAAACATCGTATCCGCCGGCTGCACCGGGAAGCATATTGTTTGTGTTGAAGAATGCTGTAAGTCCATCGGTACTTACGAAAAAGCCGAGTTCATCGTTTTCGGTATTGATAGGAATACCTATGTTCACCGGAATTTTCCAGTTGCCTTTTTCATCCTGCCGGGCAAAGAAAATATCGTAACCGCCCATACCGGGATGTCCCTGTGAACTGAAATAAAGTGTTTGACTGTCGGAATGAATGAAGGGCGATTTTTCATCGCGCTCGGTATTGATTGTAGGTCCAAGATTTACGGGCACACCCCATTGTCCATCGGCACCAAGCTGCGTCATCCAGATGTCGATACCACCTTGCCCGCCGGGGCGATTACTGGCAAAGTAAATTGATTTACCATCGGCAGAAACCGTTGGCTGCGAATCCCACCAAACCGGATCGTTTACACGTTCGCCGAGCGGGCGGACATCAGTCCATTCGCCATTCACAAAATCAGAAGTATAGAGATCAGTATTGGGGCCTTCTGTGCCGTTTTTGGTGATGGTGTAGTAGAGATGTTTATTATCAATTGTAAGCGTTGGCCCGCCTTCGTTGGGTTGCTGATTAAACGGCGGCGGCAGCATAATACCGGCATCAAATTGTCCGCTGCCCTGACGTGTGCTCATGGTAAAAAGTTCACGCATTTGCTGTGACTCCCAAACGCGATCCATTTGGTTTACGGGAGTTGACCGAATGTAAAATGCGAGGCTGTTATCGGGAGTAATGATGGCGAGGTATTCGCTTTTGGCAGTAGAGATACCGGTTACAAGCTGCGGTGCAAACGGACGTGGTTTACCTTTAATTTCAACATAAAATTTCGACCATTTGATCATATCAGTAGCCTCGAGCACTTTGTTCTCGTAGTCTTTGCCGAGTTTTTTCGGATCATCGGTTTCGTAATTGATAAACTTTTCGAGCCAGGGAATTGCAGCGGCATATTCTTCATCAAAAAAGTACTGAGAGCCGATGAGCATATAAGGTTCGGCACCAATTTGCGGACAAGCCTGCACTGCTGCTTCTAAATACCGGAGGGCTGATTTGTATTGTGTCGGATGGCCGTCAACTTTAGCTTTTTTGATAATCATTGTAGCCACCAGCATATTGGCATCAGCCCATTCGGGTTCAAGTTCAACTGCTTTAGCCGCAAAACCGAGGCGCTCATTGAACTCATACTTATTGAGATCACGGGCTTTCTCCACTAATTTTTGAGCGTCTTTGTTTTCGGGCTGCGGACAACCCGAATCTTCGTTTTTGCCTTTTTGAGCCGAAACAGCCGGCGAAATCAAGACAGCAAACAAAAAAAGTGCGGCAAATGGTTTGAGGAATGTCATATTACGATTGCAGTGTACAACAACAGGTAACGAAAATGATGCCGAAAAATTATACGAAAGCTCCGCAACCATTTTTTTGAGGTTACGGAGCTTTCAAAATTACTTCTTGCCAAGTTTTGCGTCGGCCTGTTTCTGCGCCTCATCCATAATGGCTTTGGCTCTGTCGTCGGCCTCTTTTTTTGCTTTCTGGTTGGCGATATTTGCCTGTTCACGCATTTTATCAGCAGCTAATTTCTTGGCTGCTTTTTCGAGCGGATTTTTATAGCTTTTCTCTACTTTATCAGCTTCGGTATAGGCTGCTGCTTTTGCATTATCAGCAGCCGTGTAGAGTTGTGATTTCAGCGCATCAGATTTCACTTTAGCATCGGCAAGAATTTTATCAGCTTCCTGCCGGGCTTTATCCATGCCTACATTCTTGAGGCTGTCAACCTTTTCTTTCACAATCTCGGTAGCTGTTTCTTTGAGGTTGGCCATCATATCGCCGGCAGCTTCACGCAGACTTGTTTTTACTGTGGGCTGTGTAACTGTTCCGCCAAACAAAGCCTGAACGTTAACCATATCGCCGAGTTTAACCGGAATGCCTTTGGCTGTAGCTTGCGAAACCAAACCATTCAGCGCAGTATTGGCTCCGCCAAATTCGGCACGCGGAATTGAAATGTCCATTACATAGTTAATGCTCTGATCGAGTCCGGTTGAGCCACCTACTTTACCATTTGCTTTACCTGCTTTAAAATCGAACGGCTCAACAGAAACGCGGCCATTTTCAATTTTATAGTTTACAAGATTCAAATCATTCAATGTAACTTTCTTAAACTTATTCATCTTGAGCGCTTCGTCTAATTTTTTCAGCGGCTCAAACGATTCGATTTCGACCTGCTTTGTACGAAGTGTTCCCGAACCATTAATTGTTTTGTCGATGGGCATCATCTTATCATCAAGATCGCTGGTGAAGCTGAGTTGGGTTGATACGCGACCCTTGGTTTGTTTGGCAATGGGTGTGAGTTTTTCAATGGTGTTGAATGTTTTCACGGTTTGCTGAATATCAAAATCCGTAACATCAAGTTTGAAATTCACTTTGGGCACGGTAGGATTTACAGTGCTGTAATTTCCGCCCATCACCATGCTTCCGCCCATGAGCTGCATTTTCAGATTTTGAAGATCAACCATGCTGTTGTGAATGCGCACCATACCGGCCACGTTATCCATCACAATATCATCATACTTCAATTTGGTAATGGTTGAATTGAGCGTAAAATCGAGGTTTGACGGCACTTCGATGATAGAAAGGTCTGACTCTTCGGCAGCGGCTGGCTGTGCGGCAGTTTCTTCTTCGCCGGAGAACTCATTCAGATCCATGCTGGTTGAACGGAAGTTGAGTACACCGTGCAGCATCGAATCTTTGAACAAATATTTCATGAAGTTGTCGATGCGGCCATCGGCGTGCATATCGCTCTTGCCGATCTTTCCATCGAAACGGGTTACCTCAACAAACTGCGGCGAAAACTTCATGTTCATCGCATCAATGTTCATATCGTATGCAAGCGACTCGGTTTTGTAGCGCATGCCTGTTACATCAACCGTTCCGGCGGCTGTAAACTGCTCGTACTTTTCCTGTTCAATAGCCGACATACGGCCTTTCATGGTTACATCGGCTGCAATGTTGCCGTTGAGTTCATCGCCTTTTTCGAGCGGAATAACATCGCTCACAGAAGCCAGATTGAGTTTGCCTTTTACCCAGCCGTCGAGGTTGGCATCCGAAACCGGTGTGGTTACGTGCAGCATAGCATCAATTGGGTTTCCGCCAAAATCAACATGGAATTTGTTGACATCAATCTTGGTCTGATCAGGAATTCCGCTGGCATCATCAACATTCACATCTACCTGAATATTGTTGACTGATTTGGGAACACCGGGATACTGGAACATACCGTCAGCAATTTTTACGCGAAGCGCGTAGCCCGGCATTTTGTTTTGCTTTTCGCTGTACAGGCCTTTCAGGAAACCGTTGAATTCCAACTTTCCTGAAGTTTTTACCTGTGCAAAATCTTGTGTGTATGCACCGGGTATCAACGAAAGGAAGCTTTTGAACTCGGCCTGAAGTGCTTTGAATTTCAAATCCATATCGTAATCATCGCCGGGCATTGCAAAATAACCGTCGATTCCGAAACCAAGTTCATTGAGGTTAATTTCATTCTCTTTGAACGTAAATTTCATTTTCGGCATATCCATTTCCAGATCAGCCTTGAGTTTGGTTTTCACTTTGCTGAGATACGAAATACCATCATACTCGACCGTGAACTTATCCATTTCGGTCATGGTTTTCATCAGAAAAACATCTTGCGTAAAATCGCCCGAAAGTGTATGTGTCATGTTGTCGAGCACAGTGCGCACACCTATTGAAGCATCATCATAAACGATGTATGCATTTTCGATTTCAAGTTCTTTAAGTGCAAGGCTGAATTTTGTGGGCTCAGATGGTGCTGCGGTGGCTGTATCGGTTGAAGGCTTTGCTATGTCGTAGTTTGCTTTGCCGTCTTTCAACACTTTCACCATGAGGCGCGGTTTGCCGAGGTAAACCGAATTGATTTTGTATTTATCTCCGCTGATAACGCTCATCAGATCGAGGTCAAATTTCAGCACGGGAATATTGGCTAATGTGTCTTTGCTGAATACTTCTTTTCCAACCACTTTCACGTTTTCGATTGAAAAACGGAAATCAGGGAAACTACTGAGCAGCGAAAGATCAAACTCACCGAATGTAACATCTGCATTCAGGTTGTTGTTGATTTCTTTCTTGGCAATTTCTATGATTTTGTCTTTGAACAAAAACGGCATTGCTACTGCAACAATGAGCAGCAGCAAAAAGGTAATTCCCGACCATTTGAGGATTCGGCGGATCAGGCTTTTCTTGGGTTTGGCGGATGTATCAGACATTTTGGTGATATTGGATTACAAAGATAATCTTTTGCATTACCGGGATGATAAGATGCCCTAAAGTGTTATTATCCATAAAACTGGGCGTTTCTACCGATAAATGTTAATTTTGAAGAGTCAACTAATGACTATGAGCAGAATCCGCATTCAAAATTTCGGCCCAATAAAATCAGGACTTCTTGACAATAATGGCTGGATTGATATTAAGAAAGTAACCGTTTTTACCGGAAATCAGGGTTCGGGTAAAAGTACTGTTGCTAAGTTGATTTCTACATTTACATGGATTGAGAAAGCTTTAGTTCGAGGTGATTATGATCCTAAGTTTTTTGAACGCAAGAACAAGCTAAAGAATCAATATCTTAATTATCATCGCTTAGAGAATTATTTTAAGGACAACGGCAAAAAAACTCATATCGAATATGAAGGTGATGCCTATCATATTGCATATAAAGACGGACAACTTACTATTCGAGAAAACAAAGGCGGGAATTATGCACTACCACAAATTATGTATGTGCCAGCAGAACGCAATTTTATTGCTTATGTTAGAAGACCTAGTGAATTAAAAGTTTCATCAGAATCATTAAAGGACTTTATTAATGAATATGAAAATGCAAAAGATGAATTAAAGGGAGCAATACATTTGCCAATAAACAATACAGAATTAGAAAACGATAAATTGAATGATGTTATCAATATAAAAGGTAGTGGTTATAAGGTAAAATTATTTGAAGCATCTAGTGGATTTCAATCATTAGTACCCTTATTTTTAGTTTCTTATCATTTGGCTACTACTGTAAGGTATCATAATTTTCAACTAATGACACAAGATCAGGAAAATCGTTTTCGGAAAAATATGCAAGTGATTTTTGAAAATGAAAATCTGACAGATGAACAAAAAAGACTAGCAGTATCTCTTTTATCTTCCCGATTTAATAAATCAGCATTTATTAATATAGTAGAGGAACCAGAACAAAATCTATATCCATCTTCTCAACGTTCATTACTTCATAAATTGCTTGAGTACAATAATATGAATCTGGACAACAAATTAATTATTACCACACATAGTCCTTTTATTATAAATTATTGTTCAATAGCAGTTAAAGCTGGTGAAGTTATTAGTAATATAAAACCGGGATCGCATGAAGAGAAAACATTAGATACTTTGGTTCCTATTTTGTCAACAATAAATAAAGAAGAACTCTCTATTTACGAATGTAATGATGAAAATGGCTCTATAAAAAAATTAGAAACTTATAGCGGAATTCCATCCGATGATAACCAGCTTAATCTCGAATTTGATGAAACTAATGAAATATTCGCACAATTACTTGAGATACAACAAAGTTTATGAGTGCAAATTTCGATGATGCAAAGTGCATAACCGAATCTTCAAAACGGACATTCGGTCTTTGTGATGATCCGCCACCTGCAGAAAATCCTGCATATATAGATGAAACAAATGGCAGTAAATGGATTGCCGTAGTGGAGAATCCTAAGCAGTATGAAGTTAAGTTTCTGGCACTTGATCATTGTATTGAGGTTCTTACTGAAGATGGCAGACAGAAAAGACGATGTGAAGGTGTATTAACTTATAACGATACTATCATTTTTGTAGAGTTGAAAGAAAGAAGTACAAAAGGTAATAATTGGATTAAAGATGCCGAAGACCAACTCAAACAGAGTATTGAGTTTTGTGAAGAAGCCGGTTATTCAGCAACCTATCGCTACAAACGAGCATATATTGCAAATGGTAGTCGTCCCAGAGAAAGAAAAGGGCAACAGGCGAGGATGAATCGTTTTAAGGAAAGTACAGGATACGTACTACGCATACAAGCCCGAATCGACCTGGTATAAGGTATATAACTTTACTATCGTGCCGTGCGTTGCCTGAGCAAATGATCTGCAATAACTAATGCGGCCATTGCTTCCACAATAGGCACAGCGCGGGGAACTACGCAAGGATCATGCCGTCCGCGCCCCATAACTTCAACGGCTTTTCCTTCGATGTTAACCGTTCGTTGTTTTTGCATGATTGTAGCCACGGGCTTGAATGCGGTGCGGAAATAAATGCTTTCGCCATTGCTGATTCCGCCCTGAATTCCGCCGGAGCGGTTGGTGGCAGTAACAACGGGGCGGTTTCCGGAGCCGGGCAGAAAAGCATCGTTGTGTTGCGAACCGGTGAGTGCAACGGAGGCAAACCCGGAGCCAAACTCAACGCCTTTAACGGCATTGATGCTGAGCATGGCTTTACCAAGATCAGCATGAAGTTTATCGAAGACTGGTTCGCCGATTCCGGGCGGCACACCAGTAATTACACAGGTGATAATGCCGCCGATGGTATCGCCTTGCTTTCGGATGCTTTCGATGAGGCGAATCATTTGTTCGCCGGTTTCGGCATCGGGGCAGCGCACAATATTGGTTTCGGTTTGCGCGAGATCAAGCTCGTTCCACGGTTGCTGAACCGCAATTGCACCTACCTGCGAAACGTAAGCCTGAACGGCAATTCCGGAATTCCGAAGAAATAGTTTAGCGAGAGAACCGCCAGCCACACGGGCTACAGTTTCGCGTGCCGATGAGCGCCCACCGCCTCTGTAATCGCGGAAACCGTATTTCGCATCCCAAGTAAAATCGGCATGCGAAGGGCGGTAAATTTCGCGCAGCGCATCGTAGTCGCGCGGGCGGGCATCTTCGCTGCGTACCATAAAACTGATAGGCGCACCTGTGCTTTTGCCTTCAAATACACCTGAAAGTAATTCTAATTTATCGCCCTCGCGCCGCTGAGTTACAATGTGCGATTGCCCCGGACGGCGGCGGTCGAGCTCCTGCTGTAAAAACTCAGCATCAATTTCTACTCCGGCAGGCAAACCATCCAGAATACCACCTACAGCCGGACCGTGCGATTCGCCGTAAGTCGTTAGCCTGAGCAGTGTGCCAAATGTATTTCCAGCCATAAACGCAAAAATACACGTTTAGCAGCAGCCTTAAACGGCTGATTCAAATTACAGGCTGGTTATTAATTCCACTTAAAACCTCACCACCAGCGAAACTTCGTTCAATATGCCCGGAGTTTGAATGCTAAAAGCCGTAACCCTTTCTGAGCGCATCGTGGTACGTGTTAAACGCTTGTATTCCATACCCATGTAAGCATACACATCGGCACCAGTCTGGAAATTGATAAGAAAATAACGGTTCAGCGCATAACGCAGGCCCGCATTAACCGAAACCCCGGCCTGAAAAAAGAACGAGCGTTTTTGATCGTACATCTCAATAGGACGCATACCCATACTCTGCCTCAAATCCCATGACCAGTTGCCCGTGCTGTCTTTGAACTCTTTATAATCGGCCAGATTATATCGCTCTGTAAATCCGCCCCCGATAAGATCAGCACCAATCCAGCTTTGTATTCTGCGGCGGCCTTTTCCGCGCCATTCATAGCCAATATTAGCTCTGAACGAAGGGCTTCCGTTTACCATAAAATGGTTGGCCGTTCGGGTAGTATCGGTTACCTCATAATATTGAGTGTACGTATTTCCCCAGTAACCCGATTCGCCGTCATACATACCCACTCCGAAACGCCACGCCTTACGATAATCGGCCGAAACCCGCTTATACATTAAGTTAAACCGAAGATCATCGACATAACTTCCCATGAAAAAGACTGCAAAGGGAATAATATTGGTAGAAATTTCATTGCGTCCCGGATTTTTCAATGAATCAGGCGAAACCTTTCGTACCCAAAGCAAACGGTTATTTTTACCGCCTGCTATTTGAGTGGTATCCTGAGCCGATACAATGAGAGATGCGGCAACTGAAAGTGACAGAAAAAATGCCTTGAGGTTCATAAGCAGGAGTACTAATTAACTGCAAGTGTATCAAAAACTTCAGCTGCATTAACGCTGCATGCACACCGTTAATCTTATTTTCATGTATTGCAGGATTCTATTTCCAAAAATTAAAATCTGAATACAACAGCCAATTCATTTATGATTCCCGGCATATTCAAATCAAACTGCGATACATCACGTTTTATAAGTTGCGTGCGCGAAACCTGAGAATAATCACTTCCGGTTAGCCAGAAAGCTTCGTAACCCGACTGAGCTGTGATCAGGAAATGGCGGTTTAATGTGAAGCGTAATCCTAAATTAAGGTTCATGCCGGCCATAAAAAACTGTTCGCGGTGCTGAGCATAATAAACTGCCGATTGTGTACCCAAGCTGAAGTCGGGCTGCCAGTCGCCGTTATTGTCTTTGTACTCCTCCACATCAACCAATTGATAATTTCTTGAAAAAGTTCCGGCCATTACATCAAATCCGGCCCAAAACTGAAATCGTTTTTTCTGTTCGCCGCGCCATTCATAACCCAACCTGCCCACCGCTGCGGGAGATGCGTATTTCCAGAATGAATTTGAAATACGGGTTGTATCATTAACCGGATAAGTTGTAGTTGCCGAATTTCCCCAATTAGAATATACTGATGGCTGAAAGCCAAACCCAATGCGCAAAGCTCCGTTATACGTTTTGTTTACACGCTTATACATGCCCTGCAGCCGCGGGCCTTCCATGCTTCCGCCCAGCAAGTAAACAACATAAGGGGCAGTATTAAAAAACACTTCGTTGCGGGGTAAATTTTCAAGCGAATCGAAACGGGCATTTTTTATTCGCTTCAAAACTGATGTTGACTTACGCTCTGTTCGGGTGCTGTCCTGTGCATAACCGATAACAGAAATCAGTAAACTGAATAAAAGCACAAAGGAAGGGTACTTTATCATGGTTCAACGTTTTTGTTTGCTGTACTAATGACGACTAAACATTACAAGGGTTGCCACTGCTTCACTAATTTACGTATTTCAATTAAAATAAATAACCAACAAAAAGCGCTGATTTAGCAGTTGCCAAATCAGCGCTAAGAAACTGTTTAAGAATTATTTTTGAATTTTGTTATAAGGCTATTTTTTGTCAGACGAGGCGACTTTTGCAGCGCATATCATCCCAACAAAATTGTTGGGATGGGCAAAAAACTCAACGAAGTATGACGGTAAATGGGACATAACAAACTCGAAGGATAATTCTTAAACAGTTTCTAAGAGGCTCTAAAATAAACGAGCGGGAAAAAATTATAACGGAATAAAAACACTGGTGATGTTTACTCCGCTAAAAATACCATATCCGTTAGTTACATTGGAATGCACCAGTGCTGGTTCTGCAAATGGATCACCACTATTTTGGCCATTAAGTATTGTTCGATGAAATTCGTAAAAATCGAACCCGGAAGTGGTAAGATAAACATGAAGTCCAACCGCATTACCAAAAATATTGGTACCTGTTGAAAGATTTCCCCGTATCAATTGTCCGTCTTTATTGTTATCGTTATCTAAAGCTTGGATAAGTTGCAAAAATTGAGACCTAGCCGAGATTGAGTCATAAGTTTCCATAACTACAGTAATCTGATAGTAATTTACAGTACCTGCCACATCAGTAAACTGATGATCAAGATCGGCCGAAATTATCGGAAAACCGGGAAAAGTAATCGAGTCAACAGCAATCGAAGCATTAACTGCGAAATCGGAAGGAGCCGCGTTAGGTACTGTAGTTTGAGCCGTAAGAGTTTGATACTGGTTTGCCGAAACGCTTATACTGTATGTACCTCCCGGCACGATTTGAAATTGAGATGCCGGAATTTCATACATCATTGTTGCTGCATTATAAACCAACTGAACAGATCCGCTGTTTCCGGTTAACGTAACAGTTGCTCCGCCAAAGGGCTCGTTAGTACTTGCCCCGGATGTGTTCAGGGTAAAAATTGGAATACTTCGCGAAACATAAGCACGTATAATTGTGTCTTGTGGTGAAATAAAACACGACAGTGCAAGTTTTGAAGGTACGTTGGGCAAATCAACATCAGCATCGCGCTCGCAGGAAGTAAATCCGGTAAGCAGAAAAACTGAAGCGAGAAAAAGTTTTACGAATGTACGTTTCATCGGGTTTAAAATTTCCATGTCCATGATACAGAAGGAATAATTGGGAAGAGAGATACCTGGCGCAGGCGACGGTTGCCTTGGCGGTCGTAACCAACATAATAGAAAAAGGGATTCAACCGACTGTACACATTATATGCACTCAATTCGAATGTTCGCTCCGAACGTTTTAGTTTTTTATGGAACTGAATCCCAACATCAAGACGGTGATAAGCTGCCATTCTAAATGAATTTTTTTCGCCATAATCGGTAATAAACCAATTGTTGCCGCCATTAGGCGTTCCGGGCGAATGCACCGGTAATGAAAGCTCTGCTTGCGGAAGTGTAATTGCATTGCCTGTGCCATAAACCCAAGTTGCAGATAATGTGATGTGGTCATTTATTTTGTAGATACCAACCACCGAAAGATCATGGCGGCGATCATATCGGGCATAGAATTTTTTACCTGAATTGAGCGAATCGAACTGCAACTGTGTCCACGAAAGTGTATAACCAATCCAACCGGTAAACTTGCCAAACTTGCGCTGAACAAGAAACTCAACACCGTAACTCCAAGCTTGTCCGGGAGTAACATTATCTTCCCAGCTTATCGGCTCACCGTTTTCGCCCAAATCGCCTACGGCAAGAAAGCTTGCGCCTTCCTTGTAGCCGATAATATCGAATGAGCGTTTGTAGTAGCCTTCAAGCGAAAGCAATAGTTTGTATTTCGGAATATCCTGCGCAACCCCAAAAGCACCCTGCCACGAACGTTGCGGATTAACGCGCTTAGTTGCCGGTACCCAAAGATCAGTAGGCAAACCGATACCCGTATTGGAAAGCAAGTGCAGGTATTGATTCATAACAGCCCAGCTAGCCTTGAGTGATAGATTTTCACGCAGCATATAACGCGCAGCAATGCGGGGCTCAGGCCTCCAGTAATGCTTCTTTTGTGCCGTGAAATGCGAAATGCGAACACCGGCATTTACTTTTAACCGTGAGGTAACTGTCCAATCATCCTCAAAATATAAACCAGATTCCCATGCCTCTATAAGTCGGGCTTTTTCTTCAAGACTTCCGCCGTAACTGTCTGTAACAACAATAGCACTCGGGCGAAACTGGTGATATGTAGTCATCAGTCCGAAACGAATATAATGCTTCGGGCTGGGCACAAAATCAAAATCATATTTAAAACTGTAATCGCGGATGCCGGAATTATAGTTCAGTTCAAAAAAATCGGTATCAAATTCCTCACGCACATTTATACCTAGCTGATAATTTGTAAAAATAAGTGAGGTGTTTGAAAATAAACGCGAGTTCCAGATATGATTCCAACGAAATGTACCTGTAGCATTTCCCCACGATAAATTTGCTTTCGACTGGTCATCATCAAAACCGGTTTTAAACCGCGAATAAAATTTATCGCGACCAAAATAGCCACTCAGGTAAAGTGTGTTTTTGGAATTAATCTCATAGTTTGCCTTAGCATTAAAATCGTAGAAAAAATACCCTGCCAGTACATCGGGATTAAATGCTTTCTGAAATGGAATAGTAAGCAGGTCGATATAAGTACGGCGCCCCGAAACCACAAACGATGATTTTCCTTTTAAAATAGGGCCTTCGAGCAACAACCGTGAGGAAATAAGCCCTATGCCTGCTTCACCATGAAACGCCTGACGGTCGCCATCTTTCATCTGCATTTCAAGCACACTCGACAAGCGGCCGCCATAGCGTGAAGGGAATCCGCCTTTGGTTAATTCAATACTTTTCAGTGCATCACCATTGAATAACGAAAAGAAGCCAAACAGGTGAAACGCATTGTAAACCGTAGCATCATCAAGAATAATGAGATTCTGATCGGGGCCACCGCCGCGAACGTAAAACCCGCTGCTGCCCTCCTGCCCTTTTTGAACGCCCGGCATGAGCTGAAGTACTTTCAGCACATCTTTCTCGCCAAGCAGTGCAGGAATTTGCTTCACCTGCTCCACTGGTATTGAAACCTGACTCATTTGAGTGCTTTCGCTGATGCTTTCCTGCTGTTCAGCCGAAATCTCAACAGTTTGTAATTCTATAATACCCAGATCAATGTTAATAACAGTATCAGCGCGGAGATAAAACACTTTCTTAACCGGTTTATACCCCACATAACTCACCAGCAGTTCTACCGAATCTTTGGGTAATGTAAGGGAGTAAAAACCATAGTTGTTGGTTGCAGTACCCGAACGTGTTCGCAAATTGGCCACGGTTACACCGGGAAGCTTTTCGAGGCTGCCCGCTTCGCGGACTGTTCCGCTGATGGTAAACTTTGTTTGCTGTGCCGATGCCGAAAACGCAAGCAAACACAGCATAGCGAGAAAAGGGATTTTCTTTTTCATAAACAGATGCAAATGTGGTCTCTTTTTGTACATGAGGCAAATAAGGCAGTAAATGCTTTTATAAGCGGACGGGTTTAGACATTAAATGGTTCACAGACTTTACGCACTATAAAAGGCATTTCAGGAGGGAGACAGTACAGTGACGGATTCCCCCTATTTAGGTTGCCTGATTTTTTTTGACAACTTTGCACCATGCAAAAATTGCTGATCAAAAACATCGGAGCCCTCGTAAATGCCCGCGAAACCGCCCCGGAACGTGTTGCCGGAAAGGAAATGGATATTCTTCCGGTTTTGAATGATGCGTGGATGGCTGTTGAAGATGGCGTAATTGCTGATTTCGGAACCATGGAAAACTGGCCGGGCATCAGCGACTGGACTGGTCTCGAAGTATTGGATGCTGAAGAAGGCTATATTTTCCCAAGCTGGTGCGATTCGCATACACATCTTGTTTATGCAGGCAGCCGCGAGGGTGAGTTTGTTGACCGCATTCGCGGTCTCAGCTACGAAGATATTGCAGCCCGCGGCGGCGGCATTCTCAACTCAGCAGCACGTTTGGCCGCCGCCTCCGAAAACGAACTTTTTGAAGCCGCGCAACAACGTTTGCACGAGGTCATCAGCCTCGGAACCGGTGCCATTGAAATAAAAAGCGGCTACGGCTTGAGCCTCGAAGCAGAGCTGAAAATGCTCCGTGTAATCAGCCGCCTGCGCCAAAGCAGCCCGATTCCGGTGAAAGCTACATTGCTCGGTGCACATGCTGTTCCGGCTGCTTACAAAAACGATAAGCCCGGTTACATTCGTCTAGTCATCAACGAACTCATTCCGGCTGCCGCTGCCGAAGGTCTTGCCGATTACTGCGATGTGTTTTGCGAACGCAACTACTTCACGCCCGAAGAAACTATTCAGATTCTGGAAGCCGGTTTAAAGCATGGACTCAAACCAAAAGTACATGCCAATCAGCTTAGTGCCTCGGGCGGTGTGCAGGCCGGCGTACATGTTGGCGCTGTGAGTGTTGACCATCTCGAATACGTTGGCGACGAAGAAATAGCTTCGCTGCTCGGCAGCACTACAATGCCTACTTTGCTTCCAGGCGCGGCATTCTTCCTCGGTCTGCCCTGGCCTCCTGCACGGAAAATGATAGATGCCGGGCTGCCGGTTTCGGTAGCATCCGACTACAATCCCGGAAGTTCACCAACCGGAAATATGAATCAAATGGTGAGCCTGCTGTGCATCACACATGGCATGACACCAAACGAAGCCATAAATGCTGCCACCATAAATGCCTCAGCAGCAATGGATCTCAGAGCATCGCACGGCAGCATTACACCCGGCAAAGCAGCAAACTTCTTTATCACAAAGCCAATGCCTTCGGTTAATTTTCTGCCTTATTCGTTTGGGAGTAATTTGATTAAGGAAGTTTGGATAAACGGGAAGCAAGTGTAATGAACTATCTCACTCTCCTCACCACCGCCGACATCGCCTCCCGCACACGCCGCCGCACCGGCGAAATAAAACTCGGTGAGTGCATACAAACCATTCCGCCGGGCATTGATGCCGCAACTGCAATGCGCAACAGTAATGCGCGCTTTGTGCTGATCGGTATTCCCGAAGACATTGGCATACGCGCCAACTACGGACGCGGCGGGGCTTGGAGTGCCTGGGAACCCGCACTTACCGCGCTACTCAATGTGCAAAGTACAGATGCGCTCACAGGTTTCGAAATTATTGCAGCCGGTCATATTGCTGTTGATGATTTAATGAAACGCGCAGATGCACTCGACTTCAGCAGCAACGACGGAATTCATGCCGCCCGTAATCTGACTGCCGAACTTGATGTGCGCGTAAGCAATACAATCCGCGACATTGTAGCCGCCGGAAAAATTCCGGTCATCGTTGGCGGCGGACACAACAATGCATACGGAAATATTCGCGGTACTGTAGAAGCGGTGCGGTTGCATCAGCCCGCATTTCAGCTAAGCGTGCTCAACTGCGATGCGCACAGCGATTTCCGCGCTCCCGAAGGCCGGCACAGCGGAAACGGTTTCCGATATGCCTGGCAGGAAGGTTTTTTAGGCCGGTACAGCATCACAGGCTTGCACGAAAACTACAATGCACAAGCTGTACGCCGTGAAATGCACAACTATCCGCAGCATTTTCATTATACATTATTTGAAAACATTTTTATCCGCCAGCAAATCAGTTTCAGTGATGCGGTAAAACAGGCTTGCACGTTTACCGGAAATACTTACACAGGAATTGAAATTGATCTCGACAGCGTTGAAAACATGCCCAGCAGTGCAAGAACGCCGAGCGGAATAAGCGCAAATGAAGCTCGGCTGTTTGTTCACCGTTGTGCAACATTAACCCGTCCACTTTATCTGCATCTTGCCGAAGCCGCGCCGGTATTGGCACACAAAAAAATGGATAACAAAACCGGTAAATTAATTACCTATCTCATTACCGATTTTATGAAGGCTATTCTTCGGCCTTTCTGAAATCAAGATTACAGAAGAAGGCCAATTGCAGTGTGTGATTATTCTCTACGCGAATACCATCGCTCTTGAAAATAAGTTGATTCAGATACCCTAACTGCACATTGCAGATTTTATTGATCTGGAAACCCAAGCCTGCATAAGCTCGGTTTTGGTCGAATACATTGTAACGAACTTGCTTACCGAAATTCACCCACAACTCATCATTTACTGTTGCAAAAAAAGTGCCGGGTTGCATATCAGCAGAATTGAGCGGAACTGTAACCTGTAAGCGGTAACGAAAGCGGTTTACATAAAATACTTCATTATCAAGAAGTGTTGAGTTGTATCGTTCAATCCATCGATTTTCCTGACGATAACGATGTTGAAAACGCACACGTCCTGCTGCATGTGTAAGTAATACCTGTTGCCATATCCGGTGCTCGTTAAACGGAATAACAGCCGGCTGTTTACCATAACTTCCGGTATAGACATAACAATAACCGGCAGTAAGAATTACATTATCATTCACCCGAAAATCAGCACCCACGCGGGCCAGATGTTGTTGTACAGGCGTAATGATACCAGCACGACGAAACTGAAGCTCAGTATGAATTCCCCATTTTGAGGTAATGCGGTGATTACCCATTAATACATACCATGCGTGAAACTGTTCATCGAATTGACGGACAGACTGTGCAGACAAGCCAACAGTTAAAAGTAAAAACAGAGAAACAGATTTTAGCATTTTCATAACAGCAAAAGTAGTTTTGAAAAGCGAACGAATGACTTAATTTTTCAAATGTTTTCGGTAGTTTCGCAACTATGAAACAGCTCATCGAATGCGTTCCCAATTTCAGTGAAGGCCGCGACCTGAACATCATCAAGCAAATAACCGACAGTATCGAATCGGTTGAAGGTGTAAAACTCCTCAACGTTGATCCGGGCAAAGCAACCAACCGCACGGTTGTAACTTTTGTGGGTGAACCGGCTGCGGTAGTTCAGGCTGCATTTCTGGCTATCCGCACTGCGGGCGAACTCATAGACATGAGCAAACACAAAGGCGAGCATCCGCGCATGGGTGCTACTGATGTTTGTCCGCTCATTCCCATTGCCGGTATCAGCATGGAAGAAACCTCAAAATGGGCGCAGCAACTCGGCCAGCGCGTAGGCAGTGAACTTGGCATTCCGGTTTATCTCTACGAAGCCGCGCAGCAAAATAAAAGCCGCAGCAATCTTTCGGTTATCCGCGCTGGCGAATACGAAGGCTTCTTCAAAAAAATAAGGCTTCCCGATTGGAAACCTGATTTCGGTCCCGATACATTCGATGAAAAACGCGGAGCAACTGTAATCGGTGCGCGCGATTTTCTGGTGGCATACAATATCAATCTCAACACAACATCAACACGCCGTGCCAATGCAATTGCATTTGATGTGCGCGAAGCCGGACGCACCGAGAAAGATGCAAAAGGCAATGTTGTAAAAGGAGCCGACGGTAATCCGATTGTAATTCCCGGCTCATTGAAATCAGTAAAAGCCATTGGCTGGTACATCGAAGAATATGGCGTAGCGCAGATTTCGATGAACCTTACCAATATTGCAATTACACCGGTTCATATTGCATTTGATGAAGTATGCCGCCGTGCCGAAGCCCGCGGATTGCGGGTTACAGGCTCAGAGCTTGTAGGCTTGATTCCGCTTCAGGCATTGCTCGATGCCGGTAAATATTTCCTTCGCAAACAGCAGCGTTCAACAGGTGTTTCGGAAGTTGAGTTAATTAAGATCGCGGTTAAATCGCTCGGACTTGATGAGCTTTCGCCGTTCAAACCCGAAGAACGCATTATCGAATACCTCCTTCGCGATGCATCAGAAAGCAAACTTGTAAGTATGCGCCTCGATGCTTTTGCCGATGAAACAGCCAGCGAAAGCCCTGCACCGGGCGGCGGCTCAATCTCAGCATACATGGGCGCTCTGGGCGTAGCACTCGGCACAATGGTGGCTAATCTTTCATCGCACAAACGCGGCTGGGACGACCGCTGGGAAGAGTTTTCGGATGTGGCTGAAAAGGGACAGCAGTTGCAGCAGCAACTTATCAAATTGGTTGACGAAGACACACGTTCGTTTAACCGCATTATGGATGCCTTCGGTTTGCCCAAAGCAACTGATGAAGAAAAAACAGCACGAACCGCCGCAATTCAGGCCGCAACATTATATGCCACACAAGTTCCGCTTCGTGTAATGGAAGTGGCTTACGAAGGATTTGAACTTGTGCGCAGCATGGCCGAAAAAGGTAATCCGAATTCAGTTACCGATGCAGGTGTTGGCGCTCTTGCTCTGCGCTCGGCAGTAATGGGTGCTTTTCTGAATGTGAAAATAAATGCAGCCGGATTGAGCGACAAAGCTATTGCAACTGAGCTTATCCAGCGCGGAACAACCATTCAGCAAAAAGCTATTGCCGAAGAAACTGAAATACTTGTTCTGGTAAACGAAAAAATAAGCTGAGCATCAGGCTGATAAACACAACAATTAGCCTCTGCTTTTCGTATATAGAATATAACCTCCGGAAAGCAGCACCGGACTGAATTGTTTTGTTTATGGGTCGTTTTCAACGATTGCTGAATCGGATGCCCTGGATCGCCCGGTTTTTCTACTTCTTCCCGATACAACTGCTGCTTGTACAGCTTAAGAAAAATCCTGTTCCGGTTCTTTTCTGGCTCATCATGTTTGGTTTTGTTACCGGAAAAATTGCCGCAAGCTTTGGCGTACCTCTGCTCTTTCTTGATCCTGAATACCGCGGCGATGTAGGTTTTGTATCGTATTCAATAATCGGATTTTCATGCGGAGGCTTTATCATGGCCTATCAGATTTCATGTTATATCCACAACTCCTACCGGTTTCCCTTTCTGGCTACAGTTTCTCATCCTTTCCTGAAATTCTGTATCAATAATTTCATGATTCCCTTGCTCTTTCAAATAGTTTATATTACACGAATCATAAATTTTCTTTCAGATGAACCAATTAGTACCGCGCAACTCTGGTTAAATATTACGGGATATATTTTTGGCAATGTTCTTTTTATTATAGGTGCCGGTTATTACTTTTTCCGCACTACACGGCATCTTGAACAGCTTTATGATTTTGCTGTTCTGGGTAAACCAACACCTCGTTTAAAAAGAGTTTTTCTGCGTCGTGATCCGATAACACGGGCACTGAAATGGAAAACGATAACTCCGGGGCACGAAAATCGGGACAGATTAGTTGAAACTTATTTAGCATTACCTTGGAAAGTGCGCCGTGCGCGTCCTTATGCGCATTACGATAAAGAATTGCTGAATCGTGTATTCAGACACAATCACAGCCGGGCCGTTTTGTTTGAGTTAATTGTCATTCTCACTCTGCTCATTTTTGGTTTGTTTCGTGATGTGCAGTGGATGATGATACCATCAGGAGCGTGTATATTTCTGTTGTTTACGCTTTATCTCATGTTCACCGGAGTGCTTTACACTTGGTTCCGCGGCTGGTCGAATACGGTGATGGTTTTAATTTTGCTGCTTTTCAATTGGCTGCATCAGTTTGATTTGTTCGATAACCGCACGCGGGCATTTGGTATGAACTACGAAGCCGCAGCAGCGCCTTACACTATGGATCGGCTGATGGCTTTTGACCAAAATGCAGCAAACCGGCATGCTGATTCGCTGGCGATGATTGAAGTGCTTAACAACTGGAAAGCCCGCCAGCCAAGCGATTCGCTCCGCAAACCAAAACTCATTGTTTTTAATTGCAGCGGAGGCGGTTTGCGGTCGGCACTGTGGACATTGCGCACAATGCAGCATATCGACAGTGTGAGCGGCGGAAATCTGATGAGATCAACAGCAATGATTTTTGGCTCATCGGGCGGAATGCTTGGCGCTGCTTATATGCGTGAACTATGGCTGCGTGAACAAACCAATAACTCTGAAACCTGCAGCGATCCGAAACATCTCCGCGCAATAAGTTCCGATATTCTCAACCCGATGTCGGTGAGTATTGCTGTTAATGATTGGTTCCTCCCGCTGCGGAGCGTTACAGTAAACAATCAGCGTTTCAGCCGCAACAGAGCATTTGAATTTGAACAGCAACTGCTGCGCAATACAGATTCGCTTTTTGACAAAAGCCTTTCGGAATATCGCGATGACGAACGCAGTGCGCGCATTCCGATGATGGTGTTTGCACCTACAATTGCTGCCGACGGAAGAAAGCTTGTAATCAGCTCGCAGCAGGTTTCGTGGCTTACGCAGGAACAACCGGGCAAAAATGTAAGTTATCAGCAGCTGCCTGACGGTGTGGAGTTCTCCCGATTTTTTGAAAAACAAGGAGCAGCAGATGTTCGGTTTTCGAGTGTGCTGCGAATGAATGCAACATTTCCATATATCACACCGCTTACCGAATTACCCAGCGATCCGATTATCGAAGTCTTCGATGCGGGTATGCGTGATAATTACGGAACCGATAATGCACTTCTGTTTTTGCATACGTTCAATGAATGGATTGAAGAAAATACTTCGGGCGTAATTATTATCCAAACACGCGACAGGAATAAAATTCGCAATCCCGAAGCTCAACGAAAGACAACTATAGCAGCAAGCTTTTCGCGGCCGCTGAACAGTTTTTATGGTAATCTTTTCAATGTTCAGAACTACAATCAGAACCGACAACTCGACTATGCTTCTTCGTGGCTGAATTGTTCCCTTGATGTTATCGACTTTGAACTGGAGCATTCATCGCGTGAACCTATCGCATTAAGCTGGCATCTCACGCAGCGCGAAAAACTGCAAGTGATTTCATCAACTAATTTGCCGCAAAACCAATCGGCAACAACCCGCTTTTCTGAAATTTATTTTGGCTTAACTAATTTGCAAAAAGAAATTACCGAATAAGTTTTATCAGGCATCAGGCAAAACAAAACGATAGCCTTGGCCTTTAACAGTAATAATTTCAACGCGGTTATCGTTTTTCAGATAGCTTCTCAGGCGTGTAATATACACATCCAGATTTCGCGAGTTAAAATAACTGTCATCATTCCAAAGTGTACGAAGAATAAGTCTTCTGTCGGCAATTCCGGTTCGGTTTTGCCAAAGTAATCGCAGCAATTCACACTCGCGATGCGAGAGTTTTAATGGCTGTTCATTTTTATAAATCAATTGCTGCTGATGTGGGTATAGCATATAATCTCCAAAATTGAGTTCAGCTTTCGATTGAGAAGTTGGGTGCGTTAAGCGCATAATATTCTCAATTCTGGCTATTAACTCTTCCATACTGAAAGGCTTTCGAATATAATCACTGGCACCAATTCTGAGCCCCTCTACTGCATCATTTGATTCGGTCTTGGCAGTTACAAAAAGTAATGGAAGCTGAGGATATTTTGCTTTTATTTCTCTGGCAATTTCAAAACCATCGATATTCGGAAGCATCACATCAAGCACACATACATGAGGCTGTGATGATTCGAGCAACTGGATTGCTTTAGATCCGTCAGCTGTATGAAAAACAGCAAATCCGCGACCTTCAAGACTTTCTTTGACGATGCGTGCAAGAAAAAGCTCGTCTTCGACATAAAGCAATCTAATAGCCTCATTCATCATTCAAAGGTAATTTAACAGTAAAAACTGAGCCGTTGTTATTTGCAACAACGTCAATACTTCCATTATGAAGGCGTACAATCTCGGCTACATAACTGAGTCCAAGTCCATGCCCTTTTACGTTATGCCGATTTCCCGTTGACGGAATTCTGAAAAATGGTTCGAATATTTTTTGCTTGTACTCTTCAGGAATACCGCCGCCGTTATCCTGAACAGTAATAACGGCATAGTTATCGGCTTTCGATAACTTAAAATAAATCACTGGCGGGTTTCCGCCATATTTAATAGCATTATCAAGCAGATTGAACAACAAACTAATCAGATGTTGCTTATCACCATGCACATTCAGTACTGCACTTTGCACCGCTACATCTAACTTACCACCTGCCGCTTCAAGCTGCAGGAATAATGGTTTGGTTACTTCTGCTGCAAGATCAGCAAGGTTTACATTCTCCTGCTGCAGTTCTATCTTTCCGCCTTCAAACATAGAAAGTCGAAGAACTTTATCAATAAGCATCGAAAGGCGCTGCAACTGATGTCCGGCTATATCCAGATACTCGCGCGCACGTTGCGGATCTGCACCTGTATCGAAGCGCTGAAGTGCCTCTATAGCTACACTCACAGTGGCTACGGGTGTTTTAAGTTCGTGCGTAATATTACTTACCAGCTGATCTTTGTGCTTCACCAAGCGTTGCTGCGCTTTCAGATTTCGCCATAACACAGTAAAAGCAAGAACAATCACAAAAATCATGAGAAACGAAAGCGCAAACTGAGGCAACATTCGTTTCAGAATATATGGTTTGTAGCCACTAACTGCAGCACGATAAAAGGTACTGTTCATCGGAGGATGTTCCCCCATTGTGATATTGAGCGGAATAGGAAGTGTATAAATTACGCCTTGTGAAATATCAGATTCACGGGCAAAGGGTTTACTCTTTACAAGACTTACCTCAAATTCGTATCCTTCTTCAATGATCGACTGTTTAAACTTTACCAATAATTCATTAGCAGTCATCGAGTCGGCAGTCATGTAAATATTTACCGGCATTTCTCTGGGCAAACTATCCTCATTGCGTTCAGAAGAATTATTCTGATTGCTCTTGATAATATTGTTAGAATCTCGACGAATAACAATCATCATATCTCCACCTTCATCAGAAGGTGGTTTGGGGAAATTAGACATTCCCGCTTTATCGTGTTCGGGATGTGTTTTCAAGAAATCATTGAAAGCGGTTTCACGAAAAATCGCAGAAAGTTCTTTGCGTAATAATCTCTCCTCGCGTGAATAACTATCAAATAACCAAACCAACTGAAAACCTGCAACCATAAGGATTGCAAGTAACATGAGCAGTAAATTTTTATTGCGGGAATTTAAAAACATCATTAACATATAGCGAAGATACTCAGCCTTCAATAACCTGATAATTATCGTTAACCTTATTTAACCACACATCCGCAATGGTTAACCTTAAACTGTGCAGCACGATAATAACTTTGCACTACCAAATCAAATTAATATGCGCAAACCACTTATTACTTTCACCGGAATGCTGATGATGGCAACCTTATCGCTTTCGGCACAAATTAATGAAGGTATCATTACTTATACCCGAACTGTGAAGTTTAAATTTAACGGTCCGCCACAGTTTCAGCCACCGGGCAGCGGCGGAGAGCAAGTTCGAAAGCAAAATCTGGAATTACTTTTCTCAGGCAAGCAATCGCTTTTGAGAAATATTGCAGAACAAGCCGAGCAGTCCGAAGAAGAAGGCCCTGTTCAAATTCGAATTATCGGGCCGGGCTCTGATCAGCTTGAAGTATTCACTGATCTCACCACCAAAAAAACAAGCAGTTTGCGCGAACTCGGTGCAAAAGAATATGTAGTTGATGATACACTTAAAAACGAAAACTGGAAAATAACTGCAGAAACAAAAAACATTCTCGGCTATACTTGTCACAAAGCAACTGCCGAACGCATAACCTGGCGGAAACAAATGATGTTTATTGATGGTAATCCAACAATGGACTCCATTCTCGATACTCTACAGTATGTTGCATGGTATGCAGATGGCTTTGGCTGCAACTCAGGTCCGGAAGCCGCAGGAGCTTTACCGGGAATGATTTTGGAATATGATTTCGATAACGGTAAGGTTCATATTGTGGCTACTGCTGTAACAACAAAAGTGAAGACAAAAGAAATTGTTGCACCTAAAGGAAAGCATATTACTGCAGCTGAATACAAAGCCCTCGAAGCCGATTTTCGTCGCAAAATGATGGAACAGCGCGGAATGCCGCCGCCGCCGAAAGATTAAGACTTAGCACATCCCCGTTAAAAATGCCTGCGTTCGTTATGAACTGCAGGCGTTTTTTATTAAAGGGTATCACTGAATAACTTTCTTGCTAAATCCAGATCAGTAGAATTGTTCAATTCTATGGGTAAGAAATACTTTATCTGCCATTTTTTAGTTTCCTCCGCTTGCCGGTTAGTTGCTACATCCCACAATGGATAAATCCTTATTCCACGCTTGCCGCCTTTACCGTTTCGGGATACAATTCCTTTGTCGATTAGAACCGATTTGGGAAAAATGAATTGTCCTATTTTATCCCCGCTTTTCGATGTTATTACTAAAAAATCAATATCGTCGGAACTGCTAAAAGATGCTGTTATTCCTTTATCATTTCGTTTCCACACAGTTACAAATTGGCCTGTTTTCGTTGGTGTAATCTTAGAAATTCTGAATTCAATTTTTCTTCCGTCCAGCTCAAATGAACAAGTTCCGTAAGCTGCACTTTCTTTATATATCTTCAAACTTGTCAGCGTGAAACCACATTTGTCATATATCAATTCTTTCAGTGCTTTCAATTCTTCATGCAGGATATTTTCTTTAGTCATAATTCAGATCTTATCATTTACAGTTGTATAACTTGGTGCTTCTGGTTTGGTTGCGTAAAGATCAAATAAAAAGCGGCGATCAATGATCGCCGCTTTTGTATCGCTGTTAATTATGCCTTATCATCTTCCTTCGCATTCCTTTCGGATTTGATGGCTGTGTTCCTATTTTATAAGTAAAACCAAGCATCACATAACGTTTCAGGGTATTGTAGCGTTGAATTTCAACATACGTTACATCTACATTTTGCTGGATGCCGGTATTTGTATTTAAAATATCAAATACAGTTAATTTCAGTTCACCTCTTTGATCTTTCAGGAACAACCACGATGCTGATGCTGTCCAGAGCGGAAATTTAGTTTGTGCTCCGGTCGCTTGATTAGTAGCGATAGTATAATTGAAGCTCGACTCGAAATTGATTCCGGGTTTAGTTTGCCACATCATTGAACCTCCAATTTCTTGTGTCACAAACTGGTTATTGCGCTGTGGTAAAAGTGAGTAACGGCCATCAGAAATTCCTAATCCATACTCTGCTCTGAGTTCAAAACTATCTGTCGGATTAAATCGCCAGCCTGCATTTCCGTTAAAACCAATATTCAAATTCTGGTTGTCTGCACCATTAATTATTGACCAGTCGCGGCTAGTTGACAATGAAACTCCAACATCCAATCCGCTTTTCAGTTTTTCAAATTTGGTAAAATAATTACCATAGATATTTGCAGCATCAGAAGGTTTTCCGTTAACAGGCATCGAAATCTGACGGCCAAGTGTATCTAGTGTTGTTGATGTAATGATTGCATTAAGTGTATGCGTTAAATAAGCACCTAAAAAGTAGGAAGAACCTCCTGCAGGGTCAGGTGCAAAATACTGAAGGTTTACCTGATGAAATACCTCGGGACGAAGCGCTGTATTTCCTGAATAAATATTGAGCGGATCAGAAATATCTTTTACCGGATTCACATCAGAAGCATCGGGAGGTGAAATATCTGCATAGTAATTCAACTCTAATTTCTTCTGCTTTGTAAAGTTGTAAGAATAGCGGGCATAAGGCATGAAATTTAGAAATGAATTACTGATTGTGCCTGTTTGATCGAGTAAAATTCCGGCAAGTTGTGATTTTAACACTGAGCCTCCAATCGTAAGATTGTGCTTTTTCTTTTCGTAGTTAAAGCGGGTACTGAACGATGCATAACGGAATGTAAGTGCGAAATCATTACTGAGATCGGGCTGAAAAATAAGTGTCGTATTATCGAGTGTGTCAACGGCATAAACATTCCTGTCGTTGCGTGCGGTGCGGGTTACACCTTGTGCAGTAAAAAGAACTCTCGAATAACGACCAATTGGCTCTGTCCAGGTTGTTGTTACCGTTTGTTCATCGCGGTTTTCGTTCTGCCGGTTGCGCTGCCGGATAATTTTAGAAAACGAGCCTGTGTTTTCTGTAAAAAAGGTTGTAGCATTTTCGGGCTCGCTAAAATTATCAGCAACACGCTCGTTTACTTTCCAGTTGATACTGAAATTGCGACCTGTGCGGCGCATCTTTCGCGAAAATGTGATTTCATTATTAAACGCATAAGCATCACGCCCCGAAAAACTGCTGTTGCTGCCGCTGTTAATCAATCTGCTCAGCGCATCAGATGTAGAAAAACTGTTGTACGAAAAGCTTCGTGAATTTGAATATGTAAGCGATGTACGCATTCTGAATTTAGTAAGCGAATCGTATCTGAATTCTGTCGTTAGGTTTAGCCGGTGATTATCATTGTAGTTGTTGAGTTGCGAATTACTGTTTCGTGTAAAAACAGAATCAGGTAGCGCATAATTACGAATGCTTTCAGAAATCATTTCGCGCGAACGCCGTGTGAAAAAATAATTGCCCGAAACAGAAACCCGTTTTCCGTAATCGTTTGCAAAATTTAGCCCTGCTGCCCAAGCTGTATTTATTCCGTTTGAAGTTCCACCAAAACCGCCAGTACCATCATCTGAAAACGACCGAAATCCGCCGCCGCCCTGACTGAAACCGCTCGACATATTAATCATGTCCTGAAACGAGAAAGCGCGTTCGTTGATATTGTTCGTATTCGCCAGAACCGAAAAACGTTTGGCACCATTGAAACGATTATAATTCATTGCCGTCTGATAACGGTTATCGGTTCCCGCAGCGGCCATAATTGAACCAAAACCGCCTGCTTTTTTATCTTCTTTCAGGGTGAGATTAATTGTAGTTTCAGACGAACCATCTTTAACACCCGTAGCCATTTCGGTTTCCGATGCTTTCTGAAAAACCTGAACTTTATTAATTGCATCGGCAGGCAGATTTTTGCCGGCAAGAGAAGGATCATCAGAGAAAAACTCTTTTCCGTCAACCAGAATCTTAGTTACTTTTTGTCCGTTTACGGTATAAGATCCATCGCTGTTGACCTGAAAACCGGGAAGTTTTTTAAACAACTCTTCACTTGCGGCATTAGGTGTTGTTTTAAACGAACCGGCATTAAACTCCAATGTATCGCCTTTGAGTGTAATCGGCGGGGCTTCTTCTTCAACAACAAACTCGTTTAGTTGTACAGAACGATGCACCGGATAAAGATTATTGAAAACTACTAAAGGCGTGTCAGCACTCAGCACAATGTTTCGGCTCATACTCCGGTAAGAGGTATGCGTTATGAGCAATCGGTAACTTCCATATGTAATACCTTTGAGAGAAAAAGCACCGGAAGTATCTGTCATGGTAAATGTAACCAGCGACGAATCTTTTTGCTTCATCAGTGTTACAGATGCTCCGGGCACGCGGCCGTTTCCAAGCGGAGGTGCCGCAAAAATTGAATCACGAACAATACCGCTAACTGTGCCTGAGTTTTTCTGGGCAAAGAGAGCGGGAGCTGAAATCAGCACAAAAACAAAAAGCAGAATATTCCTCAACATGCAGTTATTGAATTAACGAACAGCACAAACATACACCAGCAGAACGTGTCTGAGGGTTAAGCGAGGTGTGAATGACGTTAACTGACGTTAATGCTAATTCAAAGCTAAGTTTTTGAATACAATTAACCGGCAGAAAATGACAGAGGGTTGCAAATAGCCTTCTACCGTGCAGTTACCGGTTTCGCCGAATTTTCCAGTTCGTCTTTCAAAAACTTAGCTGTAAAACCCGGAAGCTGCTTAATCATTTGCTCGGGCGTTCCGGTAAACAATATTTGTCCGCCGCCGCTGCCGCCTTCAGGGCCAAGATCAATAATGTGATCGGCAACTTTGATGATGTCCATATTATGCTCGATCACAAGCACAGTATTGCCCTGTTCAACCAAGAGGTTGAGCACATCAAGCAGAATGCGTATGTCTTCGAAATGCAAACCGGTTGTAGGTTCATCAAGAATATAAAGTGTGTTGCCGGTTTGCTTGCGTGCGAGCTCTGTAGCCAGTTTCACACGTTGTGCCTCGCCCCCCGAAAGCGTTGTGCTTTGCTGTCCGAGTGTAATATAGCCGAGACCAACATCCTGCAATGCTTTTACCCGTTGCAAAATAGAAGGCTGTGCTTCAAAAAACGACACTGCCTGATCTATCGTCATGTCAAGCACATCGCTTATCGACTTTCCTTTGTAGCGCACTTCCAGTGTTTCACGATTGTATCGGCGACCGTTGCAGGTTTCGCAATGCACATATACATCGGGCAGGAAATTCATTTCAATGGTGCGCAAACCGGCTCCCTGACAGGTTTCGCAGCGTCCGCCTTTTACATTGAATGAAAAACGTCCGGGCTTGTAGCCGCGAATTTTTGCTTCCGGCAATTCCGAAAACAAAGTGCGGATGTCGGAAAAAACATTGGTGTAAGTTGCCGGATTAGAGCGCGGTGTGCGGCCTATCGGACTTTGATCAATGTCAATTACTTTGTCGATATTCTCAAGACCGTGTACTTTTTTATACGGCAGCGGTTTACGTTCGCTGCGATAAAACTGCCGGCTGAGAATCGGATAAAGTGTTTCGTTGATGAGCGATGATTTTCCGCTGCCGCTCACACCCGTTACACATACAAATTTTCCGAGCGGAAGATCAAGCGTAACGTTTTGGAGATTGTGTCCGGTGCAACCACTCAGCACAATCGACTTTCCGTTGCCTTTGCGGCGCTGTGCAGGAACAGCAATCTTCCGGCGGCCTGTAATGTAATCGGCTGTAAGTGTATCAAACTTCAGCAATTCTTCCGGTGTGCCTTGTGCCACAATTTGTCCGCCATGCACACCTGCACGCGGGCCAACATCAAGCACATGATCGGCGGCGAGAATCATTTCTTTGTCGTGCTCAACAACGAGAACTGAGTTGCCAATATCACGCAGATTTTTAAGCGCATCAATCAAACGCACATTATCGCGCTGATGCAAACCAATACTCGGCTCATCGAGAATATAAAGCACACCTACAAGCTGAGAACCTATTTGCGTTGCCAAACGAATGCGCTGTGCTTCTCCGCCTGATAACGATTTGGAGCTTCGGTCGATGGTGAGATATGTAAGTCCCACATCAAGCAAAAACTGCAAGCGTGTGCGAATTTCTTTCAGTACTTCTGTGCCAATAGCCCGCTGTCTTTCACTGATCCGGTCTTCAACACCGCTGAGCCATTCACTCAGTTGCTGCAAGCCCATTCCGGCTAAATCAGCAATATTTTTATCATCTACTTTAAAGTAAAGCGCTTCTTTTTTGAGTCGCGTGCCGTGACATTGCGGGCATTCGGCTTCATTCATAAATTCCTGCGCCCACTTTTGTGTTCCGGTGCTGCCTTCCTGCTCCTGACGCGCCAGAAAGTTCACCACACCTTCAAACGAAAGCGAATAACTGCTGCCGCTTCCTGTGCTGTCGCTTTTTACTTTCAGCATTTCATCTGTCCCGAATAAAATCGCTTGAAGCGCATCTTCGGGTATCTCACGAATCGGATCAGAGAGTTTGAATTTGTATTTATCGGCAATAGCATCTAATTGCCGGAAAATCCAGCTTGCCCGGTATTCACCTATCGGAACAATACCTCCGACTTTTATGCTTTTACCTTTGTTCGGAATAATCTTGTTAACGTCGATTTCAAGCACATGCCCAAGTCCGTTACATTTTGGACAAGCTCCGTAAGGCGAATTGAAAGAAAACAAATTCGGTGCCGGATCATCATACGCAATGCCTGATGTCGGACACATCAAATGCCGGCTGAAATGCCGTGCTGTTTCTTTACCCGGTTCAGCAACCATAATAGTTCCTTTGCCGTGGCGTAATGCAAGTTTTAAGCTTTCAGTAAGGCGCTGTTTATCGGATGCAAGTACTTCGAGCCTGTCGATTACAATTTCAATATCGTGAACTTTGTAACGGTCGAGCTGAAGCCGTGTCGTTAGTTCAACTACTTCGCCATCAACACGGGCGCGCAAAAATCCTTGTTTACGGATTTGTTCAAACAGTTCGCGGTAATGACCTTTGCGGCCTTTTACCACAGGTGCAAGCAGCAGTATTTTTTTTGCTTCGTAAGTACTGAGGATGAGTTCAAGAATTTGTTCATCCGAATAACGCACCATTTTTTCGCCGGTCACATACGAGAACGCATCCGATGCGCGGGCATACAGCAAGCGAAGAAAATCATAGATCTCGGTAATGGTGCCTACTGTTGAGCGCGGATTTTTATTTACGGTTTTTTGCTCAATAGAAATTACCGGACTTAACCCGGTTATTTTGTCAACATCCGGCCGTTCCAGATCACCGAGAAATTGTCGGGCATAAGCCGAAAATGTTTCGATATAGCGGCGCTGTCCTTCGGCATAAATAGTATCAAAAGCAAGCGAAGATTTTCCGGAACCCGAAAGTCCGGTAATTACCACAAGCTGATTGCGCGGTATTGAAACGCTAACCTCTTTAAGGTTATGAACGCGGGCACCAATTACTTCGAGCGTTTCGTTTTCGCTTTCGGCGATTGGCGGAAGAGTTGTTTTTTTTGCCATATCAGGCGCCAGTATATTCGCTAACGGCGGCGGCAACTGTTTGGCGGAAACGGTTGCCGGTTTTGGAGACCGTTAGTGTTTGGGTATTACAATTTGCTCTCCGGCAAGCGGCGGTGTTTTACCATCGCGGCGGTTGGCACTCAGCAACTGCTGCACCTCTACAACAAACTGTGTTGCCAGTTTTTCCCAGGTTTCGCCTTCCTGCACAAGATGCAGATGTACACGCGAAAGACTGTCGGCAATAACTTCGGGAGCAGTTACATATTTTGATGAATCAGTACGCGCTTCCGGTGTGTCCTGTTCATCAAGGCCATAAAGTTTGACACCGTTTTTGGGAAATAACAAAACATATTTCTTTTTGTTCGGATTGTTCAAACTGCTTTTCAGCAGCCAGGGATTCATCAGTTTTAAAATCTTGTAGGTTGATCCGCGCTTAATGGCAAATGCGGCAAGATCGGTAATCGACGAATCAACAGTTACCGAATTGGTAGGAATTGGCGGATACAGATCATTTTGCCGAAGCTGATAGCCATAAGCCTTCGGTCGCGACAATATTTCTTTGATGGCGAGAATACGGTAAATGTATCTGGCTGTTTCCTCGTTAAGATAGAGGTCGTAATAATTGCCTGATTTCTGTTTTTCTAATTGTTTATCTACACCGCCCATTCCGAGGTTGAAAGATGCTGCTGCTAATGTCCAGTTGTTATAGCGGGCATGTGCTTCCTTAAAAAGTTTGCAGGCAGCTTCCGTTGCTTTTTCAATATTGTAGCGCTCGTCAACTTCATCATTCATCTCTAATCCGTAATTCTGCGCTGTGCCCGGCACAAACTGCCAGAAACCGGCTGCTTGTTGCGGCGAAACGGCATTACTGAAACCGCTTTCAACTGCTACAATGTATTTCAGATCATCGGGCATTCCGTTGCGTTTCAGAATGGGTTCGATAACCGGAAACCAGCGATTTGCTTTTTTGTGAAACAATACAGTTTGCGATTGCCAGTAGGTGTTTATCAGAAGTTCCCGTTCCAATGCTTCACGAACTGTGAAATCATTTACAGGAACAGGCTCACCGCAGAAGTTGAGATCTTTCGGGATTGTAATTCCAAAAACTTTGTAATTAGCTACAAAGTAGTTTCGGTAATCAGCATCAGAAACCTGGCCGCCGCTCGAAAAGTTGAACAGTTTAATGAAAATCATCAGCAAAAACAGCGCAGGCAAAGCAAGCAGATGCCTGTGCCAGCGTCTGAAAAATGCAGCTATTGATTTCATTACATTCTTCACGATTGGTTCTCCTGTGTTTGTTGCTCGGCTGGTGCCGCTGGTTTTGAAATTCGTGTTACGGCATACAATCCGCCAATGACTAACAGCGAAAAGCCGCCAAACAAAAGCACATGCCATAATTCCCAATTTACGATAGTTCCCTGAACTACGAATATCAGCATCATGGCAATCATCGAAATACCGCAGAAGGCAAGTGCTACCTGACTGTCTGACAAACCGAGATACGAGAGATGATGCGTGGTATGATCTTTTCCACCAACAAAGGGCGACTGGCGGCGACGCAAACGATTTACAACGACCGAAAATGTATCTGCAAACGGAATCAGGAATGCAAGGCTGGTAATAATAATGCGTTTTGATACGAAACTCTGCCCTCCGAAATCCGGCTGATTCCAGAAGAAACGAATGCCAACAATGGCGAGAACAATTCCCAAAAACTGACTGCCGGTATCGCCCATGTATAGACGTGATGGATGCCAGTTGAAAAAAAGAAAGCCCGCCAGCGCACCGATAACACCAATCAGAATAATGACCAGCGGACTCGTTGCATCGTGCGTTACGTAAAGAGTTACAAGGGCTTCAAGCAATATGAATAATGCAACACAGGCTGTTATTGCATCCATATTATCAAGCATATTTATTGAATTCATAATTCCAACCACCCAAAGCAGTGTCAGCAGAACATTGAGCGGTTGCCATTCAAACATATCAATACAAAGACCTGATGCAATTAAAATCCAGCCGCAGGTTAACTGTATCGAAAACTTAAGAACTGGGCGCGTGTTGTAGGCATCGTCGGCCAGTCCCATTAAAAAGGCCAGCGTTATTGAACCTAAAATTCCAAGCAGTTCACTGTCAAGTAAAAAAGGCCGGCCGGGAAAAAAAATACCGTAACTCGCTACCGAAAGCAGAAACAGCACATAAAATGTAATACCGCCCAATGATGGTTTCTGCAAACTGTTCCATCTTACCTGCTCCGGGTTGTTGCGAATACCAAGCGTTTGCGCAAAACGAAGCATAATGCCGTTCAGCAACAAAGAAATCAGCATCGCGGCAACAAAAAATCCTGCGTAAATAAGAACCAGATAATTGTTCATAGACTGAGCCGTGAATAAGCCGCAAAGGTAAGGAATATAGCCCGAAGAACCGATGCAAATCATTTCGGCATTGATGTGCATTAACTATTATCTATCAGCATATTACATAAATATTACCGCAGAAAAATAATAGCAAATTCTGATTTCACTAACTTACTCACAGTTATTTAAGTACGCCAGCTATGAAATATTCAGTGAGCATCAATATCAGTAAACCCATTAACGAAGTGATAACACTTTTCGATGATCCAAATAATCTGAAGCACTCATTTCCCAATCTTGAGTGTACAGAACTAATCAGCGGAACAGCCGGACAACCCGGAGCGATAACCCGAATGACATTTAAAAACAACAACCGCACAATTGTGCTGATCGAGAAAATTCTTGTAAGAAGCTGTTAAGGAATTATCCTTCGGTTTTGTGAAAGTAATCGGTTGGCTGATGCCGGGTGCTTTCAAAAAAGAATCAATGAAGCACCTGATCGCTTTCAAAAACTTTACTGAAAGTGTTTAGAACGGACTGTTCAGCTCTGCCAGTGGTTTTCCCAACAAATCTTTAGGCGAAAGCAGCGGATCTTTTACATCCCAGTTAATGCCTAATGCAGGATCATTCCACAGCAGGCAATCTTCTGATGCTTTGTTGTAAAAACCGGCGCATTTGTAGGCAAAAATTGTATTGTCTTCAAGCGTCAGAAAACCGTGTGCAAAGCCTTCGGGAATGTAAAACAGCGTTTTGTTTTCGGCTGTAAGCTCAATAGCAAAATGCTTTCCGTAGGTAGGTGAATTTTTGCGAATATCCACTGCAACATCCAGCACAGCACCTGCAATTACCCGAACTAATTTTGCCTGTGCATGGGGCGGACACTGAAAATGCAGTCCGCGTAAAACCCCTTTCTGCGAAAGCGATTGATTGTCCTGCACAAAATCAGAACTAATTCCGGCATCCTCAAATGCCTTACGATTCCATGATTCGTAAAAATATCCCCGTCCGTCAGGGAAAATACGGGGCTGAAGAACCAACAGTCCGTCAATTGGTGTGCGGGTAATTTCCATTCGCTTAACTTATAATCAGGATCGGGAGAAAAGTTTTTTCAGAAATCCGCCCTTTGTTTTTGCACCCTTGGCTTCATCATAGTAGCCATAGCCGTAACCATAACCGTAGCCATAACCATAGCCGTAATTATAACCATAGCTCCGGCGGTCAACATCTACACCGTTTAAAACTATAGACAGCTTGTTTATTTTGTTTTCGTTATACAAACGATCAACAATCTGTATGAAGTTACGGCGCGAATAATCGGCTCTGAAAATGTAAATCGGATAATCAGCACGCTGCAATGATGCGATACCGTCCGTTACAAGTCCAACCGGCGGATTATCTATAATTACCAAATCATACATCAGCTTCAGCTTATCAATCATCTCATTCATTTGCGGAGAGATAATAAGTTCTGACGGATTGGGCGGAATTGGACCAGCAGTAATAAAGTGGAGCGAGTCGATAGAGCTTTTCTGAATGCAGTTTTCAATTGTATCCTTGCCAATAAGCAGCGTACTCATGCCACGTTCATTAGGCGCATTGAAACCGAGGTGAATTTTCGGTTTGCGCATATCAAGGTCAATAATAATTACCCGCTTTCCTGAATATGCAATGATACCGGCCAGATTAATTGCAATAAACGTTTTGCCCTCGCCCGAAATAGTTGAGGTAATGGCCATCACCTTTGAACCCTGTTCATTTGAAATGAACTGAAGATTCGTGCGCAGTGAACGAAATGCTTCGGCAATAAGTGATTTCGGAAAGCGGTCAACTAGAAGCTGCGAAACCGGAATATCTTCTTTGTATTTCGGCACAATTCCCAGCGCACTGATACTGGCCTGAGTATGCTTCATGATTTCGTTGAGCGATCCAATTTTATCATGGAAAATATAGCGCACAACGATAAGCACCAGACTGGCAACAATAGCCAGCAGCAGGCAGGTAATTATTGCCGAACGCCGGCTGGGTTTAATAGGCGTTGAAGGTATTGCCGCTTTGTCGAGAATAATATGTTTGGCTGTAAAACCGGCTTCCGAAATCGAATACTCGGTTTTCTTATCCAGCAGCATGGTGAAAAATTTCTCGTTGATATTGTACTGCCGCTGCATGCTGTTGTAATCAACCATATCCTGTTCAGGGGAGGGAAGCTGGGCACCAATTTCACCAAGCTTTTTTTCCACAGCGCGCCTGCGGATAGATGATTGTTCGAGCTGTGTATTTACACTTTGAATCACAATGTTTTTTTGAATGGCAATCTGATAATCCATTGCCTTCACCGATTCGCTCGATTCAGTCATCGAATACATCATCTCCTGCCGCTCCACACTAAGACGGTATAAATTACCGAGCGGAGTTGAAAGCGTGGCAGCACTTTCAGTTCCGGCAAGCAGCGCCAGCATCGAACGAACATCGGTTTGCGGGGCATTCAGTTTTCCGGCAATTTCGCGCAGTATGCTTTCTTCCAACTGAAGCCGGATAAGCTGATCTTCAAGATTCCCGAAACGATTCATGTTAAATGAATTCGATGATTCGTTATCCCGGATTTGCTTGCGCGAACGGATTTGACGAAGTGAATCTTCGGAAGTTTTAAGCTGACGCTGCACACTTCCCAATTGTTCATCAATAAATGCCAATGCTTTTTGGGCACTTTCACTTCGGCGTTCTACATCGTAATCAATAAACTCCTGAGATATTGCAGCAACTACATCGCCTGTCTTTTGCGGATTACCATCCTGAAACGAAATCCGAAGTGTTTTGGCACTTTCATTAATAATCATTACCGAAACCTGCGGCGCATACATTTCTGCCAGTGTTTCGGGATCACGAATGATAAAATAATACTCGTTTTTATCGCCGCCTTCGTTGGCAAGCATCGACTGCAATTGCTGGCTGTTAAGACTTACCAATATCGATCCTTGCGGAAATTCGGTCCAGACATTATTTACAAAAGATTTTTTGAATGTTTGTCCGGCAACCGAAAAACTGAGTTCTCCTCCGCTTACTCCTTTAAACGTAATTGAAACAGGAACACCAAACAGCTCATTCGATTTCAGGTTATAATTTACAGTATAAGCCGAATTCCGATAGTGTTCGTTTGTTTTAAATGTTCCCTGCGCAAAATAGCTTACCTGAAGCGGGAGTTTCATCATTACCCGCCGCAAAAAAACTTTGGAGCGAATAACTTCAATAGCACTGGCAAGATCATTTTGCTCTTCAATATCATAAATGCTTTGCACATTTAGCATTTTCGCATTGTTGCTGGTGTTAATCTGCACAACCGCAGCCGATTCATACACCTGCTGCGAATAACGCAGATACAGCCAGAGTCCGGCAGTAGCCAATCCGAAAAAAACTACAATCCAGAAAAGCGAACGTTTTGCAATAAACAGGAACAAACCAAGCTCAAATTCACCACTGAAATTGGTGATCCGTTCCCGGTACCTGTCAAGATTTTCGTTTTTATCGTTAATCTGGGCCTGAAGCATAGAGAAATCAGAGACGAAGTATGATCACGTATAATGTGAAAAGGCTTGAAGCCAGAGAAATAACCGGGGTGATCTCTCGCAGTGACCTGCTGGCAATCTGGCGGCGAGGCTCTACATAAATAATATCATTCGATTGCACCACAATATTTGCTTGCGCGATATTATTCATATTGGAAAGATCTATTTTATACACTTTAGGATCGCTGGGATTAGCTGTTTGGCGGATGAGCCGCACTTTATGCGATTTACCATTCTCGCTAATTCCGCCAGCCTGTGCCAATGCTTCAATAAGCGTAGTGTTATTATTGTTCAGTTCTATAACACGCGCCGCTCCGGGTTCGCCGGGGAACACTATTATTCTTCTGTTTACAATTCTGATAATGGCAAAAGGTTTTACATAATACTCAGCATAACGCTGTTCGAGATGCAACTCTGCTTCTCTGATGGTCATTCCTTTCAAACTAACCGTACCAATAATAGGAAGGCGAACGACTCCATCATAATCGAGCTGATACTCAAATCCCTGACGGATGAATGTGTTTCCGGCTCCGGCATTGGAAGTCAGCGATGTAATATCAATAAGTTTGAAACCATCATTGGCAAACAACCGGAAGTCAATAATATCATTTCCTCCGAGGCGATACTCGCGTGAATACGTGTTTGCCGAATCGATGCTGAGTGTATCAAATGCAAATGCTTTATCGGTTTGCAGCATGATGCTCGAATTGATGGTTCGGCACGATGAAAAAAATGAGGCTGCTGCAAAACACAGCACAAGAATAAGTGAAAACGGTAGGCGAATCATAGGTTTGAATACGAGGTGTCGAAACACAAAGCTAACAAAAATAGCAGCTTTTCAGGTATTTGCCAGCAGCCGGTGATAAAGTGCGGCCATGTCATTCACCAATCGGGTGTAATGATAACGCTGTTCCACATGCGGACGGCCTCTTTGGCCCATTGCAGTTCGCAGAGAAGGCTCATTAACCAGCCGGAGCAGATTGCCTGCAAATCCTTCAGCATCGCCGGTTGCAGAAAGCAAACCGGTAACATTTTCGTCCACCACATTTTCTACTCCGCCAACACGAGTGCTTACAACCGGCTTTCCGGCGGCTTGAGCTTCGATAAGGCTTACGGGAGTGCCTTCATTCCACGAACTCAGGCAAACAATATCGGCACCGGCCAGCACGCGCTCTGCATCTCGGATCCACGATGTGAATGTAATATCTGCCGGAGCATCGTCAGCCGAAACAGCTACCGAAAAGCCAAGTTCCCGGGCTTGCGCTTCCAATGCTGCGCGCAGTTCGCCGTCGCCAACCACAAAAGCCCGAACGGGTTGTTTTCTGAGCTCCATCACTTGACGAAGTGCCTGTAAAAACAAACTATGATTTTTTACGGGCACCAGTCTTCCTAAAATCACAAGCGCAACTTCATCATCGCGCAATTTCCATTCCTGCCTGAATGCCTGACGAAGATTACCGCTGTCGTCGTGAAACCGGTGAAGATCAAAGCCCAGCGGGACGACAGAAATTTTATCCTCCTTACAAATCCTATGCTCGGCAGTAAGTTCGTATTTCTGTTTTTCGCTGATGGCTACAATAGCTGTGCTTCGTTTGGCCAAATAACGCTCAATACGCTTGTAAAATTCCGTTTGAGCTTTACCAAAATACGAATGAAAAACATGGCCGTGAAACGTATGCACAACAACCGGCACATTACAGGCTGATGCCGCCAAACGTCCGAGTGTACCTGCTTTTGAAGCATGGGTATGTACAATGTCAGGACGAAAATCCTGAATCAGTTTCTTAATTTTCAGATAAGCTGCGCGATCATCACGAAAATTGATGGCGCGGCGCATTTCCGGAATAATAACCGGCTCAAGACCAAGCTGACGAACGATATACTCGGAGCTTCCCTCCGACTCGTCTTTATCGCCGCCGGCCAGCAACGTTTCAAATTCGGGTGCAAGATATTTACTCAGATAAGCCACATTGTAGGTTGGCCCGCCGAGGTTGAAACGATTAATAAGACGAAGTATTCGAGGCACTGTTCCGGTTTATGAGGTAAAGATCAGAAGTTCGGGCGATGTATATACATAACAACCTAAAATCTTTACTGCTTCTTAACACGCTCAAGACTCAACAAGTTGGTTGGATTTACGGTAAGTCCCTGCACATTTTTTTGCACTAACCGTACAACCTCATCGTAAAACAAAGGCACTACCGGCGATTCTTCAACCAGCAATTGATCCATTTCGAGAAACAAACGGCTGCGCACGCTGTCGGTTTGTTCGGTTAAGCATTGTTCATACAGCTTATCGTAAGCGGCACTGCTGAAGTGCATATAATTTGTACCGTTCGGGCTAAAGTTTTTGCTGTAAAACAAAGCCGTAAAATTTTCCGGATCAGGATAATCGCCAATCCATGATTTGCGGAAAAAATTCACTTTCCCGTCGGCCACTGCTGTCTTAAACATTGCAGGCTGCAGGATTTCAATTTCGCAGGGAATATTTACCTGACTCAGCTGGTTGTGAATATCATCGGCAATATCGAGATATGATGCTGTTGTCGTAAGTTTTATTGTTGGCAATCCTTTGCCGCGCGGGAAACCGGCATCAATAAGCAACTGCCGGGCTTTATCGGGATCGTAAGTAAAACCGTTGAGTTTATCAGGATTATATGCATTCATGCCATCAGGAATAAAACCGTGAACGGCTGGTGTTCCAATATTATAGCGCAGGAAGCGAACAATCCGCTCGCGGTTAATGGCGGCATTTATAGCCTGACGTACTTGCTTTTTTTGCAGCGGATTGAGTTCTCCGCCGCTGCCGGGGCCGTCAATCAGAATGCCGAGGTAATCGGTTTTCAGGAAGGGACCGGTTTGCAGCACATAGCGTTGTTTCATTTCGGCTTTTAGTCCCGAACCGTCGCGGGCAAGCACAAGTTCTTTATTAATTGCATCAATACCCGAAAGCATATCTTGGTCGCCGCTAAGAAATTGTATGAACGCAGCTTCGGCACTTTTAACAAACGAAACGTTTACCGATTCGAGATACGGCAAACGGTTGCCATTTTCATCAATCCGAAAGTAATTGGGATTACGGTCGAGCACTAGGCGTTCTTTCTCTTTCCACACGCGAAGCTGGAAAGGTCCTGTTCCAACTGGATGCCGACCAAAATCAGCTTTCCATTTATCGGCCACTTCGTGCGGCACAACCGAAAAGTATTTCATAGACAGCACACCGGTAAACGGCGCAAACGGCTGCCGGAGGCGAATTTCGAGGGTTGAATCATTAACAGCGGCAAAACCTGTTTCGCCTTTTTCGGGATCGTGTGCTATCATGCTCACGAGCGTTGAGGCATTTGAAATACTTTTGTTGAACAGGCGCGAAAAGCTATACACAAAATCTGCCGCAACTACTGCGCGGCCTTTGCCGCTTTCAAACTCGGGAGCATCCTGAAAAAACACATCGCGCCGGAGCTGAAACTGATACACCAAACCATCATCGCTGATTGTCCATGCTTTTGCAAGACAGGGGCGCACGCGCAGTTCATCATCCATTTCAACCAAACCATTGAACAATTGGTGAACAGCCCAATTGTTTTCAAACGAACCCGAAAGTGCCGGATCGAGCGAAGTAACATCGCCCAATTCGTTAAAACGAAAAACTTGCTGAGTTTCGGTTTTGTCGTTTCTGCCACAAGCCGCAAGCAAAAGCAGAAACACAACAGCCAAGAAAAGGTGAATTCGCACAAACTGAAAAAGCATATACAAGTTTACGCCAACAATGGCCGCAGGTTACTTGTATGTGTGTTGCAATGCTAACAGGTTTTTCAACAAGCTGTTATTTAACGTGCATTTTTGCAATTCGCTCCAGCGGCCCGTGGCAATAAGCATGGTGGCACGATTCGCAGTTTGAAACGAGCGCATTGAACATTTCGGGGCGATTATTTTCGGGCGCTGCATACAGTCTGTTTAACGCACTGAGCCAGGCTTTGGCATAAATTTCATAAGGCTCTTGCTCAATGGTTGAATCGGTTCTAACGGCGTTTATTATTTTCTCAAAGCCATCTGGTTTTTCGGGAAAATCAGTTCCGTTTTTCAGCGCCGCGCTCATGTTTTCAGTGCTTTTCGTCATTTCACGCATCAATAACGCCAGTTCCGAATCGCCGTTGGGGTTCAGCGGTTTGGTTTCACAGGCTTTCAGATCTTCAGGCTTGCTGTTGCAGGCAGCAAAAACCCCGGCGAGAATGCAAATTCCTGCCAGGGTTATCAATATGGTTTGTTTCATTACTTACGAATGATAACGCCGCGAGCCATAAATGTATATTCGGCTTCGGGCTGAGTAATTTTCTCAATTTCTTCTTTGCTGTCGCCCGCATCTTCGGCATAATGACGAAGATCTGCAACCGAAATGCTGTCGGCATAAGCCCAGCCATCGATCACAACTTTTTTACCGGAAGCATCTTTCGGCACAAAGAAACCATAGTCTTTAAAGCGCACACGCATTTCGTTCTTATCATCGAGTTGCACTTTCATCCAGCAGCCTTTTTTCTGGCAAACTTCCTGAATAGTGCCTTCTACTTTCACCTGCATCGAGTCTTTTCCGGTAAGCTGCGCAAGCAACTGATTGGCGGGAATTGCTCCGTCGGCAGAAATGGTATCACCGAAAAACGAGAGTGTTGTATCAGCACCTGTTTTTTTATCACCGGCAGCGGCATTGTCGCAAGCTGTAAAAGCGCCAACTACGAGCGCGGCAAAAAGAAATTTTTTCATGGTTAGTTTGTTGTTAAAACCGATGCAAAGGTACTGAATTGGAAAACAGCACACAATACCCGAATTCGGCTGAAATGATTTTCTGAAAATTCGGGAGATAAAAGCCCGGGGTTAACATTATGATTGCCTGAAATCTTGACAATAATTGATAAATGTATTATTTATTATAATTGTTTTAAGTCTATTCCATGTCTTCATCAGAACCCGCTAACCAAAACATGATACTGCTATCTGAAGAAAACAGAGCTTCTCCGATTTGCGAAATTTGCAACTATATTATCAATAATTAAATTAGTATAAACAAATAACTACAACATTCACAAAAAGATTCTCTGTGAAAAAATGCGTCTTTTTTAAGCGTTAAAATGCTCTTTTTCTGAACATTAACTTTTTTTACCCCCCGAGATAGTCTGTGAAAACTGTCCGAATTTTTCCTTGATTTCGGCTTTTTGCTGCCGGAACTTGTACTATGCAATAAACCGGTTAAACAACAGGGCATTTGTTGTCTATTAATTCTTAAGTAATACAATCTCTTATCTCTGCAATTATGTATGTAAATGAGCACCCTTCCAACTCCAAATTTCTGTACAACGCAGAAGGGAATTTCACCTCCGACGGTATGCAGCAATATTGTGCTGTGTTGGAACGTGAAATTCAGTGGCTGCAAGAGTCGATCGATTTACGGTTTCCATTCGACGGAGATAAATACAGGTTTGACGCACAAGCCGACTGGCAGCAACTTTCACCGCCTGATCTTTTGAACGAGCAGGGACCATATCCGGCATTAATTAATCATTTTGGTTTGAAAGCCGAAGAACGTCTGATGCTGATATTCACACTTGCCAGGCAAATTAATCCGGATGCGCTGAAAACCTTAACTGATATTGCTGTTGCAGACCCGGAACTTCTCCGCAAAGCAGGATGTTTTGTTACTGCTCCCAATATGGCACTCATCATTTCGCTGAACACAGTACTCAGTATTTCAGCAGGTCTGTCTGTTGCAAGACGGCAGGAAGCAATGAACCATCTGTTGCACAACAGCCGATTAATAAAGGAGCAAGTAACAGAGTTTCAGGATCCGCCGAATTACAGTAACCAGCTTGGCGATGGAGAAAAAACACCAGTAATTGCCCGTGAATATGCGTTATTTCTGCAAACCGGCAAACCTCCCCGCCCCGATTTTGGCGAAGGTTTTCCTGCACAATTAGTCAGCACTGCACTCGACTGGGAACATCTTATTATCCCCGAACCCACGCTCAACGAAGTGCGGTTAGCCATGCGTTGGATGAGTCACGGTGAGGCATTAATCAAACGCAGCGGAGGCACAGTAAACAAAAGCTTTCCGATACTTTTCTTCGGTCCTCCGGGCACCGGAAAATCGCTCACGGCAAAACTCATCGGCAAGGAATTCGGTAAGCTCGTTTTCCGCATCGACCTTTCTATGATGGTGAGCAAATACATCGGCGAAACAGAAAAAAACCTCTCGCGTCTTTTCAAACGTGCCGAAGGCAAAGACTGGATTCTGTTTTTTGATGAAGCTGATGCGCTGTTCGGAAAACGCACACAGGTAAGCGATGCGCGCGATAAATGGGCGAATCTTGAAATGAGTTACCTCCTGCAGCGCATCGAAGAATACGATGGACTTTGCATCCTTGCCTCTAACCTGCGCGATAATATTGATGGAGCCATGCTGCGCCGTTTTCAGTTTACAATATGCTTTCCGCGCCCGAACGAACAGCAGCGCGAAGAGCTCTGGAAAAAATTAATTCCGCAAGGTTACAGTTACGAAAATATTGATTTCAAAAAGGTACGTCAGCAAGATTTAACCGGATCTAACATTGCCAATATTTTAAAACAAAGTTGCCTTGCCGCCGAATCCGAAAACCGTACAGTGCTGAATAATGCAGAGATTGTGCGATTCATAGAATTGGAATTGATGAAGGAAAGCCGGACGATTAAGCAGATGCGGTAATTGATGTATTTATTTGTAAAGCATAACATCCATGTCGCATAACCTCTTTGCTCACGAAGAAGATGATGAAAACCATTATGGTTTTCGGAAAGACCCGCAGCTGGAAGCTGCTCAGCAGCACGAGCAGCAACAGGCCGATTATTTCCGGTTTTTGCTTTGGCCGCAAATTCAGAAAAAAATGCAGGCCGGGAAAAAAATAATCAGCACTGATGTAATTTATTCCAGACTATACGGAACTCCGGCGCAACGGCAGGAAGTGGAAGCTTACAGGAAGGCGTTTTCGGCGGTAAAGGTTGAAGATGCTTCAATGACAGAGGAGGAGAAAAACAGTGAAAGTTCTGTTGTTGTTACGAGTGACGTTTTGGTTGCAGAAGAAAAAAGCAAAGAACAAAATTTGTTTATTGCACCAGTTGTTGTAACGAGTGAAGTGGCAGAGCCTTTGCCTCCATGGGCTATTGCAGAGGCCGATGAAGAAACCAAAAATCAGGAAGATGTTGAGCCTGATGATACTGTTATAGAAATTATTCCGGAACCAACAGATCCGCTTGCTGTTGAGCGTGCCAAAATAAAGCTGAAAGTACCGCTTACCGCAGAACAACAAATTCTATTCAACTGGAAAGGTATTAGAAAGCAATTTGCTGAGGCCAACAAGCCAGTGGGAATTGATGAGCTTTCGTGGGATGAGCTTGACCGCTGGATACGCCGGGCTTTGAAAAACGGCTGGAAACAGGGCGATGAAATTCCGCTGCTCCGAACAGTTCGTTACCTCGGTGATAAAGATGGTATTCCGAGGTATTCGGCACTCAATTATGGCTATGCTTTCGGGTATGCGCGTAAAAACAGCCCGGTCGGTAAATTTTGGTATGTATATAATGTAACCGGATACGAAGCTAAAAACTGGTCGGGAACGCAGTTGTCTTCGCAGGAGGCCGGACAAAATTATGCACTTAACAAAAACACAAAAATTGATTTTAAAGCCCTGAGCGATTTTGCCGGAAATGAGGCAGCCGGATATTATCAGGAAATTATTGCTCTTAAAGGACAATACAAAGCTCAGTTATACAGTCAGGCTTTTGTAAACCTTGTGTATCTGGTGCAGATGCGTCTTTTTCCCAGTCCAGAAGAAGGTGCCAAACGGACAGGAATTTACAACGCTGAAACACATCAGAAGTTTGTAAATTATGATGCCGATCAGTTGAAGCAGAAAAAAGAACTTGAGCAAAAACTAAAAGCCGAAGAACTGCGCTGGGCAACTGTGGGCGAAGTCGATGGAGGGAAATACCGAAAATACATTGTTGAAGGACGAACACTAAGAGTAAATCAGGAAGAGCTGGAGAAATTCCGTGCAATTTCTGCCAAAGACTTTACTGATGCTGATGAGTTTTTTGAAGACTATCATCCACCAACAAAACAGGAAAAAGAAGACCTGGCATTTATGCTCACATTTACCGAGCGCGCCAATGTTCTTGCTGCTTATGCCAATGAATTAGATGTTGATAAAGACGAGGAAGAAGTAGTAAATCTTATTCTGCGTAATACACCCAAAAGTCAACAGGCTATGATGGGTGGATTCTTAAAAAGCACGAATAAATACGTTGATTATGCAAGCTGGTTCGATCACGATCAGCAAATAAGTGAGTTCAATACCAATAACGAAAATCTTACCGGTGAAGTAAATACCGAAGCAGTTCAAGACGCATACAATAATGTTAATTTTAAAGAAGGTGTAAAAAAATCAGTTAATGATTTAAACTCAGAATTACCTTCGCTTTCGCCCGGTCAAATAAAAGCGTTTTCATGGGAACAGCGTAAAAAGTTGCTCAACATCTTTTTGAATAAAAGCGGAACCGGTGCTGAAGAAGATTGGAGTTATTTCAGCAAATTATTTTGTAATACACCTGATGAACAATTAACAAATCTGCGTTTTTATCTCGGCCCGTCTGTGGACAGTAACTATGCAAAACTTGCCCGGTTACGCGATCTAACTCCCGAAAACCAAAAGCAACAGGTAAATGAGAGCCTGAACGTTTGGTATGCTACTGAAATAACTGAATACAATTTCCTTAAAGGAATTTCAAATGGTAATTCATACAAATTCAGCTACAGCCAAGCCGAATTAAGACTCTATGGTTTGCCGGAAGTAGTATTCGCACGATTAACCGACGATGAAAAGCATAATGTATATTGGTTTGTAATACACTACGGCACAGAAACAAATACAAAGCACGACTATGCAATTGGAATTCTGGAACGCATTTTAGGAACGGTTGGATCAGGCTTTGATAATTCAAAAGAACGCAATGCTGCCCGACAAGCATTTTACGACAGGCTGAACAACAGCACAGACATTGGTTTCTCGGTAACTCACCTGCTTGCGAATACCGACGAGAAACGTGAAACAATTGACCGCTCACTGGGAAGTCTTGATGAACGCGGAAGAAAACAGCGGATCGAAGAAGTACACAGTCAAATGGGTACGCCAGAAAGCGGAATAACCGACAGTGCAGATGATAAAATAGCCCGTCTATCTGACGAAGACATGCAGGCGTTGGGCATTCTGCAACGTTTCAATATGATACGCGCAATGCTTGGCGGCGACGGCTGGGGTCGAGCATTTACACGAGTAGGTGAACGTGATGAAAAAACATTGGTGCGGCTTGTGGCTACAACTCCGCCCGAACAAATGAGCGCACTTATTCTGCTACTCAGTACTGGAAAAGGTGAACTATATGCACAGTTGGTCCATGCCATAGACGGCGATCAATATAAAGCACTACACGTTACGCTGCTCAGTAAAAAACAGGAACAAATTACAACAATCAGCAATCCCGAACAG
>JBKDHA010000147.1:0-42052 GCA_046335555.1 Bacteroidota bacterium
TTCAACAGGTGGAACCAAGGCTTCACTTCCTTTTACCTGATTCGTTGTTTCTGTTGATTGTTTTTCAGGGACGGTGGTTTGTTCAGTTTGTTTCTTTGCCTCAGCTGTTACTTTTTGTTCCTCTTCTTTTTGTTTATCGGGCGTAATTGTTGTTGATTGCTCGCTGTGCAGTGCTTCCGTTTTTTCGTTTTCCTTAATTTGGTTTGCAGCTTGTTTAACCTGTGTTTCCTTCCGCTTCTTCTCCTCCCCAACATCCTCAACCTTCGGCTGCACCACACCTACCCCCGGCTGCTCAACAGCATTCTGCGTCGCATCCGCATTCACAACCTGACCGTTCTCTTTTACTGCCTCATTCCGTTCAGCATTCGTTAAAACCGGCTCATTGGCTGATGATTCCTGCTTTACATTTGCAGAAACAGTTTCTGTTTGTGCATTACTGTTTTGTGCATTATTACTCTGAACATTTATTTGCTGCACATTCAGATTTTGCGCATTCGTAGTTTGAGCATTATCACTCACCAACTTCCCGTCTTTATTCGCACCTTCCGTTCCCCCCGTTCCCGAAACTTTCTGTTCAGCATTGTCATTACTTTCCGTCACAACTCCCTGCTTCTTCGCATCCACTTCCTCACGCATCCGCAGCCTGCGGTTGTGCAAACCCGCCTGCTGATGAAAGTAAAAACCGCCATGCGCAAACGCCCAGTTCATTTCCTGCGCACTCAGTTTCTGTCCGCGCTGCATCTGCTGCTGAACGCGACGAACCAACTGCTGCGGACTTTTACCCATCGGCGAAAAATTTGCAGACGCATCACCTTCCTGCTCCTGCGCATTGCTCAAGGCAGGTGAAAAAGGCAATGGTCCATTGCCCGATGTCGGTACTGGCTGATGAACGGGTTCCATACGCAATACAATTCAATACATTTATTTCAATACTAAAAAACAGCGCACACAGCACAGCTACCTTTTCCCCGGGTAATTGCTGAAGCTGTGTGCCACTGCGGGGCTTCATGAATGCTTTTAAAACTTTATCCTACCCGCTCCCGCATTCATTGCGGCGAGCGGGGCTATTTTATTGTTTTTACCTCTATCCTACCCGCTCCCGCATTAATTGAGGCGAGCGGAGCTTGCTAATTTCTCCCGGCGAAATTGCGGAGCACAATTTTTCGGGGTTCTTGTGCTCCGCGCTGCCGCCGGTTGTTTATCACTCGCTGGTGATTGAGTTCCCGCATTTATTGCGGAGCCGAGATCAGTTAGGGTTCTCCGGCCCGCTCGGCACCTGATTGTTCACCGGAACAGGGAACTTCTCTGTTACCGAAATCACCACCCGTGCACGGTTCGAACGTGTTTTAGCTGCGGTTAAACTCACTGCAGTATCAACCGTCTCAAACACATAATCGAAATAATCGGTAGTGATGATTTGCGATGGCGGCAAGTAAGAGAATACCTCCACTCCGTTCGACTCAACAATGCGAACAGTTCCGCCGGCTGCGGTTGAAAATGCGTTGCGCGTTTGTGTGCCTTGCGTTGTAATGCCGTACAGACGAAGCGAATACGTTTCATCATAATTCACCGAGCGGCGCAAGCTGATAAGCACAGGCGCTGTTGCCTGGTTCGAAGCAGGAAGCGCGGGAACGGCATACGCATCTGAAGCATACGCAAAATCGCCCGGACGGAAATCATTGAACTGCGTCATGGCATACGAAGGCTGCAGCAACTCTGCATCGGTTGGCGAAGGAATATCATCGCAGAAACATTCGCAGCTTACCAAATAAGGCAAACAAAAATCGCCGATGGCGTTTGCTGCAGCTACCGTTACAGCCGGAGAAACAATTACACTGTTATTGCTGCTGTTTGAATTGCGGTTTACAGCTATGTTGCTGTTGAAACTGTTGCTGATATTGCTTTGCGGAACAAGCGTTACATCTGTGCCTGCATATACAACTACAAACGTACCGCCGGGCTGTACTCCCGCTTTGTGGTCGATGCCGGGATGACGTTTCACAAAGTTTTTGAGCAGCGTCGGATCATTCGCCATTACATAACTCAGACGATGCAGATATTGGTAATATACTTTCTCAACTGCACGATATGTTTGATCGCTGATGATGCTGTTCAAAAACCAAATCTGCTCAGCAGCCCACTGACCAAAGCTGAAGTAAAATTCCTGCGGAAAACGGGCTCTGAGCGCGTGTGTTACTTCATCGAGCAGCAGCATGAGATTGGCTTTCGCATTTACCGCCTGCGCTACAAATGCCTGATACGAATAAATGAAACTTGTATCAACCGTTATGGAGTTAGTTGGCGCGGCAATCGGCGTGGTTTCGCCAATGGCAGAAGGACGATAACCAAAATCGAAATCGCTGAGTCGCTCGGCCATTACTGGTGCCGAAAGCAGATTGTTGAGGTAACGTTGCATTCCAACGGTTGAACCAACCACGGTTGCAAAATCATTAATTACCGTTCCCAAACTGCGCGGAGCAGTAAGCGGAGGACGCTGAATTGATTGCACAACCTGGTCAACCGCTATCGTACTGCTCATTAAAGCAGAACTGTAGTTAGTTGTTGTTGATGCCGAACTTTGCTGCTGATTGGATGTTGTGCGCTGAGCGCTGGTATTGGCTGTAACAAGATCATCAGTTAATGCTGATGTAATGGACTGCTCTGCAAAAAGTACAGAGGCACGGTTTGAACTGTTGCCAATTTCGCGTACAAGCTGATCGAGAAAATCGCCGGCTCCTCCATTGTTCTGCACATAGTTAAACAAGTTCTGCGAACGTGAAAGCCAATGTGTAAAACGTGCCATCAGTTCGGCTCGCAAACTGCGGTACTGTGCATCAAGATCTGAATATGCACAAAGCGATTTTGCTTCTGATGCTGTTAACTGTCCCTGCAAACGAACGGCCATCACATTAAACGGAAGATTGTATGCCGTTTTAATGGTGTTGATATCGGTAAGTACCTGCGAATAGGATTTATTCAGATACCCTTCAATACGCAGGAAGTTATACGGATCAAGATCAAAATTCAGCGGCTTGGTAATGTATGTTCCGGTGCCGGGACTTTGATCAAGATTGTTATAACCGAGCACCGGATAATTGGTTCCGGAGCCAACACCGCGGCGCAAGTTTTCGTAATTCCACTGCGACTCTAATGTGAGATTAAGTGCAGCAGGAAGCGTTACCGAGGTCTGTACTGTATCATTACTATAATAATACGGAATTGCACGCGGTGTAAGATAGCTTTGCTTCTCAACACTTGGTGTAATGCGGATTTCAGCATTGCCTCTCGGATTGTGAATGAGATTTGCATTGAACGCTTCAAGTAACAGTACCATGCGTTTGTGCAGCACAATAAGCCGCTGCTGAAGATCATGCTGACCGGCAGATGTTTGTGATGCAATAAAATTGGTGCGGTAATCCATCACCGAATAAGCACCATCGTTCTGCGCATAACCCAGTACAAGATGTTTCGGGAAATATGCGCTTGAGATGCAGCAGCGCGACATAAGATCAGCTGCTGCTTCGCGGAACTCATTGTAGGCAAGCAGCAGGTCTTTCATGAAATCATAGAAATACTGCGCACCCATGTAGTTCGGGCCTGAAACATTGGTGTTTGTAATGAGTGTGTCCCAAACCGTTTTGTAGGTCGCAATACTCGAAGCAGTTACCGGATTGCCCGAGTAAACCGGCTGCAGAATTGGTTCAAAAATGGTGTATGAACTGCTGATTAAATCGAAAATGCTTGGCGAAACGTTTGTCGTATCATAAACCGGACGAAGTGCATTTACATAGTTCTCCGAGAAACGGAAGTAATCGTAAGACTCGGGACCTGATTGTGTAAACAGCGGACGATTGATGCGTACATCCGGCATCTGAAAACGTGCCGGAAAAGTAACATTATCGGCAAGCATTTGCTGCTGAACAAAATTAGCTACATCAGCAGCATCCGCAAGCAGTGCACGAAGATTGAACACACGATCCATTCCCAAATCATCGCATGCACGGCCGAGGCAGGAACGAAGATCTACATCGGTACATTCGAGAAAAAGTAAAACTACTTTTTCGGTACCCGGGCCGGTTCCGTTAATGAATGCCGGTGTAAGATTTGTAGTGCCGGTTACAGCAGGATTGGTAACGGCAGGATACAATTCATACAAATCAATTTGCGTGAGCTGATCCATAAACGGCGAATAACTAACGCCGGAAGGAAGCTGATACGGTTTGTAACGGGTGTAAGCCTGCGAAGCAATTGAAATCAGAAAACCTTCGCTCGTTACACCTTTGCCTTCCGTTACATTAATAATTGCATCAGAGCCGTTAACGGTTACCGATTGCTCAAGGCCGCATACAATACCAACCCCGATCAGCCGGGTGCGGGTGATTCGTGTCTGTTCGTCGAGATAACCGGCTAACAAATTAAGTTGTGCGCTGGTCAGTACCTGATTATTTTCAAAGACAGGATACCGTGAAAGAAGATTGTTACTCATGGTTGATCGGAATTAAAGCGTGCCTAAGTTGGAGTTATTAAGAATGATAGAGTGTTGAAGTGTATCATCGGTATCGCAATCGTGCAATGTGCCCGAAGGATAGCGCGAACGAATTGATTTGAGAACAGTAACCAAACCGCGTTGTGCATCGGTAAGCTCAACAGCTGTGGCATTGGGCGAATTAGAAATCATCAGCCACCATTTCCATACCGATTCAAAAAGTGCCATGTCTTCATAGCCTACCCAGCAAATATTGAGCAGCACATGCGCCGGTGCTTCGGTACGCAGCAAACGCTCAAAATAATTGCGGAATGCAATATTGCTGAATCGTCCCTGCCAAACCGGAAGTATTACAGAGGCGATGTAAGAATACGGATCGGTATAATTACAGTCTTCGCAATCGGCTGTTGTGTTGATCTCTAAAAACGCATCGCGCACGGTATTGATACGGTTGAGCATCTGCAACTCAAAATCGCCGCTAACATTTTGTGTTTGCGAAACAGCAATAACATACCGACCATTGTTGGTGAGCGGCATCGAATTTTCAATTACTGCTTCTCCGGTTAGCACAAGCGATGCGGGCAAACCTGTTCCGTCTATTGTAACAACGTTTGCCGGTGTGCTGTTAACTGCACTGATGGCGGTTACAGGTCGTGTAATCCAGAATTGTAATGTGCCCAGCGGTGCCACGTCTGCAACCGATTCGAGAACTGTAATTTCTGTATTACCGCTGTTAAAAACGACGCTGCTCACTGTATAAAATGCATCGTTAACAGCAGAGCCTGTAATTCTGATTTTTGAATTAACGCCAATTACTGCGAGGTAATTTCCGGCAACCGTAAACCGTCGCAATGCCTGATCTGCATCAGTTACAGTGAGATTTACACAAACCGAAATCTGCCCGAGGTTTCCCCCAACCGGTGGTGGCTGTAAACCATTTCCGGAAAGCGATTCGGTAAGCGTATAACGATTTTTAGGACGCAGCAGAATGTGCTCTACAAGATGCATTCCTTCGTGTGCAAAAAAGTAATTGCGAATTTGGGCTGTAATGCGGTCAATTACTTTTGCCCATTGCGGCATTTCAACAACAACAGCATTCAGTACCGAATCAAATCCTACAATGGGCGCACTGAAATACAATTCGCCGGCAAGTCCCGAAGTAAGCGTTGCCGAAGCAAGAACTTCATTCAGATAAACCCTGCAGGTTGAAGTTGATAATGCTGTTACTTTTTTAACTGTATAATTTCCGGCGTTGGCCGAAGGAAATGCAACCGGTGCTGTTATCAAAAACTTATCACCTTCAGCAAAAAGAATGAAATCCGCTCCGCTGAGTTCAACCCAGTTTTCAGTAATTGAAATCGCTGTTATTGCAAAACTGAATGCACTTTCAAACGTTCCGTCGATGTATGTTGTGTTCAGCAACGGATTCGCGGGAACTGTTGTAAGCGGCGCTGCAATGGTAAACAACCGCGAATCAGAAGCTGTTGTGGTTGTTAAACGAACAGCATCAGATGCCTGCGACAACAAATAATTACCATCATTGTGCAGCGAGTTGCTGATGCTAAATTTCAGTCTTGTCTGAATTGCATTCAGGTAACTGCTCAGAATATCAGTATTGGAAACGGTTCCGACTTTTGTTCCGCATCGGTCAAACAATGCAACACCTTCATCATTCTGATCATACGCATAGTTTACAGGATTCAATGCCATGCGCAGCAAATCAAAAATTGTATTGTTGATGTTTGAAGGCGTTGGTGAACTTGTGGTTACTGCTTCAATAATCGGAGCCGTGCCCAGAAGTATTGTTGTTGCAGTATTATCTCTGATCCGGTAATCAATATTCCATACTAACGGACAATTCGGATCAGACGGCTGCGCGCTGTTTACGGCTGTAATTACAACATGACGATCAAAATCAATCGAGAAATTACGACGGTTGGCTTTTTCGTTATTCATGTACTCAGCCTGAATCGGCAGAAACAATGTATTCACAAACAGCAGCCTGATCTGCTCCATTGCATACGAGTATGTACCCGCCGTAAATCCTGAACCCGGAACCGGAAGCGTTAAATTGCTGTCTAATTCTGCCAGAATAACATCACCACAACAAACACCAATGCTGTATGCTGAAGAAGAGTTATAATGATCGCTGTCAACTACCAGCTGCGTAATCGGATCAAACAATTTATAGTTGGATAGTATTACTGAAGCTGTAATGAGTTCTTCCATTGCAGCAGCAGCTTCCTCATAGGTTGCATACGTAACAGTTGACAGTGATGCCATCAATGCAGTTGATCCATTGCTTACTGCAAGTGAATAACCGGTAAATGAATTTCCGGTAATCTGGAAACCGCTGCCGAATGCAAGTTCAGTAAGCGGCCATTCATCAATACCGGCCAGCAGCGAAGTGCGCTGTTCAAAACCGGAAGCATTCATTACATTATAATATTCACAACGATCAGCATAATTAAATGCTTTGAAACGGCCGCTGCTGAGTTGCGGATACGCATTGAGGAAATCAAACTTATCTTCAATCAGTTCATCTGCCGAACGCGATCCGTCGATCCGGTACATGAGTAAAGCATAATCGTTGAACGATTCTGCAAAACGTGCCATGAGGTGATCGGCAATGCGGTTGCGGCGTTCTTCAAAACTTGTGCGCGATTCGGTGTAGCGCTGCAAATCTGCAGCATGTTGGGCCGGCGAGCTTACCCCGTCGAAATACAATTCGGCAGCACCGGGCACAAGATTAATGAGCGACTGGCTGTACAGTGTTTTATTGATGGTGAAATCGCCAGAAGCTGTACGCGAATTATCAGTTGAGAAAAACTGCCAGAGGTTGGCCACTTGCGCAAGGTAGTTGGCCAGCAACTGATCAAAAAACAATAAATACTCTTTCAGTTGCTTGGCTTGCAGCTTGCGCAAATCTGAAGCATTTCCGGGAAGTCCGGCCTCACCGATTCCGTAAACACGCGGAAATTCATTCTGAATTGTTGCATAGTTCCCCGCATCTTTCCAGGTGCCTTGCGGAACGGGTAAATCAAGCTGTGTGTTCCAGAGCCGGCGCGGACGATCAGATGTGTTGAGCAAATCAAGTTGCTGCTGAACTTCGCTGAGATTGGCGCGGTAAGGCAGTTTGTCTTTGTAAAAAGTAAACTGTGAAGATGCTGTACTCAACCGCGGTGCGTAGTACTGATCAAAAGCGAGATCTAAACACCAGCGCACAATTTGCTGCGGAATATTATCATCATTATCAAGCGGAATATTTGCCATCTGCAAATTGCGAACGGCTATAACTCCCGGCACATCCATAATGATGTTGATGAGATCAGATGCACGAAGCACACGACGGCGTTCGGCTTTATCTAACTCTACTGTATCAATAAATCCTGAAGTGAGCAACGGGCCTTCAAAAATCTGATCTGTTGTATAGCCGCGCTCATACATTTCGGCCAGCGAATGAAAGTAAACTGTTGGCGAAATGAATTGCTGAATTTCATAGAAAATATTGGCCTGTGTGGTTTCAACATCGGCACCGGCTTCCAGTTCTACATCAGCACAAAGAGCAACATCTTCAACTTTCAGCGCGCGAATACTCAGGAAATCTTCACAGAGATTCCGGTTTGCCATTAAACGGCTGCGGACTTCATCCACCAATTTGTGAACAGCAGCAACTTTGCGCTGATATTCAAACAACATCGAAGAGGGATTGAGCGAATTGTAGAGATAAAACTCCAGCACTGCTTCTGCTCCGGCTGTTGAAACCGGATTCTGCAAATTGCTTGTATCCACTGCCGCAAGCACAACATCTCCTGAACTGTTCAATCCCGAATGATTGATTTCATAAGGCGAAGGCACACGCGAAAAACTCATGCGTGCGCCAGCCATTGCAGAACGGATACTCAGCGGATCTTCCCAGTTAATTCCAGCTGTATCCCAGCGCGGAAACTCGGCTTCAATAGTTACCGTCATTCCCTGAAATGGTGCTGTACTTACAACATTGGGTGTTGTATTCGGTGCAGCAATATCAAGCGTCGCGGGAAGCGTAATGGTGCGTGTGATCGTGTTTGCGTTGAGATCGCCCAGCACATCGTTTTCATCAAACTCAAGCAATACATCGTAAAGTGCTTCGGGTACGAGGCGCTGTGCATTTGCCGAAGGTGCTGTGTAAGTTAGCGTCTGTGCTGCTGCATCAGCAAACCACGCCTGTTCACAGTTGCGGGCTTGCTGCAGCCAGGCATTCCGAACACCAACCACTGTTGATGTCAGCGAATCAACCTGCACAGTTGTTGTTACATCCATCAACAGCTTACGGTAATCGCGGATAGTAACCGGAAGATTAGGCAAAATCTGCGCCGCTGTGAAAAAATTCCTGATGTCGGTTACAGATGCCGGTGCTGCAAGCAAATCGCGGATGTCGAAATTAGTACGGTAACCAAGATCTGTAACAGCGTAACTCAGTACTTCAAGAATTGTTACACCGGGATCATGCGCATTGTAATCTGTCCAGATTTTTCCTGACAGTTTTTGCAAATGCGCAAGACCTTTTCCGCGCAGCAGATCGTAGTTCATGCTGTCGAGCGGCGGGGTTGTGGCGGAAATGGTGATCGGTTCAGACATAATGGTATCAGATAATCAGTAAAAAATAAATGATCGCAAAAAATTAACCGGCTGTGCTTGTAAGAAAACCAAGCGAAACCAGACAGCTTTCAAGTTGTTCAATACGGGCTTTTAGGTTATCGATATAGGTATTCAGTTCAGCAGTTCCAAAAGACGGTGCAGGTGTAATTTGTGGTGAAATGGATCCTACGTTGTATAATTTCACCGGTGTTGCTGAACTTCCCGGATTCATCAGGTGAAGTGCAAGTTGTGAACCTACTGCGCCAACATTTGTTGTGTAAAGCTGAACAGCAGTAGTAACGGCAGAAGTTGGTGCCGATGAAGTTTGAGCCACCGAAAGAACATGACGGCCATTTTGTCCGACCAAAGCTGTTTCGGGCGAATGCGTTCCTACTGCTACATTCCCGTTTAAAATAGCAGCAAAGCTGTTTCCGCTTGAGCTTACCAAACCGGGATTGGTATTAATCATCAAACCAATATCACGGCTGACAATACTAGTCGAAGGATTTCCTGAAAATTCAATCTTCAGTCCATTGCGGGTTACTCCTACTTTCCCGTCGGGATGATACTGACCCTGTGTAACAGCAACGGCAGAAAAAGTGGTTTGCGTTGCATTTGTTCCTGCCGACTGAACAACAAGTGTTCCCTGAGAAGTAGTTCCTTCTCCGATAATTACAGAACCCGTGCGGCCTGATACAAAGTTGTTGTAGCGGATAGAGTCCTGCCCCGAGCTTTGCCAGAAATTTTGCGCTGCTCCCGAAGTATTGAACACAAGCCACTCTGTACCGTTGTGTCCTTCAAAAGCATTATTGCGGAAACGAAATGTTCCGGGCAAACTGATATCCGCTTCTGCATCATCAGCAACAAGACGAACGGAGCCTTTTACTTCGAGACGGCTGTTGGGTGTTGTGCCTGTACCCAAAGCAACGCGGCCGTTAGATTCGATTTTAATTTTTTCTTCGTCGCTTGTTGCTCCGGTGTGTATTTCAATCGCTCCGCCGAGTGGCTGAAGATCAAGTTTACCTGCAGCAACAGATCCGGCATCGTTGATGCGTACCTGTATTGCTTTATTATCAAACGAAAGATTCTGACTTGTATTTCCGAGCATCAAAACGCCTGTACCTTGTTCAAGCGAAAGCGGAACGTTGGTTGTTGTAGATGCTGCAGCAACGGTAAGTTTTACTTCCGGAGTGCCTGTACCAATGCCTACTTTTCCGCCAGAGGAAATTGTAAAATGCTCAGCAGTATTTCCGGCTGATCCGATTTCACTGATTGAAAAACGATCTGTGAGCGTTGCATCATTGCTGTGCGTATGATTCAGCGTCCAGCCATTATGCGAACCGGCGGCATTGCGGATGCGCACAGTTACAGATCCGTTGAGTTCAGATTTGTTAACCGATAAAATACTCTGCGGTGTCTGCGTTCCGATACCTACAAAACCACGTTCATCAATATGCAAACGCGGCACAGTGCCGTTCGTTTCATCGCGGGCAATAGTGAGTCCGGTTGCAGTGATTCCCGGGCCGGTCTGGTTCACAATCAGCCGCCAGTGATTGGTATCAGTAACTGCTGATTTTATGGTTAATGCTGTGCCTCCGCTTTGTGCTTTCACACTCAGCGGCGAATCTGGTGCTGTATCATTTACACCAACCCGCGTGTGAGAAATTTGTCCGTTGTTCATCACTGGTGTGATGGTCAGTTTATCGTCAGTCTTGATCAGCGTTTCATCAATGAGTGCTGCAAACTGTTCCTGATTCGGAATTTTACCATTCAGGAAATACTCTTTCAATTCATTACGGTTGGTAGCCATGGTATAAGCGGGTTATAATTATTGAACGTTAAAATTGTCTTCGATGGTCCAGTAGCCGACTCCTTCGCTGCCCGGATGTCCAACTATGAAATCGTTGTTGATTCTGTCTGAGCCAACTCCGTCTGTAATCTGCTCATCGTCTTCTCCGCATCCGCCCATTTCTGTTCCGGGCTGCGGGAACGGATTCCGAACATCGTTGTCGGGACAGTCGCAAGTCTCTGTTTCGAGCACAGTAATTACATGCAGCGGTGCAGAGGTAAGTACTGATGCTGCTCTTGATGGCTCTGCTGTTTCAATATCACTGAGATTGGGCAGTGAAAGATCGCTGCGCAGTTGGTTCATTTTGAAACAGGTCACATAATCAACATACGGCAGTTCATCAATCATATCAATAACTGCCGATTTGTGGATGCGTCCGCCGAAACTGATTTCAGCTGCTCCGCTGAGCCAGGGTGCGAGGTAGTTGCGTATATCGGTTTGCAGTTGATTGCTGTAATAGCTGATGTCGAAACCGGGTTTAAATTTCACATCAAACGAAAGCTGTATTTCTTCAAAGTATGGATTACGCACATGCACTTTTGCAAGCGGCGGCATGATTGCCTGAAGAAATGCTTTTACTTTTTCGAGTGTGAGCAGCGGCAAACGCGGGCGCAGCGGATTAACTGCATTTTTGTTGCGCAGATCGGCTACAAGCACCATGCCTGCATGACCCGGAGCGGTTTCGTTATATATTGAAGGCGACAACAGTGTTGCCTTTTCCATGCGTGTGTGGTTGATTGCTTTGGCACGAAACACTTCCGGGAAAGCTTCGAGTACAAGATGTTCGTAATCCCAAATGGTGATTGCCCGCTGCTTGTGACGTAAGCGCTCGCTCACACGAATGCGGAATGCTTCGGATGTTTCTTCGGGATGTCCGCCGAATGAAGCATAAGGCTGTACAGCCGAACGCAGGCCATCATCATCACTGAGCATTCCTTTGACCGAACCTGCTGCAAGCGGTTTGCTGAGATGTTCAGGATCATTGTCGCGGTTACTGAATGTTGCGGTAAGCACTTGCGCTTTCACATCAATCAGATCGCAAACCGATGCTGAGTTTTGTTCGGCAGAAACCCGGATCCAGCCCAAACCTTCGGTGAGCAATGTGTTTCCGGTGGTCATTGCCCGCGGCAGCGAAAGTGTTACAATTCCTGAATCTAAAAGGTTATTGGTTGTATTGCCAATGATCTGCGCTGCCGAAAATTTTATCCAGCTGTTGTTTGCGAGATAGCTGAAGGAAAGCGGTGCAAGCGGTGTATCAGGATCGGCGCTGCCTTCAGCAACTTTGAACAGCAAGGTGAGAATTTGTGGTACTTCAACATTTCGCAAACCAATAAACAAATTGCCTTCATGCGCATACAGCGGCATTGCCTGAACACCGGCAACAGATCCGCTGCGCTGCTGTGCTGCAACTCCGAAGGGTTCTACATGATAAAATATTCCGGTTTGACTGGCGGGCGATGAAACAAAAAACTGAAGTGTATCACTTGCGGTGTAATCAATCTGAATTGATTTGATAACCGGTGTATATGGTTCACGCGGCATCGACTTATCAGTAATCGTTGGATTGGCGACAAGATAGATTGCACGTTGTGCATAAGCCGACTGAAAATCGTTGTGACCAAAATCGGCACCTTTGAGTGTAAGACGCAGAAAGCCCCGGCGTGTAAGCGGTGTAAATTCATCAATGCTTCGCGTATCGGTATCAAAACCAATTGCGGGAAGTGTATTGTTGAAATTGAAACGCCGTGTTGACATTGAGCCTGCAAATAAATCGAGGCTTTCGGCAATGTTGCGCCAGTTGCGGTCGATGAGCAGATCGGCCTGTACTTTGAATGAATCGTTATTGCGGTATTCCGAGTTATCGGGATAATAATGATTGTAGTAATCCGCAAAATTATCAGGACGGCCGTGCCACACAAAGCTGATATTAAATCGCTCAAGCGATTTGCTCATTACTTCGGGACTGCCGATGTAAAAAGTAGAACCTAATTGCGGACGATTACCAAACGGCATAAATGGTTTATCGGGTTTGATAAACGCATCGTCGCTTTGCAGAAGTAAATTGCGAACACCTTTTACTTCGGTGCGCACATTTGCTGAGAACAATGTTTTACCGTTGAGCAACTGAAACAGCACAGGATAACCGGGAGCTGTCTGATTCATCAGCACTTTTACTACCGGCTCTGTTGTGCGGAACGGTTGTTTCAGCACATCTTCCTGATAACCCACAACTGATTTTACTGCATCAGAGAGATAAACGGTTATGGTAAGTTTTTGAGCAGTTGCATCATAAACAGCATTGGTTACAAGTCCTTTCAGCCATTCTTTCTCGCCACTGAAATACACTTCAAGTGCATTAATAAGCAGTTGTGCCTGCGACTGAACCTGAGCCGAATTATCGTGCTGCAGCGGAATTACCAGACTGCTGTCGCTGGTTTCGGGTGTCGAAAGAACAGGCTGATTAAGAGCCGGTGCTGAAGGACGCGGCTGATACTGCAGTTGCTGCGGGCGGGTAACATTTACAGGATCTGGCGCAATTACGGAGAACGGAATTGGTGAACTCAGCAGTTGCGAAACCTGAATTGTATTGGCCGGGGAATTTGCAGTTAAAGAAAGTGTGAGTGTAATGGTTCTCCGACCCTCGGCCAGCCAAAGCACGGGCGATGAAAAAGCAAATCCTAATTCACCTAACGGACGATAATCGGCCGGTGAAAAAAGTGAAGGAGCTGAAGGACGACCGAAAATTTTCCAACGCTTTTCTTCGGTTTCAATTGCTGCTCCTTTTCCGTCGGCCGAGTTGGCTGCGGAAGATGCATAAAGCTGAAACTGCTGTGCGGTGGTGATTCCGGTTGTAAGATTCCGGTCGATGAATGCCGCTTTGAGTTCGGCAACTTCGGTGCGGTTTACTACAAGGTCATTATCGGCTGTGTAAACCAAATCATTGCCTGTTGCATCTTTTCCGGCATCCGCCTCAGCTGATTTTTGGATGAGCAAACTATTGGTATCACCGGCAAGTTTGAATACCAGAAAAATCTGATCTGATGCAGCCGGTTTTTCTTTGAGTTGCAATACATCACGATAATAAAAATCGAGATGGCGTTCTGTAAATCCGTTGAGATCATTTTGCGCAACACTGAACAACTCAAGAAATGCAGCGAACAATGCAAAGTGCGGAGCAGTGCGCTGTGTATCGCTTAACGACTGGTTAAAAAAATCGACCCAGTCAACAGCGGGAACCTGAGCAAGCGGCAGGTTTACATCGTGAAACTTAATTTCTGTTGCAAACTGCCTGGTAAATTCAAGCAGTTCATCCATGCTGCGTTCATCCACACCGATATAATCGGGCAAAAGCTCACAGAGCTTTCGCTGCGGCTGACTAGTTCCGTTGCGCAGCAGGGTGTTTTTATTTGTGCAGTTGATACTCATTGCGCTACGTTTGTGCCTTCGTTCAGGAAATAGGGGAATACAATATTGGAGCGTGTGTTGGCCGAAGTGATAAAGTAGTTCACTGTAATATCTACACGGCCTTCGTTTGGCTCAGTAAAAATGTCGATGCGTTCAAATGTGATTCGGGGTTCGTATTCAACAATAGCCTGACGAATAATTTCGGTGAGCAGTGTGTTGAATGCGGGCTCAAGCGGATCAAAAATGTTGTTTTCCAAATTGCATCCGAAATCAGCACGCATTACACGTTCGCCGAGTGCGGTAGCAAGTAAAAGCTGAAGACTTTGTTTGATGTCTTCTTCACCTTTTACCAAAGCAGCAGCATTACTGCCCCGATAAAACGTAACCGGAAAAGCCCAGCCTTGTCCAAGAAAACCGGCTGTTTCAAGTTGTTCGCGAATGTTTTGTTCTTCCATAATTAAAATCCTCCGGATCGTTTTTAAGTGGTTCAGCCTCCGATTTGTACTGTTACATCACCTGTAATTATTTGTGCACCGCAGGCACAAACAGCATTCATACGCAGAGCAGGCAGGTTGCCAATGAAAACGCTTGTACTGCCCACTGTAAAAGGTGTTGCGGCAGGATGCGGCGGATTGGTAACTATCGGACAGGTGTGCATATCGTTAAGAACTGCGGCAGGTTTGTTACCGATAAAAACGGTAGGATCTCCCGGTCCGGTTACTGTTCCGCCGTGCGTTGTAGTATCTCCAACTCTAGCTGCTGCTGGCATGATTATTTGTTTCAGGGGTTAATTGATATTCACTACTCCGCCTTTGATAACAGTTTGCGCACTGCTGATAAGTTCTGCTTTGCTGCTGCCTTCGGCGGTATATTTTGCTTTTGCTTTTTGTTCTACATTGGTAGCATCCACTTTCACATCTCCTTTGGCTTTCACTACAAAGTCTTTGCTGCTTTCGAGTGTAATGCCATTCTTATCCATCACAATCTTGTTCCCGTGCTGATCTTTAAGCGTGATGCTTTTTTCATCATCACTTATTTCAATCAAATTTTTGCCGGGCGTTTGTACAGTTACCGATTTTTTTTCATCATCAAACAGGAGTTTGATTTTGCTTCGGGTAACAAAGCCCTTTATTTTATTTGATGAATCGCTGTGGCTGAAATCAGACGGCGGAGTGAGTTTGCTGCTATGCAGCATGCCGAGGACAACAGGATCACGCGGATCATCATTAATGAATCCGATAATCACTTCGTCGTTTACTTCGGGACGAAAGATCATTCCGCGTCCGTTTCCAGCGTCAGCGCGTGCGATGCGTGCCCAGATTCCGTTTCCGGTTGAACTGATCACCGGAATGCGAACCTGCACGCGATATTCTCCGTCGGGATCAGTATCAATTTTGGTAATGATCCCGGTGAGCAAACCGTTTACTGAAGGCAGTAATCCGGCTGATGGTTTTTCGTTTATTGTGGTATAGCGATCAGCAAAAGCTTCACGCGAGTATCCAAACTGAATATCCGTAACCCAGGTTCCGCCCGATGCAAAGCTGTGTACAACGCCCGAAACAAAAGCCGGACCGTTGAAGCGTTTGCCGAGTCCCTGCAGCAAAATGAAATCGCCTGTTTCAATTACGTTCGTTCCGTAAATACGTACACGGCCGCAGATTTTTGAAAGACGGCTGCGCATGAGTTTTGCGTTTGCCCAGTTAGTGAGTTCCTGTTTGCCGCGCTTACCGGGATGCTGAAGCTCAATCTCAGCATTGAACACACCGGCTACTTCACTGCCATTGAGGTTGCCCTGCTCCTTCGGAATTACAACCTTACCTTGCTTCTCTTCAATGCTTTGATCGGCGGTATTCCATGCTTTTGCCTTTACAGTTTTAAACTGATCGCGCGCATCCATGTCGGCTTCAAAGTCAACGATGTTATCGCCGTAAGCAAGAATGAGTTTAGGCAGCACTGCATTTGCCCATTGCGGAGCTTGCGCAGTAATTTTTCCGTTCGATGTAAAAACCAACCAGCCATTTGCTTCGGCACGCGAGAGCATAAAATCCCAATCGGTGCTGTAATACTGTACCATTTCTTTGTGAACGGCAGTATCTTTTATATCGGTACTGGCTTTGAGTCCGGCAGCACGGGCAATATCAGTAATGATTGCTCCGTCTGTTTTTCCGGTAAATATTTTATTCTTGCGAACGATAGTAGTTTCAACCGCTTTGTCGCGAAGTTCAAGTACTAAAGTTGAATTTCCTTTGAGTGGTGCTTTAATGCTGTGGCGAACAATGATGCCTTCAAAAACAGTTTTCTCGCGCTGTGCGTAACCGAGCTTGATGGTTACTTTATTGCCCGGAATAAAATCGGTTGCAGCACTGAGTTCAAAATTTTGTTCCGCTGCACTTCCATCGTGCAACACTAAAGTTGCCTGCGGAATACGGTTTACCGCATTGCTGGTAAACACCGATACAATGCCGTATTTCAGCGTAATATCTTTACCCTGCAGCAACACCCGCAGCGATGGCAGCGAAATGTTTTCATGTCCGGGAATTAAACGGCTCACACTCATACTACAGTTCCTCCTTGTTTATGGGCGGGAATACGAGCACCTGACCGGGTGTAAGTTTCCGGTAATTTGTTAATCCGTTGATACGCGCAATTTCTAAGTACAGCGATTCATCTTCATACATTTTCTTTGCAAGAAGTGTGAGTGTATCGCCGGCTTTTACGGTGTAGGTTTTTGTAACGTCGGGCGATTGAAATTTTTCAATTGTTTCTTTAATTGAAATAAGATCATCTTCTAATATTTTAACTTCAACTTCTGCTCTGAGCGGGCGACCAGATCTGTCAAAGAGTTTATAATTAGCAGTCAAAGAGGTTACCCGTCCAACAAAACGATTTACGCCCCAAACAATTAAAACTTTAGCACCAGTATGTTCTGTTGCAGTAGTTGTAAAAACTGTCTTTTTTAATTGTTCGATTAAAATATCAACACCATTCGCAGCCGATGCCAATAATGAAGAAATGTTTTTGCCCATTATACCTGCTGAAGGAGAAGCTCCAGTAGCATCAAGTAAGAGTTTGAATGATATCTGTTCATTATTAATACCTACCTGAACAAGTTCTGGCTTTGATCCTGTGCTAATGGTTTCTTTAGGTATTATTTTTTTAACATAATTCCGCGAAAAAGTTTCGGGATTATACATTGCTGTAAAAACAGATGTTCCCGCATTGAATAAACTGTCGGCACTAACATTTAAAATATTCTGATTAAATAAGTTTTTCAGATCGCTTGCTTTTCCATCTTCATCAAGTCTGAAAATAGTCAGTTTGGCCAGCTTGCGTGTCTTTGCGTCTTCAAAAGGTAGGGTAGGCATGGTTTATCGTTCTTTAGAGTCCAACATCATTCGTTTCAGCTGATCGAGTGCTTCGGCGATCATTTTTTCGTGGTGTGAATCGCCGGCAGCGGCACCGGAAACCGATGCACTCAGTTCCTCGTTGCTTACAACGGCTCGCACAATCAGTTCGCGTATTTCAACAGGCATCGGATTATGGGTTTAATGTTTTTAGCGATGTGATCAGATACCTGCCAGGCTGAAACCTTTTACGGCATTGCCCCGCTGGAAATATTGATACTGGAGTTCGAGTGTTTCAATTACAATCTTGTTGTCCTGCGCATTGAAATCGGAAGTCGAAATTTTTGCCGGATACGCATTCACGATATACCAGTACTCAAGCGGCTGATGATTTTCATCGAGCAAACTCACCAGCAAATTCACCGGCTCAAACCGATACTGCTCAACAGCTTTCCTTACCCAATCCACAAAAGCAGAACCCGAAACCATACCGCGCACGATAACAAGTGGCTGATAGGTTACACGCCCCGGGAGTTTATGCACAAACGTGTTTTCACCTCCTTCTTTAATGGTTTCAGCCGTTTCTATTGTTGCTGCAAGACCTTTTACTTCCTGTGCATGAATAAAAGAAACATCACCGTCTGACATCTGACGATCTGCAAAACTGATCTTAAAGTGAAAACCAACCGGAGGATACGAAGTAGCCATGTGAATGAAACATTAACGGATAAAGAAATTTTGACGTTTGAAGAAACATCCGGACTGCACTGCAAGCATGCAGTCCGGAATGTTTCAGGTAATCTGTTTATGCAACAATGAGGTTGAGACCTTCGTGGCAAAGCTCAATGCTCTCAACAGCAAACTCGTTGCCTGTTGATTTCAGCGAAGGGCCTTCCACTTTGCACGGCCACGCATCATTAATCTGCCAGGTCATTACCGGCTGATGCTGCTCGTCGAGCAAACTGATTTTGAGTGTGCGGCGGTTCACTTTATTGAGCTGAACGGTTTTCAGCCAATCCATAAAATCGCCGTCGCCTTTGAAAATGCCGCGCTTCAGGGTGATGTTGCCATATTTCTGCATACCCGGCATTTTGGTTACAACGTAATCAGGGCTGTGACCTTCGCGGTATTCAATGGCCTGTACTTCTTTGGTAAGACCTGATACTTCGGTAAAACCTACGCGGTTTCCCTCCCACTCAACGCTGAAGTGAAATACGGGAATCGGATATTCTTTTTCGGTTGCCATACTGTATGGTGTATTTGATGTTGTTTGTTACTGTTTGAAAAATGGATCTCGAAACCCGGTTATGCTTCCTGGAGTTTGTGCGAGAAATTGATGGTGATAAACTCAGCCGGACGTGATGCTGCAAGACCAACGGCAATAATCATCTTGCCTTCGAGAATGTCTTGAGCAGTCATGGTTTCGCCGAGACCAACACGCACAAAGAATGCCTGTTCGGGAGTTGCACCCACAAGAGCTCCGTCGCGCCAAAGGTTAGTGAGGAAGTTACTGATGGTTGTACGCACGCGTGTCCAGGTATTGCGGTCGTTCGGCTCAAACACCGAAAACTCTGTAGCTTTCTTGATACTTTCTTCGGCAAAGTTGAACAGGCGGCGAACGTTTACATAACGCCACTCGTTATCATTGCCCGCAAGTGTGCGCGCTCCCCAAACCAGTGTTCCTTTTCCGGTAAAGCTGCGAATCGCATTGATGGATTTGCCTGAAGTAGCATCAACGTTCATCAAGCCCTGCTCCGCTTCGCTGATGTTGATTGCAGGTGCAATTACATTGCTCAGTGCAATGTTTGCAGGCGCTTTCCAAACACCGCGGTCGCGGTCAACAGCGCAATAAATACCGGCAATTGCACCGGAGGCGGGAACGGTTACGGTATATTGATTGAGTGCAACCAAAGCCTTATTGTACAACTCAAGGTTTGCAGTCTTCAGCGCAGCCAAATCTGTTGAACCCGAAACACCGGCAATAGCTACATCTACCTCAGTATATCTGTAGGTAAGTGATGTTTTCAGATTAGGACCATAGGCTGCACCGTATTTCAGGTAAGGTGATGAAATTGATGAACGATAGGCATTCAGGTTGGTCAAAGTCACATCGGCACCAACATAATCAGCAATCACAAAACGATCCTGAAGTGTATTGCACTGAAGCAATGCTGCCTCAACAACTGTGTCGTATGTTGCTCCGAGACTTACTGCATCCGGGAATAACAGCAAAGTAGGTTCATCAATTTTTGAAATTGCATCGAGACCGGCAATCACTTCTGTTCCGGAAACTCCTGAGGTAGCCGCAGCATAGGTTTTAACACCAACAATCCAGCAAGGTCCACCACCGTTTGCAAAATACATTTGCAAACTGTAATACAGATTGAACTTTGTTGACAGCGAAGGATTAACACCAACCGTTGCAGATGTACCGGCGAAAGTAACTTCAAGATTGAGTTCGCTCTGTGCTTTTCCAAAGTATTGTTCATACTCAAGAAGTGAACTGATACGAACAGCTACGTTGGCTGCCGCACCATTAGAAAAACTTTCCACATAACCGATAAACGCCGGTACTGCGGTTGCCACCGGTGCCACCGAAGGCGGAAGGGTTGCGATTTCCTGGATATAGACTCCAGGTGTGTTGTAAGTAGGCATAGTATTTAGAATTATTGGTTACACTTTGAGAATTACGACTGCTGAAGCTGATGCGAGAAACGCAGCTCAATGAACTCCGCAGGGCGTGAGGCTGCAAGACCAACTGACACAACAAGGCGACCATTGAGGATATCGTCTTCGGTCATGGTTTCGCCGAGACCAACACGCACAAAAAATGCCTGTTCGGTAGTTGCACCTACAAGACCGCCATCGCGCCAGAGGTTGGTAAGGAAATTGCTGATGAGTGTACGCACACGATTCCATGTATTGCGGTCGTTCGGATCAAACACTACAACCTCAGTTGCTTTTTTGATGCTCTCTTCAGCAAAGTTGAAAAGGCGGCGAACGTTTACATAACGCCATTCGTTATCGTTGCCCGCCAGTGTACGTGCGCCCCAAACTACATTGCCTTTACCGCTGAACTGGCGAATAACATTGATTGATTTTCCGCTTGCCGGATCAACATTGAGCCCGCCCTGATCAGCATCGTTGAGCAATACTGTTGGCTGAATAATATTGCTCAGGCTGATGTTGGCCGGTGCTTTCCATACGCCGCGGTCGCGGTCGGTTGTGGCATATACACCGGCCATTATTGCCGACGGAGATACTACAACATTGTAACCGGCAACCGCCTGAACCAACTGATTGGCTAAAACAGGATTAGCAGCGTAGGTCACTTCTTCAGGATCAGTAGCAGTTGCCAGTGAAGTGATAACATTAGCCGTTGCAAGTTCATTTGTTCCTGTTACACTTAATGTTGAACCAGCTCCGATACTTGTAATTACAAAACGCAACGGATCAACCGGAGAATCATAGTCATCAACTACAATTACCTTACCGGCAAGTGTTGCATTGCTGCGAATTGCATTGATAATATTGGTTCGGATATCAGCTCCTGATCTGTAAACAAAAGGAGTACTCGTTGATGCTGTAACATCAAAGTCAACTTCCGAGGTAAGCGTAACTGGTGTTCCGTTTACAGTAATTACAAGTGTTGACACAGGCAAGCTGGCAACCGATCCTGCAAAAATGGTTGACAAGATATTTACTGAAAATGATTCACCAATACCGCTTCTGATAAGTGATACAGTATTGTACGGAGCCGGATAAGTTGCTGAACCGGTTAATGTAATCAGCGACTCATTTGTCTTATACGAAAGTGAAGACTTGAGTGTGGGATAATAAGCCGCTCCGTATTTCAGATTTGTCAACGAAATGCCCCGGAAATTTGAAGCATCAGTTGCAGCTACACCTGTAGATTTTGCATCCAGAATGGCAAAACGATCCTGAAGCTCTGCCGATTGATTGAGCATTTCAGAATAAATTGTTGCCTGAGCTGCTGTTGATGTACCTGCTTCAGGTGCAACAAGCAGTGTTACTTCATCAATTGGTCGGAAATCTTCGATTGCATCTTTCATCTTTGATGCTGTAATCAAACCATTTGACTGATAGTAATCTGCCGCAACAATCCAGCAAGGCCCGCCACCGTTTGCAAAGTAAAGTTGCATGTGATAGTAGAATCTATATTCCGACAATCCCGAAACCGGAGTTACTGCAAGGGTCGTACTGTTTACAGAAAAATCTTCAGTGAATGCTCCGCCAAAAATTTGCTCAAACTCAAGCATCGAACTGATGCGTGTGGGTGTATTGAGCGGACCTTTCTCGGTATAGCCCGCAAAACCGGGAACGGCAGTTGACACCGGCGCAACCGAAGGCGGAATCGTGCTTATTTCCCGGATATACACGCCGGGTGTGGTTGGATTAGTTGACATATTGTGATAGGATTAGTTACTTATGCTATAAGATTAATTCAGTTTGGAGTTATTAAGCGATCTGCATAACAAACAACTTCTTTGTGGGCAGGATTACCAGAAGGAGCTGAATGATCAGGGAAAGAGACCTGTGATAAAACAGTTACTATTCGCGGATTTACCGTGTTTTGAAGTTTTAATTCAAAATCATACTTCTCGCGAATCAGAATATTTGAACTTGATTCATAAATAATCGGATGAATACCGCCGAACGAAAAGTTGGGATTGGGATTACTGGTGTTCTCAAAAAAATCGAACTCCGGAGGCGGATCTTCTGTAAGACTCGTTGCTTTAAGCGTGAGTTTTTCAAATGGGTAATTAGCATCAATTTGTCGGGCAACTATGTAGTATCGCCATTTAATATTTTTCGCTAAAAACTCATACTCAAAAATTGCTCCGTCGTCGTACAATTGTGCAATCTGAGTTCCGGTATAGGCAATGCTCATCATCGCGAGCGATTCACCAGGGGAAATATCATCGCCAACAAAATATTTACGTGAAGTAACCGCGGCAAGCGAGTCGGTAAACGTAACGTTATAATATCCCGGTGCAAATCCCGAAAGATCAACCGGCAGTTGTTTCTGCACAGCTACATTTGAGTTGATTGTTTGTGATGAAACAGCCGTTCCGGTAATATCAGTTATCTGAAGTGTATTGTTGCCGCCGGTGAGAAAAAATGTTTCCGCAAAGCGCGAAGGCCGGTATCCATCCAAAAACTCTACGGAGAGTTGTATGGGAGTGTTTGCAGATACAACATTATTCACAACAGATTTCAGAAAAACTGGTCGCGCCGGATTGTATGTTCCTGATAAATCCAACTCTGTAACGTTCATAAACTGCGTTACCTCTTTCAGCTTGAGTTTGAAGTTGAAAACCTGTGTACCGCTGAACTGAACAGTTGGTGTTCCGGGAGCAGGATTTTCTGAACGATACATGACCAGAGCACCTTTTCCGGTTTTTCGGAAAACCATACGTCCGTGAGCTAACAACTGTTCGCACGATGCTGTTGGAATGAGTTCCAGTTTTTCGTTTACTGCAAACTCATCCGTAAAATACTCGTGGCTCAGTTCAATGCTGAATGCTTTGTGATAGGCAATAGTGGCCATGATTAAATTTTATTTGCAGAAACATCAATGGAGCTAATCGGAATTTGTGAGCCGTTTACGCGCTTTTCCTGATAGGTAAGCATGCGCACACGGTAAAGTGCCGAGGGCATATATTTCCCGCCGATCACCGACCAGAAATTGTACTGCTGCTCGAAACTGAATGAATAGAGTTCAACAATCAGTTTCTTAATTACAGGATCAAGTGCGGGCGAATTATCAGTTGTAAAAACATTCTTGCCCTGAAAGAAACCGATCACATACGACAACTGCTTTAAGCCTTCTTCGTACTCAGGAGCAACCGGGTTTCCGGCTCCGCTGGTACCGATAAAATTTGCAGAAACAAGTACATACAAATTCAGTCGGAGTTCAGGATTATAATATTCAACATCGCCCGAAGGAGTGCGGCCAAATGTGCGCTGATCTTTCATTACACGTTCCTCCTCCACATTAATAAGCGAAAGACCAAGCATATTAGAAGGAATCACAACTTTCCCGTCGGCATCCGATACATTGGAAAGCTTGATCTGCGGCGGCATTGAAAGCGTAGTTGACTGAAGACCGAGATAATCGTTCAGTTCATCAGTCATAAATTTCATGGCTTTGTCAATCATATCTGAAAATTTTATCTCAAAAAAAAATTAGAAGATGCGCAGGATCAGTGTTGCAGCGTGAACGTTAAATGCTCCTGTTCCTGTTGGTCTTCGACCTACAACAGACAATACAGTACTAGCATTGTTGGTGATCAAAAATTCGGGAGTGAGCGCTGTACGAAATACGTTTGTACTTACAGCAAGTGATTGCTGTGACGGAGAAAAAACAGTAGTCGGTGTTGGAATCAAATCGCCCGATAATGCCAAGTCTGCTGTTGTACTTGCCGCCAAACGATAGGAATAACGGACACGAACTCCTATTGTAGTTACACCCGGATACATCTCCAATAAATCCGGAAGCACTATGACAGCCAGACGTGACCAAGTTGTTGTTGTAACGGTTGCAACTGCCTGAACTGGGATTATCAGCGTTCGTCTTACCGCTTCATCAACATACAGCTTGGTTGCAGGATGATAATTATCGGCAGGAACATAAATACCGGAGTTCGTCTTACTCAGATAACTGTTAAGTGCTGATGGTGCTACAATTCCAGAATTATTCACACCAGAATCAACCGGAACTCCTGATGCGTTAAGCGTTAAAAAGTTACCGGCTGGAATTGTTTCTGTTGGTTTATCAAGTTTTAACTGTGCTGCATCATCTACATATTTTTTTGTTGCCGGATGATAATCAGCACTGGGTGAATAAACCTCAGTATTGTTGCGGGTTAAAAAACTGGATGTATTTAAACCCGAATCTTTCTGCATGTTTGTTCCGTCGCTCATTACAAAGTTCCCGGCAGTAAATGCTGATGCATTCATCCGCGGAACTATGTCGAGACTCAACCCGCTGTCAACCGGCCGCTGATCTCCGTCGAACGAAACAATATTTGCAACTTGTCCGCTGAACGCATCTGTTTTCCCGGCAAGCTGCGATGCTGTCCACGTCTGCAATTCTTCAATTGCAGCCTGAACATTGGCAGATGTAATCACGCCGGTGGGCGTAAACACTACCTGTGCCGCAGTTGGCGATGATCCTGAATCGGTATTGTCAACCTTCTGCCAAACATTTCCGTTGTTGATGATCCAGTCGCCAACCTGCCAGTCGGTTATGCCGTTGATGTTTGTAGTTCCGGAAACAGTTACTACATAATACTGCCCTTTTGAACCTGTACTGCTTTGCAGTGCGGGTGTATTGGTTTGCGCATTCCAAGTACCCATGTAAGTTACTGCACCGGCCGACATAACCGGTTGCCATGCAGCGGGTGAAAACGCCCCTGTTGTTTCTGCAATACACAGATACAAACTGTTGTCAAACAGTGTTGCATCTCCGGGCAGATATGTTCGTGCTGATTCATAAACCCGTAAACCAATAATATGCCGGTCGTCGGAAAGATGCATCATTGAATCAATCAAACTTGCAAAGTGAACTGCACTCGGACGGTCTCCTGATTCGAAGAATGATTTTAGTAATTCTTTGGGTAAAAGGGGCATCTTTATGTCTTTTTATTTTACAATTAATTGGCAACTTCTCAAACTTTATGTTCAGTAGTTGGGGTAGCCAGTAATCTCTGACACTGCAAAATTGGGGGCTGAAAATGCCAAAGTCAAGGAAAAATTCGGGCAGTTTTCACAGACTATCTCGGGGGGTAAAAAAAGTTAATTGTTTGATAAATAAACTTTTAACGTTAAAAAAAAGGCCTTTTTTTCACAGAGAATCTTTTTGTGAATGTTGTAGTTATTAATTTATACTTTTTACACTTCTGTAAAATTTTTGCATTTTTTGCAAAAAACAGTCGATTCCTGACTTTGCAACTGAGTATTTTCTCTTATTTATTATTTTAATTGTTTATATGTGATTTTCAGGGATTATTGCCAAAAATCTATAAGGCGTTTACTTGGATTTTAACAAAAAAAATCCCTGCCGAAAACTATTTTTAGGCAGGGGGTGCAGAAAATGATTTTGTGCAAAAGCAAGAAATAAAAAAGGAGAAACCGCAAATGCAGTTTCTCCTTTTCAGATGATGTTAATCTGTTAAACGGTAATCACACCTCCGCTCCAGAAATAATTTCCATTTCCGTCGGTGTACCAATTATCGTTGTTGTTTACGAGATCACCTTTTACAGTTCCTGTAGCAACAAGCAGGGTACCTGATACGGCTACAGAAGCAATTTCGGCGCGCACCGATGGTTTTCCTTTTCGGATATTGAGTTTGGCAGTGGCTTTAAGCTGAATCGGAGGAAATTCGCCTACAACTGGCGGTGGCGGGGCGTTGCCGGTGCATTCATTGTACTCGGCAACTACATCACGCAGCAACTGATCATAGGTGCGCCGGCTTTGTCCGAGTCCCGAAACCGGATCGGTTTTGCGTTTAGGATCGAGAAAGCAGTGACCGGTTACCGATTTTGCCGGGTCGATTTTAAATTTCCAGCAAATAAAAGCGATCACCCAAACATATCGTTTGTAGGCTTCATCGGCATTAATTGAACCGCCGTAACAATACTCAACACCAATTGCGGCGTCATTTGCATTGGCTCCGAAAAGCTGGTTATCGGTTGTTACATTGTACCAAACGTGCCAGGCTTTTTCGGGCGTACCGGTTAAAGCCGGTACACATTCAATTATTTCTTTGTCGTCAACAAAAATGTGTGCTGAAGCGCTCATATCGTTTTTTGAATTGCGATAATAGCTCACATTTTGTGCGGCTGTTGATTTAGGATTGCCGGTGTCATGCGCCACAATAAATTTTACACCGTTCATCAAACTACCTGAACGGCGTTTGCTGGGGGTGTCGATATAGCGTGCGATAATCGGATATTTCTGTGTGAACGAATTGCTCATGGGTCTCAGCATTTAAAATTATCCAACTGCGGGTTCATCATCATCTGCCACTGCATCATTAGCAGGAGGCGCTTCATTTTGTATGGGCTGAGCAGCATTGGCCGCCGGAGAAGCTTTACGTTCCTGTGTTTTGAATGCTACATAAGTTCCCGAACTGATGCCCATCAGAATAAGCAGATTATCGCTGATATCGGGCATTGAGAAGTGTAGCCACGACTGGCGCACAAAGTAGAAACCAATCAGCATTGTCCAGATCACCATCTGAACGCGGTGCAGCGAAGGCACACCGGCTGCATCAGAAATAATGTCTTTCCAGAAACTGCCTGAGCTGGTTTGCCCTTTCAGTTCGTTGGCGTAACCAACCGCAGTAGAAAGTGCTGTTGTACCAACGCTTAAACCGAGCAGAATAAGTGATGAAGCACTTAAATCAGGCAAAACACCGGTAATGCACCAGATGTATGTTTCACAGAGTATAATGATAACTGTCCAGAAAGCCAGTTGTACTTTGGCCAAGCTGTATGCGCCATTTGCCGTTGCAATGCCGTTCGCATCTCCCGGACTTCTGAAGAGTTGCGACTTTCGGAAACGGTAGAGCAAATAAATCATTGCTACCGCCACAAGAATAAATGCAATCAGTCCTAATTTGTAAATAATAATAAACGTAAAATCAGTGGCTTTATCATTCTTTACAGGCAGAGCAGGAAGCAAAGACGTTCCAATGCTCAACTTTACATTCCGCGTAATTTTCTTTTGTACAATTTGCTGAATGATATCCCAGGTAATTTGATTGGCTGCCGAATCACCGCGTTCGAGATAGAAGGTAAATTCTATATCGTTATTGAAAAACAGCGGGCGAATTTCGGGAAGCGGCATTCCGTTTATACTCAAGCATAAATCACTCCTCCAGCGCGGATCACGAAGCCACGGTGCCGGCTTGTTTAAACGGATAGTTACATACGACTGCAAACCGGCCTCATGCTTTTCGCCGGCATCAAGGTTAGAACTTGTGTTAAGAACTTCCGCTACCTCAGTTCCTGCCGAAGCTAAAGCCCAAGCAGCCGTCAGTTCGGCATCGGGATCAAGCCCCTTAGCACGGAAGTTAATATACTGACTGGTTGGCACGCCCGATTTTTCAACCATGTCCCACAAACTATCCATTTGCTGATCAACAGCACTGTCTAATTTTGTGTCAATCGTTTTTTTAAGAACTGCGGTTAGCGAATCGACATTTTGTGCCCGGGAAATTGTACCTGCAAAGATCAGGCACAGTACAAGCAGAAATTTTAGTTTCATGTGTGTTAGGGTTTATGTTGAGCCAATGTACAATGAGAAACTTGTGATCTGCAAATATTATTGCCCGGGAAAAACACCCGGTTACTATTTTTCTCAATAACGACAGGTATTTCAGACAAACGGAGTTATTAACAGATTTAGTTTACAATCAATTTCTGCTAATAATTAATGGCTTCGAAAAGCGGATTCCATTTATATATGCATTTATGATATAACAACCGGCATCAAGTTGCTCGGTTGAAACGACAACAGAGCCAGATGTATTCACCTGCTCAGTTAAACAAATGCGGCCGGCAAAATCAGAGATTGTAATTTGTGTAATAGGTTCGCTGTATTCTGGAAACACAACGGTAATATTACTAGATGCGGGATTAGGGAAGAATATAAATTCTTTATGTAAAACTGTATTACTAATACCTATCGGAAGTGAATAATTCACCTCAGCCACATTAGTATAAATTGGTGGATTAAAATCGAAATAAATTGCTGAATAGTTTGGGATCATTGTACCTCCGGGAAAAACCGACGAAGGTTTAATTTTAAACTGAAACCAGCCTTGTGATCCGGAATAATTAGTAGCACTATCTACAAGATTAATATCTTTAAATAAAACAGTTAATCTACGACCTGTCAATGTCCATGTATAATTATGACTGGCTGAAATAAATTCAAATGTGGATGAATCCAACATAGCACTGAGCTCATCTACAACTGAAATATTTAATGCGGGTGCCGTTCCGTTATTCTGAAAATGTACAGTATATAATAAATAATCTAAATAGCCCGGTTGAACTACAGAAGGAAAAACCTCCTTCATATTTGGATCATACGAATTAACCACCGGGTATTCCAAGTAAAATATGTTATTGGATAGATTAGCATCTATGCCGGTCCCCGAAATGATTACTGAAAAATAAATAGTATCTCCAATCTGTGCGGTTTGATCAGTCTGAAAGATAAGCCCTATCGCATTTTGAGTGTCAAAAAATGCAAAATCAGAGATGTTATATGTTAGTGAGTTTCCGGAAACTACTGGTATCAGACAACCTGGAATATTACCTTGGTAACTTACTGCCCCATTAAAATTTATAATTATCTGACCTGAATTTCCTGCACCACACGAAGCACCGTAAAGTTGAGAAAGATCACCTGCCACAAACCTGACTTCATGATTCAAAGACGGAAATACCAAGCCTGTTCTTATTCCAGTCTTTATGCCCGGATCATAACTCCCATTACAGAAAAGCTGAAAATTTTCGTTCTGAATTATTGGCGTTGATGTTGTAAGTGATAAATTCCGGGTTAAGCCGCCGGGACATGAATTAAAAAAGGATAATCCTGTTGTATCAACAGAGAGTTCATACGCACCAATCGGTACCGTAAAAATAAAATTTCCAATTGTTGACGACGATGTTTGAGCGATCTGGGTCCCAGCAGAGTTGTACAGAGTTAATGGAATTCCGTTTAATAATGAATCATTGTTATCCCCAATACAATCATTATTTATATCTAAAATAGTGGAGCCATAAATTGCACTCACTGTTGGACAATTATTCACATTCATAGGTAAACAAAGTGGAATTGAGAATAATGAAGGTTCGCCAACCATCCAACTTGTGTAATTAGGTAAACAAACTACCGGATTGGGAAGCAATCGGCCTGTTTCAAAACCTACACGATCCGGTAACTGAGGCAAACAACCAAGTTGATTATTACTGCAATCCAGGTAGTACAAATTTTGTGGGAAAGAGTCAATCTGTGTAATTAAATTATTGGAGCAATCTAATTTAATTAAACTCTGAGGAAGTGAGCTGAGCGATGTAATTTGATTGTTAGAAACAAGAAGATGTTGAATACCATTAGGCAATACAGGTAACTGTTGTATGAAATTATTTGAAGCATCCAGCACTACAACATTTGGTGGCAGTGCAGGCAAGCTGGTTAACCCACATCCACTACAAGAAAGCCCTTGTAAAGCAATCGATAATGAAGGCAGCACATTAATTGGATTACGAGAACAATCAAACCCATATACAGGTGGTGGAAGAGCAGGGATAGAGGTTAATTGATTATCAGAACATACAAAACTTGTTAAAGTTGGTGGCAGTGGAGGCAGACTAGTAAGTTGATTATCACTTACATTCAATCCGATTAATGATGTAAAAGTCGACGGAATTGATGTTAATGAATTAGCAACAACCCGAAGTATCCCAAGGGTGGTGGGTAATGGCGGCAAAACAGAAAGACCACAAGTATCACAAACAAAAGAAGATAAATTAGGCGGAAATGCAGGCCAATTAATTATGTTGGCATTCCGTAATTCTAGATTTATAAGATTTGCAGGTAATGTAGGTAATGAATCAATCGGCGTATCGTATAGATATAACCCTAATAGAGAAGGAGGCAGTTCAGAAATACGTCGCAGAGAATCATTTAGACTCAAATCCAATACTGTTAAATTATCAAAATATCTTATACCTGTAATATCCTTAATATTTGAATTATGAATAAAAATTGCCCCTGGATTTAATATCCATGGGCTTGTGGTATCCATCATATTTCCAGCCATAGCGAGCGGGAACGTACTCTGTAAAAAATTAACGAATGCCGTATCGGGGATAGGAACATACTGTGCTTTACAAATATTTAAAACAATTAATGCACATGTTATTGATATTATTTTTTTCATAGTTTGAATTTTGAACATCCTCTCTCTACCGAAAGTATTGAGATTAAATAATTGAAAAAGCCCGCGTACTTTCGCAAATCACTATTAGAATCAGAAAAAGTGATTTGTTTGTATCCAATGGGGTTATTTTTTGTTTAAAGTTACAACTGGCTAGGAGAAAATATAACCCTGTTTTGTAAGTGGCTATTTTCACTTATTCTCTGTAAGAGATATTGAACTGTGAGAATTTCGGTTGTCAATCAAAACTACGCAGGTTTGTTTAAACGGATAGTTACATACGACTGCAAACCGGCCTCATGCTTTTCGCCGGCATCAAGGTTAGAACTTGTGTTAAGAACTTCCGTTACCTCAGTTCCTGCCGAAGCTACAGCCCAGGCAGCAGCCAGTTCGGCACCGGGATCAAGCCCCTTGGCGCGGTTGTCGATATACTGAGCGGTTGGCACACCTGATTTCTCAATCAAGTCCCACAAACTATCCATTTGCTGTTCAACAGCACTGTCTAATTATGTGTCAATCGTTTTTTGAAGAAGGGCGGCAAGCGAATCGGTATTTTGTACCCGGGAAATTGATCCCAAAAAGAGCAGACACAGTAAAAGCAGAAGTTTTAGTTTCATGTGTGTTAGGGTTTATGATGCACCAATGTACAATGAGATACTAATTATCTGCAAACTTTATTGCCCGGGAAAAACACCCGGTTTTGCTTTTTTGAATATTGACACGGGTTTTGGCGCCGCTTAGTTATCTACAGATTTAGTTTACTAACTTAATGGCACATTTTTACTTTTTGAAAAGCAAATTAAGACACATATAAAGTATGCTCCGATTTAACTTACTTATTCTGATTGCCCTCCTGCCGCTTATTTTATACGGATGCAGTGAAGCAGTTGATGCAAAACAGGAAACGCCAAAGCGGCTTTCTTTGCACGATTCAATAATAAATGCCGTTAAAGACCGTGTAAACAAGTCAAAACAATGCACACTGAGATATATCAATAAGAGCGGATATGAAGATGAAATTACCGGCGAGTATATTGACACTGCCGACACTACAGAAATTACAACAAATACATCACTGATTCTTCAGTTACTCGACTCATTTCCGCACATCAATTATCGAACTACACTAACTGAACATATTAAATCCAACTCCTCGTGGCAAGCTCAACTCATTTGCGATAAACGAGTGGTGATGGATAATTACTGGCAGGTATATCCCGGACAAATAATAATAAATGGACAAACTTTTATGAGCGACACCTGCCATTGTTCTGCTTTTATTGATTATCCAATTGAAAAGTAGATATACAAAAGCTATAAGTGTAAGTCAATCTTAGCTGCTGTGCGGGATCAATCAAAACTACGCATCTTTGCCACTCAAAGCAATCAACAACCAATGACCACCGAAGCCATAGCCGACGCGCTCAAACTCACTGCACAACTTCAGGAACTCCACGGCGAAAATCCGTTCAAAGTAAAGGCCCTGAGCAGCGCCGCATACACGCTCGACAAAACCAATATGGATTTGTCGGGAAAAACACTGGCCGAGCTTGAAGCTATTCAGGGCATCGGGAAAAGCATTGCGGCTAAAATTGCGGAATTGCAGCAAACCGGTACTACTGCGGAACTTGCCGTTTTGCTCGATAAAACTCCGGCGGGCGTTGTTGAAATGCTCGACATCAAAGGCATCGGCCCTAAAAAAGTGGCGCAGCTTTGGAAAGAACTCGGTGCCGAATCGCCGGGCGAGTTGTTGTATGCCTGTCTCGAAAACCGCCTGATCGATCTCAAAGGCTTTGGTGCTAAAACGCAGGAACAGGTAAAAAAAGCCATTGAGTTTAAAATGTCGAGCCGCGGCAAATTTCACTATGCCTCTGCCCTGCCCGTTGCAGAAGCCGTGAAACAGCAACTGCTCAATGCCGGAATTGCCCGCGTTGAAATTACCGGTGCTGTTCGCCGCTGTGAAGAAGTTATCGAGCAGCTCGAATTTGTAGCCGAAACTGCTTCTGCTGTTGATGCTGCACTAACGGCAAACGAACTTCAGTTGCCGGTTACGGTACATACCTGCACTGCATCCGAATTTGCAGCCACCTGGTTCCGCACCACGGCAGCGCCTGATTTCCTCCTGCAAGCCGAACGCATGCAACTCAGCATTCCGGATGCAGCCGATTCGGAAGCCGCTATTTTTGCCGCGTGGAAAATGAGCGAAATTGCTCCCGAACTCCGCGAAGGCCGCGGCGAACTTGTAATGGCTGCAAACGGCACTCTGCCAAAACTCATTACCGTAGCCGACCTCCGCGGCAACCTGCACAATCACAGCACATATAGCGACGGCGTTCACACGCTTCGCGAAATGGCAGAAGCCTGCCGCAAACTCGGTTTCTCGTACTACGGCTCCTGCGATCACTCCAAATCTGCATTCTATGCACAAGGCTTGCAGCCCGAACGTGTGCTGCAGCAATTTGCCGAAATCGATGCCCTCAATGCTGAATTCGGAAACGACTTTAAAATCTTCAAAGGCATTGAGTCCGACATTCTCAGCGACGGCTCGCTTGATTACGATGAAGACCTGCTGAAGCAGTTTGACTTCATTGTGGCTTCGGTTCACAGCGTCCTGAAAATGGACAAAGACAGAGCCACAACCCGCCTGCTGCGCGCCATCGAAAATCCATATACCCGCATTCTCGGACATCCAACCGGCCGACTCCTGCTCTCGCGCGCAGGTTATCCGATAGATCACGAAAAAGTGATTGATGCCTGTGCGGCAAACGGCGTAGCTATCGAACTCAATGCCCATCCCTGGCGGCTCGACATCGACTGGCGCTGGATTCCGTATTGCATCGAAAAGGGCGTACTCATCAGCATTAACCCCGATGCACACGCTACTGATGGCTTGCGCGATGTTCAGTGGGGTGTTGCGGCTGCGCGGAAAGGTATGCTCACTGCCGACTATTGCCTCAATACCAAATCATTGCAAGAATTTACAAACTGGCTGTCTATTAAATAGAATACAATCCATAATCAAGACTATTTTCTATTTCCGGTAATTTTAACTACCTGAATGTCTGCACTTTAGTGTTTGGCACTGATTTAGATTTACGGCTAAACAAGCAATAAATCTATAAAACAGTAATCATGCCTTGTATATTTGCTTACTACACTAAACGAGCAAGACCCATGCGCCCTCAAAATAAATTATCAGCTGCACTGCTGATAGTACTATTCCTGATTGTCAATTCAAAGCTCGATGCCCGAAATACAAATCCGGCTCCCGATACTTTGCTTGGCGACAGCGAGTACTATCTCGAACTCCGCGGCAAAATTTTGGAATGGCGAGGCGAGCAACGTGATGAAGACAAACAAAGTCTCGACAGCGCCGAGGTAAATGTGATCAATCAGGCCGGTATTGTTTGCTTAACCGGATTAAGTGACGATAAAGGCCGGTTGGTTTTCCGCCTTCCGCTGAACCGTTCTTTTACTGTGTCAATTACCAAAAAAGGGTTTGTCAAAAAATTGATTCGGGTTGAGACCTACGTTCCGAAAGAGGATATTAAGTCGTACACATTTACCTTTAATGTTGACATTTTTGAGAAGATAGAAAAGCTGGATGTATCGGTTCTTGAACGCCCGATCTCACGCATTCGTTTTCGGCCACTCAACAAAACATTTGATTACGATAAAGAATACACCGCCAAAGTAAATGGTGATCTGCAGAAGATGTATAATGAATATTATTCGCTGAAAAGAGCCGAGCAACGACAGAAAGTTGCCGAACAGGAAGCAGCCCGCCGCGATTCCATTCGCAATGCGAATAAACCAACAATCGACACAACCGCACCTCAGTCAACTGCACCCAAACCGGGAAGCAAAGAAACGGCTCCGGCAGCAAAACCTAAATTGAAAAGCGCTGCAAAACGCGAAGAAAATTAAGAGCCGGTAATCTTATTTACCTCTCTGATTTTTCGGCTCAGTTCCCAGGCTACAATGCCAGCACAAACTGCAATATTGAGCGAATGTTTTGCCCCGTGCTGTGGAATTTCTATTGATCCGGTGCAGTGATTAATTACTTCCTGCTGCACACCTTCTACTTCATTCCCAAAAACAAGTGCTAATTTTTCGCCCGGCTTTGGCTGATACGCATCCAATGCGGTGCTGCTAACTGTTTGTTCAGCCGCAAGTACAGTCCAGCCTTGCTGTTTAAGTTCAATTACAGCAGTAAGTGTATTGTCGTAATGTTCCCAGTTTACGGTTTCGGTTGCCCCTAGTGCGGTTTTCAATAAATCGCGGTGCGGAGGCGTTGCGGTATAGCCGCAAAGAATAATTCCTTCAAGCAAAAAAGCATCAGCTGTGCGAAATACCGAACCTGTATTCAATGCGCTTCTTACATTATCAAGTATAAAAAGCAGGGGTGTTTTTCCGGCATTCTTAAACTCCTCAATTGTTTTACGGCCCATTTCGCCCGTGGCTAATTTCCTGTTCATTCCGCAAAGATGCACCAACAAAGGATTCCTGCAAATAATTAGTTTTTTTTAGATCGGCTGTAACAAAGCCAAACAGCACCGCGTCATATTCATGAAAACCAACAGAAACAACCTCTTTAAAACATAAAGTCATGAAAGCCTTTGTACGCCAATTCATCGTTGCTGCACTGCTGCTTACTTCTACCGGAGCTTCCGCCGCATGTGAAGATTCAATCTTCAACACTAAATTTACAACTGATAATTTCAAGTATTGGGAAGGTATTGACATCGGCATGAACGGTTACCTCAACCCATCTTACAAACTTGGTTTGCCTAACGGTTACGAGTTTCTGGAACTCGACTATGCACGTTCACGCACAATTTCACTTAACCTTTGGCAGCACAACTTTCATGTTTACAAGAACTATGTAAATATTGTTACCGGTTTTGGTATCGAATGGAATGGTTATGCTTTCCGCAACAATTCAAGTTTGATAAGCGATACCAACAGAGTTGCAGCAGTAGTTGAAACCCGCGATTTCAGCAAAAACAAACTCAAAATGACGTATCTCAACATCCCGCTCATGCTTGAGTTCAATACCAATAACAACAATGACGAACGTTCATTCCACATCGCAGCAGGCGGCATGTTTAGCTACAATGTTTTCCAGAACCGTCTCAAACAGGAATATGAACTGGACAACCAAACACAGGAAATCAAAGTGAAAGATGATTTCAACATCAATCCTTTCCGCTACGGTCTCACAGCACGAATCGGTTATGGTGATTATACGCTCTTTGCCAACTACGCACTGTCAGACGTTTTCCGCAGCAACAGCGGACCTAAAATGAACCATTATAGCATTGGATTACACATCTCTCTTTAAAATAATGTTGAATGATGAGTGTTGAATGATGAATGGTAATGTATTTCCTTTGATGTGTAAGATGTATAATGTTTTGTTTAAGATGTGTTGACTTGAAATGGTTAGGTTAAAGGTTATTAAGATAAAAAGCTTTTGATCATCTATAGCTAATCGGCTGCTTCTCTTGGAGAATCAGCCGATTGCTTTTATAAATGTTATTCAGGGATTGACATTCATTCAACACTCATCATTCAACATTCAACATTAATATTTTTGATTTTGAGCTACAACCCCATCAAAAGGGCTTCGTGAATACGCACCACTTCAACGGCTTCTTTCACATCATGTACGCGCAAAATGTTTGCGCCGAGCAGGAGAGCATGAGTGTTTGCAGCGGTGGTGGCATTCAGGGCTTCTTCTTTTTTTATGCCGAGAAGTTTGGTAAGCATTGATTTGCGTGAGATACCGGCCAGCACCGGGAATCCTTTCTTCACAAATTCCGGAAGCGCGGCAAGAAGCTGATAATTATGCTCAACCGTTTTGCCGAAACCGAAACCGGGATCGAGAATAATTTGTGAAATGCCCTGCGCCTTTAACTCAGCCAGTTTGTTGTCGAACCAATGGCTGACTTCTTCAACAACATTATTATAATGCGGCTCTTGCTGCATGGTTTGTGGTGTTCCCTGCATGTGCATGAGTATGTAAGGCAATTTGCTATGTGCAACGGCACTGAGCAGCCCGGCATCGAATACGCCGCCGGAAATATCGTTAATCAGGTCAATTCCTTCGGCGGCGGCGCGTTCTGCAATGCCGGCACGGTAGGTATCCACCGAAAACCAGGTATCGGGAAAACGCTTTCTGAGCTGCGGCAGCACGGCGGCTATGCGCTTCCATTCTTCGGCTTCGTCAGGAGCTACAGAGCCGGGACGTGTTGATACCGCGCCGAGGTCAATAATGGACGCGCCTTCCTCAATCATCCGCTCGGTTTGTGCCAGTGCGGCATCGGCTGCTGTATATCGCCCGCCATCGAAAAACGAATCGGGCGTTAAGTTCAGAATGCCCATTACTGCCGGGCGGGCTAATGAAAGCATCCGGCCGTTTGCTGTGAGCTGAAAGTGCGTATCTTCGGGCTTCATCATCTCAGTTTTGTTTCGCTTATGTTAAACACGTCGCAACAGTTCGACGCAAGTATAGCCATCTGCCGCGACATCTACGTCAAAAAGCTGCGCGATTACGGCACAGCATGGCGGGTGTTTCGCACCAGTTCACTCACTGATCAGCTTTTTATCAAAGCCCGGAGGGTACGCACCATTCAGGAAAAAGGCACGCAGAAAATTGCCGATGATGTGCGCGGTGAATTTGTGGCTTTGGTGAATTACAGCATCATGGCGCTGATTCAACTTGAACTCGCCAACGATGCGCGCCTCGAATTACCTGAAAACGAAGCAAACGCACTTTACGATAAATACGCTGCTCAGGCCAAAGCACTCATGGAAAATAAAAACCATGATTACGGCGAGGCATGGCGAGAAATGCGCATCAGTTCGCTTACCGATTTGATTCTGGCAAAATTATTGCGGATCAAACAAATCGAAGATAACAACGGCAACACGCTCATTTCAGAAGGTGTTGACGGTAACTACTTCGATATCATCAATTATTCTATTTTCGTACTCATCCGCTTTTCAGAAGGAACACTATGAACTTCTTGAAGTCCCGCTGGTTTCGCCTTGGTGTATCTGTAGTGATCGCCGGCATCCTGTTTTTAATCTGCCCGCCCTGCTTCGACCGCATTACGCTCGGCTTGGTGTTACTCGGCCTTGTGCTCATTATTAATCTCGATATGATCTTCGGTCGCGTGCCGCTGATTACACAACTCGCCCGCATTGCGGTGGGTGGTTTGTTTATCTTCTCGGGATTTATAAAAGCTAACGACCCTGTAGGTTTCAGCTACAAACTCGAAGAATACTTCGAAGTATTTGATGCCGGTTTCAGTTGCGACATGAAAGTGACCGGCGATAAAAAAGCCGGCATTCCCTGCGTAAAAGAAGAGCAGAAAGCCGCCGAAACTGCTGCCGCACCAGCAGTTATAAAAGACGAAAACACCATTTGGCATTTCTTTGCCGAACACTCGCTCCTGCTGGCTATTCTGCTCTGCGGTGCTGAAATTGTGCTCGGTATATTTTTGCTGTTGGGCTTTCAGGTGCGCTGGACTTTATGGCTGCTGCTGGCTATGATTGTGTTTTTCAGCTTCCTCACCTTCTACTCGGCCTGCTGCAATAAAGTAACCAGTTGCGGCTGCTTTGGTGATGCCATCAAGCTCACGCCGTGGGAATCGTTCTGGAAAGATTTGATTCTGCTGATTCTGATTGCCCTGCTGTTTGCCGGCGAAAAACACCTCAAGCCGCTGTTCAAAAACACAATTCTCATGGCCGGACTTATCGGCATCGGTACCTTCCTCTCGTTTGCTTTCCCGGTTTACACTTGGCAGCATTTACCGGTTATTGATTTCCGTCCGTACAAAATCGGCACACATATTCTCACCGCTTCTAAAAACAAAAACCCGAAAGAAACCGGCTGCGTTCCTGATTCCATTCACATGGTTTATTACATGCGAAACATCAAGGCAGATACAATCGGAGCGTTTGAACTTTCGGCCTATCCTTCTGATTCTATCTGGGAATATTACTGCCGGTTTGATGAAGTGATCCGCAAAGGAAACTGCAATGCAACCATCGGCGATTTCAGTATTTCAAATCCTGAAACCGGTGAAGCAATGAACGATTCGCTCTTTAAAACAGAGCTTGCAAAATCATTCATGCTTGTGATGTATGATATTGAAAAAGCAGATATTTCGCGAATGAAAGAAGTGAATGCATTTGCAGCAGCCTGTCAGGCAAAAGGTGTTCCGTTCTATGCGCTCAGTTCTGCATCACCCGAACAGGTTGAGGTTTTCCGCAAAAAAACCGGTGCCACATTCCCCGTTTACACAGCCGACGGAACCGCACTTAAAACTGTTGTGCGTTCAAACCCGGGATTGGTGAAACTTTATCACGGCATGGTTTCCGGAATGTGGCACATCAACGATTTCCCGCTAACCGAAGAAATCAATAAGCGCTGATGGTTAGATTCATCGTTAAACGACTGCTGTATGGCTTCCTGGTTTTGTTCGGGGTGCTAACAGTCGTTTTTCTGATGTTCAATGTTTTGCCCGGCGATCCGGCACGGATGCAAATGGGGCAACATACCGATTCGGCCTCTGTAGCTATTATCCGTCAGGATCTCGGCCTCGATCAGCCGATGCACAAGCAGTACCTGATGTTTCTAAACGATATTTCTTTTGTATCTGTACTTCATCCGACAGATACGAAAGACAGCTACTATCTCGATACCGCAAAATACGGGCATCCTCTGCAGTTGTTCGGCGTTGGCGGCGGAAAAGAGTTAGTGCTGAAAGCGCCTTACCTGAGGAGATCTTATCACGACAGGCGACCGGTTTCAGACATCATTTTTGAAACACTGCCCGAAACAATTGTGCTGGCTTTTGCGGCCATACTTCTTGCTTCTTTTTTTGGCATCGGATTAGGCATTGCCGGCGCACTGAATCAGAACACCTGGATCGACCGGAGCATTGCGGTTTTCTCGACATTAGGCACAGCAGGACCGTCGTTCTTTTATGCGCTTATTATTTCGTGGGTATTCGGCTATCTGCTAAACGAAATTACCGGACTCAAAAACTCCGGAAGTTTGTTTGATCCGGTTGATGAATCGCTGCAGCTTCAAAATCTTATTCTCCCGGCAATAACGCTTGGCATTCGTCCGCTTGCGCTCATTACACAACTTACACGCAGCTCACTCCTCGAAGTGCTTTCGCACGATTACATCCGTACAGCGCACGCCAAAGGATTGAGCCGCCGAAAAGTAATTATGAAACATGCACTCAAGAATGCCATGAATCCGGTCGTCACATCTATTTCGGGATGGCTGGCCAGTTTAATGGCCGGTGCTGCGCTTGTTGAGCCAATCTTCGACTGGAAAGGCATCGGCAACGAAGTGGTGCAAGCACTTATGAACTACGATTTACCTGTAGTAATGGGCAGTACATTGGTATTTTCGATGCTCTTTGTTATTCTCAACCTTGCTGTTGACATCAGCTACGGATTTTTAGATCCGCGGGTGCGGGTGCGCTAGAATGAAATGTTGAATGATGAATGTTGAGTGTATAATAATTTCCCTTTCATTCATCATTCATCATTCATCATTCATCATTCATCATTCATCATTAAAGGTCACGTTTCTTCCGTAAAATAAATCTTATAAAATTTCCTCCCGTCATCATCCGTACCGCGCTCAATAAGCTGACGATCTCCGTGAATGTAGATGTGGAAATTCTTGTCGAGTTTGAGCACGCTTTTGAAAACGCGCGATTGTTTTTTTACGGCTTGTTTTGAAATATCGAAATCTTCCTCGATGGCAATTGAGTTTTCTTCGCGGTATGTTTGATCGAAGTTGCGGAATGATTCGATAACGCTTTTATCGCGGAACACCTGTTCTTCAAATTGCTCCTGATTAAAACTGTCGTTTTTCTTGAAATATTCGGCCGAGCGGTTGAGCAGATCGATCTGATCGGCTTTGTTAACTTCAAAATCTTCGGTTAGCTTTTGAGTTACATACGTTTTGGCAATGTTCATCAACTGTGTGGTTTGATGATAGGCATTGCTCACCGGTTTTATGTTCAGGAAATCATCTTTCCAGTATTGTGTTTCTGCTGCGCGAGCACCGGCATCCGAAACTAGAATGCGGAAACCATCGTTGCCAGCTGTGTTAAAAATGAGGCAGCCTTTGTCCATGCCTTTCAGCTCAAAACCAAATTCGTGACGGATGAAATAGTTTTTGCGCTGATGTTTCATTTTCAGAAACGGCGTATCGGTTTCTGATTTGAAAATGCCGATAGCAGTAACTTTTTCATCGCCCAGCATCACGTTTGTGAAATAGGCAATGTTAAGTTCGCCCGCTTTCACTTTCGGATGCGTTGTTTGATCGAACAACAAACGGGCCAGATCGCCGGAGGCTTCAACAAATGTATCGGGATTGCCAAAAACACGGGCTGCAACTGTATTTACTGCATTCAGATCGAGGCTAACAGTATGCGAAAAACTATAGTATTCTTCAGAATTAAACGGCTGTAAAAAGTAAGTCAGCAGATAGTCTTGCGAGGCTTCATCAACAACCGTTTCTGAGCCCGAAAGCGTGTACGACTCGTCGCGCTGCTTGTTGCCAACATGATGTGTGATGAGATGCAGCAGCTCAACCTGCGTGAAATCGGGCTTGGTCATTTTCAAAAATTGTAGAAAGAAGCACGAAAGTACAAAGCAAATTTCAGTAGTGCCTACAAGAGAATATGATCTATTGCCTGAATACGCGGCGGGAGATCAGTTTCTCCAAGCATTTCACGCAGATCAATTTCAATGGTGCGACAAATTGCAGTCATCGGCACATCATTAATGCCGTTTTCAAAAGGATTCTCGCTGCTGTCGCCGATTACTTCCATTGTATTGAACACCCAAGCAATAAGCGTTGTAAATGGAATGACCAGCCAGGTATAACAGCCATCCATTTTCGCAAACTCATGCAGCAAACCGAAAGGCAACAGTGCAATGAAAATGTAAATAAACACCGAACTGAAAAATGCCCATTGCCGCGGAAACGGAAATGTTTTTATGCGTTCACATGCGCCCTGCTGATTGTAAAATTCGGTAATGAGTTTCATCATTTCGATATGCCTGAAATTATCAATCAGGCCTGCATCGTGCAATTCGCGCAAACGTTTCGACTGAAGTTTCAGTAACTGAGCTGCAGGATTGGCATGCTTTGAAAGTCGGCGCGCTTCTTCTTCCGACAAAAATTTCTTGAGTTCAGTTTCTACATGCGTCGTATGAAAATCACCGATCTTGTTGAGTATATCAATCTCCGGACGGTGTTCATCCCAAACTGTTTTACGTCGCAACTGGCTGCGCAATGCATTAATATATGCAAGATGCC
>JBKDHA010000148.1:0-13199 GCA_046335555.1 Bacteroidota bacterium
TACGAAATCAAGTAATCGGAAATCTAAAAAGGAAGATGAAACAACTCGATATTCATTTAGGTGAACTTGCGGATAACGAATTTTTAACCTCCTGATTATCAAAAAGCTCAAGGAAGGTTAGATGGAATTGTAGCGGAAAGCCTCCCCGCTCCCCGCAATAACTGCGGGGATTGCGGGGAAGGACTTGCAGTGAAGGCCGGAGCCGAAAGGTTATTTATTGAATCAGCTGGTTCGCTCCTGATCTTTGGTTTATTTATAAATAATTGCAGGATTAGTTGCTCGGATATTTTTACTATGAATAGAATATTTTGAATAGTTGGAGGAATAGTAATCTGTAATTGAACCGTTTTAAAATACTATAAATCAAGCTGATGTGCGCCTGTTGATATTTATTTTACATCAATCCGTATTTCCTCCTATTATTTTTGCCACCCCAAAACCACAAACGATGAAGTTGGAAACTGTGCAGTACAAAGTACTTGTAAAAAACATTGGCAACGCGCTTAATACCGGTCGCGAAACAGCAATTTATCAGGTTAATCAGACCCTTGTGCGAACAAACTGGGAAATTGGCCGCTACATAGTAGAATTTGAGCAAAAAGGAAAGATAAAAGCTGAATACGGAAGCCAATTGCTGGATCGGCTTTCAAAAGACCTTTCGTTAGCGTATGGCAAGGGCTTTAGCAGGTCTAACTTATTTCAAATCAGGCAGTTTTATGTAAGGTTTGAAAAAATCCAGACGGTGTCTGGACAATTTGGGTTGACGTGGAGTCATTATACGGAGATATTGAAAGCTGAAAGCGATCTTGAACTGGTTTTTTATACAAAACAATCTGAGAAAGAACACTGGAGTGTTCGAGAATTGAAACGCAATATGAAAAGTATGCTTTTTCATAGGTTGGCTTTGCAAAAGGGGAAAACAGAAGTTTTTAAACTATCGAATGAAGGACACAAAATTGAGCATCCGGCCGACTTAATCAAGGATCCCTTTGTGCTCGAATTTCTCAATATTCATGAAGCCAATCAATATCACGAAAGCGAATTAGAAGACAAGATTATTTCGCATCTCCAGCAGTTTATAATGGAGATGGGTAAGGGCTTTGCCTTTATTGCCCGCCAATACAGGATGAATATTGCAAACCGACATTTTTATGTTGATCTGTTATTTTATCATCGTATTCTCAAATGCTTTGTTTTGATTGATTTAAAACGAGGTGAAATAGATCATCAGGATATAGGCCAAATGAATTTGTATTTGAACTATTTCAAGCGTGAAGAAGCCGCAGACGATGACAATACGCCGATAGGAATTGTATTAGGCGCAAGCAAAAACAATGTGCTGGTTGAGTATGCCATGGAAGGAATCACCAATCAGATTCTTCTTGCCAAATATCAACTCTATTTACCGCCGAAAGATCGACTAGAAAGCTTGCTGAAAGGCTTGCTTGAAGAGTGATGATTGCGTACAGATGAAGCAAAACTTTCTCATTCTCAAATTCTCTCTGCAGTGCAGAGTTTTTCGAGTAATGCAAATAATAATTCAGTGTGAACTGAGTAAAAACAATACACCGGATGCGAAGACTGGTGAGCTTTTGGCATCCAAAAAATCGTATTTTCGCCCCCGTGAAATTCCTCCGCATTTTATTATGGCCTGTTTCGCTGCTTTACGGTTTTGCCGTTTGGTTACGCAACCGGTTGTTTGATGCAGGGTTGCTGAAATCAGCCACCTTCTCAGACATAGCCCTAATTGGAGTCGGAAATCTTACAGCCGGCGGCACAGGTAAAACACCGCATGTTGAATACATCGTGCGTTTGCTGATGCAGAATTGGAAAGTGGCTACATTAAGCCGTGGGTACGGACGTTCGACAAGCGGCTTTATTCTGGCCGATCCTTCTTCCGATGCGGCACAAATTGGTGATGAACCGATGCAGTTTCGCCGCCGCTTTCCTGAAACGGTGCCGGTAGCTGTTGATGCCCGCCGCGTGCACGGTGTGAAGCAACTCAAAGAAAAATTTGCAGAGCTGCAAACGATTGTCCTTGACGATGTTTTTCAGCATCGCCGCATAAAACCCGGACTGCAGATTTTGCTTACGGATTACAACCGGCCGTTTTATAAAGATCAATTGCTGCCGACCGGAATGCTGCGCGAATCGAAAGCCGGCATGAAGCGCGCCGATATTATAATTGTTACAAAAACTCCCGCCATGTTTTCGCCGCTCGAACGCAAGCGAATCATGCGCGAAATTAATGCCGGTGCGTGGCAGCAGATTTATTTTTCTACTATCCGCTACGGCGAACTTGTGCCTTTTGGCAGCAAACCCGGAAAGCCGCTGCTCAGTAAAGAATATTATTTTGAACGCGGCTACAGCATTGTGCTGCTTACCGGAATTGCAAATGCATCAGTACTTGAATATGAGCTGCGCGATAAGGTGAAGGAATTGGTTACGCTCAACTTTGCCGATCACCATGCCTACACTGTTGCAGATTTGCAGAGGCTGCGTAACTTGTACGACAATCTTAAAACCGATAATAAACTCATCCTTACCACCGAAAAAGACGCTATGCGTTTACTTCGCCCAGAATTAATGGAAGCAGTTGAAGGACTGCCTGTATTTTACATTCCCATTGAAGTGGCGTTTCATGATAAGGATGCAGAAAACTTCAATCAGCAAATAACAGATTATGTACGATCATATCATCAGCAGCGTAAACCATATTAAAGCGCAGACAGGAGGTTTTGCCCCTGAAATTGGAATTATTCTCGGCACTGGTCTTGGCGGATTGGTACACGAGATTGAAATTCAATACACACTGCCCTATGAAAGCATTCCTGATTTTCCGGTGTCAACTGTAGAAGGACATTCTGGCAAACTTATTTTCGGAATGCTGGGCGGCAAACGCATTGTAGCCATGCAGGGGCGTTTTCATTATTACGAAGGCTACAGCATGCAGAAGGTTGTTTTCCCGGTACGTGTACTCAAGTTTCTTGGCATTCATACACTTTTTCTTTCAAATGCCAGCGGCGGTGTGAATCCTGATTTTGAAGTGGGCGATCTTATGCTCATCAACGATCACATCAACCTTTTTCCTGCACATCCGCTCACCGGCAAAAACGATGAACGTTTCGGTCCGCGCTTTCCTGATATGAGCGAAGCATACGACCATGCACTGCTGGCAAAAGCAAAAGCAGTTGCCGCACAGCTGAATATAAAAGTGCAGGAAGGTGTATATGTAGGACTCAGCGGCCCAACATTTGAAACACCTGCCGAATACAAATACGTGCGCATTATTGGCGGCGATACTGTTGGCATGAGCACAGTGCCTGAAGTAATTACAGCACGACACATGAATTTACCCTGCTTCGGAATTTCAGTAATTACCGATCTTGGCGTGCCGGGTAAAATTGTAGAAGTATCGCACGAGGAAGTACAGAAAGTGGCTAAAGCAGCCGAAAAAGAAATGACCCGTTTGATGAAAGAACTGATCGCACAACTCTGATCATTAGTTTACCCGTCAAATATATAGGCGGCTGTTTCCGATACATAAACGGGAACAGCCGCCTTGCTTTTTAGTTGTATATTTACCATATACTCAGCTCACTATCATGATCAAACAATTTACAACTTTCTTTGCTGCATTAGTGCTTGTGCTTCCTGCTGCTGCACAAACCTACGATTCGCAAAACATTAATTTACTCGGTCATTTCAACGATCCTGCCGTTCCTTCGGAGCCTGTTTACGACATCCGCTATCAAGGCATCTGGGGCTGGCATAATCCTGCTGATAACCGCGAATACGGTATCATCGGCTCTGCACATGGTACTTATTTTGTTGATGTAACCAATCCGGCAAATCCTGTTCAGGTTGATTTCCTCGCAAGCCGTCAAACCGATTGCATCTGGCACGAAGTAAAAACCTACAGCCACTACGCTTACATTGTTGGAGATGATGCCGGACAAAATAGTTTTCAGATTGTAGATCTTCAATATCTGCCCGATTCTATTCATGTTGTGCATGACGGTACAACCTACTTTGAGCGCTGCCACACAATTTATGTTGACGGCAATAAACTCTGGTGCGGAAGTGTAACTCTGGCAAATAGTGTTGGTTATTATTCAATGGCAGTTTACAGTCTGGCAAATCCTGAACAGCCGCAGTTGCTGCGCACATTAAATCAGGATTATCCGAACGTTTCTACCGTACATGATATGTTTGTGCGCAATGATACTGTGTATGCTTCAGCCGGTTATCAGAAATTATTTATCTATGAATATAATTCAACAAATTCGTTTACTGAACTTGCTTCATTTGGCAGCTACAATGAATCGGGCTACAACCACAGCAGCTTTTTAACTTCCGATGGAAATACACTTATTTTTATGGATGAAGTACCTGCAGGGCTTGGAGTAAAATCGCTGGATGTATCGAATCTCGGTAACCTAACCATGAACCAGATTTTCCGTTCCAATCAAGGCTGTACACCGCACAACCCTTATATTCTTGGTAATGATGTATTAGTATGTGCTTACTATCAGGATGGTGTGCAGATTTACAACATCAGTAATCCTTCAAACTGTGTGCGCACAGGTTATTTTGATACCGATACGCTGAACGGTTTAGCCAATGGTTATCCCGATCCGTATCACGGCTGCTGGGGAGCTTATACCGATTTGCCGAGCGGCAATCTGCTTGCTTCCGATATGCAAAACGGATTGTATGTGCTCGATATTTCGCAGGCAATGTCGGTTGGAATTCCCGAAAATGCTGCGCCGGTTCAGTCGCTTAATGCCTATCCGAATCCGTTTATCGAAGGCTTTGTAGTTTCATTGCAGCTCGACCGCGCTCAGGATGTTAGCTGGGAAATTGTTGACAATGCAGGCCGCACTGTTCAGCAAGGCATGAGCAGTTTGCCCGGTGGCCCGGTGCTTTTTGAGTTCGATGCGCTTGATCTCGCCGCAGGTTCTTATACTCTGCGCATGAATGGCGAAACCTTCAGCGGCCGCTCGTTGGTTGTGAAGCCGTAAATGGGGAGTTTGTTTTTTGCATTCTGTTTTAACAACAATAGCTAAAAAATAAATCCTCCGAGGTTACTAAAACCTCGGAGGATTTATTTTAGTTGTTGTTGAGCTTAGAAAGTTTCATTCTGTTTCAACAACAATAGCTAAGTACTAAATCCTCCGAGGTTACAGAAACCTCGGAGGATGGATTTGTTTTGGTTGTTGTTGAGCTTAGAAAGTTGCATTCTGTTTCAACAACAATAGCTAAGTACTAAATCCTCCGAGGTTACTAAAACCTCGGAGGATGGATTTGTTTTAGTTGTTGTTGAGCTTAGAAAGTTTCAGTTGTTGAGCCTAATAAGTTTCAGTTGGTTGAGCCTGTCGAAACCAACTGCATTCTATCCCCGCGATGAGCGCATTCCTTTGGTTTGTTTCAATGCTTTATCTGCCATCAGCTTTTTGTATTCGGGAGAACCGGCGGGAACAAGTGCAATTTTTCCTTCTTCATTATTATGCACGCCCCAGCCGTAGCGTTTGGTGAGTGGTGATGCCCGCATACACGCCTGTCCTTTTGAAAAAAAAGCTTCGCGGGCGGCTTTCTTTTCGCCGGCTTTTATTCCGTTGCGCATGGCATACACTTCAAACAAAATATCATCTGAAGTGTATTTGTACGGATTATCATACACTAATTTAAACTGAAGCTCGGCAACAGATGGTTCTTTTTTGCCTTGCGGCGGAACATCGGCTTCGTTAATCGGGCAATCTTCAGCTATCTGAATAAATGTGTTGATGTAATTGGTTGTATGCATAACAAGCGATTTGGTTCTGCTAATTTACAAAAGAGCAACTGTTTCAGAAAAGGCTCATTTGTGCATCAGCGGCGCGGGGATTGAAGTCGCTGATGTTGAACTCAAATTTTGTTTGATTGAGTTTATTTCTTTTCACGGCCAGCATAAACATTTGTCGTATGCTTTCGGCAACGGGACCTTCACCTCGCATGCGTGTTCCAAATCGGCTGTCGTTTACTTTGCCGCCGTGGCAGGCTTGTATCTGATGCCAAACTTTATCGGCGCGGTCGGGAAAAGTTTTATCGAGCCAGTCGCGAAAAATCTCCCCAACCTGTCCGTTCAGCCGCACCATGGTGTAACCTGCTGTTTGTGCGCCTGCATTGGCTGCTGCATGTAAAATGGCCGGTATTTCGTGACTATTAAGACCGGGAATGATGGGTGCACTCATTACGCCAACCGGAATGCCGGCTTCACGCAGTGCAGTAATTGTTTCGAGGCGTTGTTTGTAAGTTGCTGTGCGTGGTTCTAATTGCAGGCGCAGTGTTTCATCAAGTCCGGTAATGCTAATCATGACATGCACGAGCTGATGTTCGGCCATTTCGCGGAGTATATCAATGTCTCGTTTAACGAGTGCATTTTTGGTAATGATGGCTGCCGGATGCCGAAATTTCAGCAGCACTTTCAGCATATTGCGTGTGAGTTCGTACTTCCGTTCAAGTGGCTGATAGCAATCCGTATTCCCGGAAAACATGATTGCTTCGGGTTTCCAGCGCGGGTTGCTGAGTTGTTTTTCCAGCAATGCTGGCGCATCAGGCTTTACAATAATCTTCCGTTCAAAATCAAGCCCGGCGCTGTAGCCCCAGTACTCATGCGCATTACGGGCATAACAATAAACGCATCCGTGCTCACAGCCCTGATACGGATTCATCGATAATCCTTTCAGATCAGGACTGTCAACTTTATTGATAATGGTTTTGGGATGAGTAAGTATGACTTCTGTTTTTTCATCGTGCAAAATAGGTTCGTCAATTACTTCAATATGTTCCTGCACAACTCTGTTTTTCAGAAAACGGTTATGCGGATTAAGCTGCGCTCCGCGTCCCCGGAAACGACCGGGAACAGTTGGTTGATCATCCATGATAAATGGGTGAAGTGAAAACTAAAAAAGAAATACGTTGCGCGTTGCGGTAAAGATAGTGTATCAAAAAGCCCTTTGTCAAGTGTAAAGTGTAGGGTGTAAAGTGTAAAGCGATTTCCTACTATTTTAACATCCCAAAACGTTTCCCGCTATGCGGGAATGAGTGGATTAGCAAGTTGAATTTCCTCAAAAAAAGTAAGGTGCAGACTGTTGCTGCACCTTACTTTATTATTTTACACCCTACACTTTACACTCACCACTTTTTATTTAACGGCTTCCTGCCCAACAACTTCAACCCATTGCCCAACATTACGTGCATTAATTGACGCATCGTACATGGCTTCTGCGCTGAAACCGGGCATGTAGAAACGGCCTGTGTACGCAGCATTGAGGCGAACGCGGTAGGTGCGTGTGCGCTGCGGTGCTATGCTGAAATACGTGAACACACGATCATCGCGGATGTCTTGATAGTTGAACGGATCGGTTTGCACGCGATTTACTCCTTCTTCCATGCGCTCGTTGCGGATTTCCCAGCCTGAGGGGAAGATCTGACTCAATGCAAGTTCGCGATACTCGCCGCGCACGCCGGTGTTGCCAACGGTTACGACGGCAACGAAATCAGTGCCCTGTTCAATTTTTGAAACATCGAGGGGAAGGCCGCTGTTGTCAAGATATTTCACATCAATGCTCAGGCCTTCTGCCGAAGGTGTTTCCATTCCTGCTTCCGGAACTCCGGTAAGCATAATGCGCACAAACACAGTTCCTGTGCCGTTGTTTTTGATGGTTACTTTTCCGGCTTCTGCACCCGAGATACTGATGTCGGTAAGCGAAACAGGTTTGCCGTCGTTGGTTGTGCCTTGCTTGCCGTTAACAGTATAGGTGCAGTTTACACCTTTCGCTGTTTTGTCGCCGGTGGCAAATTCCGAAAGCGAGAGCAAACAGTAGGCTGTAGTTTGTGTACTCATCCAACTGTTGCGGTTCAGTTCTTCTGAAATCATTTTTGCAACGGGTGCTGCTTTGGTGCGCTGGCCCATCAAACTCAATGTTTCGAGAATCATAGCCAGATCGCGTTCATCAGAACCGAAGGTGTAGGAAAGCTCGGCATAGTTGGTTACAACTGTAGAAAGGCCGGCAATCATTTGCTTGGCAATTTCGGGCTGACCGGCCAACTGATAGGCCGCAGCAAGCCGCCATTTGGCTGTTGCATTCAGCGATTTATGTTCGCGCAGGCGGTTCATTGCTCCCAGCTCAGGTGCTTTTGCTTTTGCCAATGTGTAGAGACGATACGCCTGCACCAAATCATCATTGTAGTAGTAATGCTGATCGGCGCGGGGTGTCCAGCTGATGGCTTGCTGGCGCTGGAATTTTTTCCAGTTGTCTATCAATCCTGCCGGCAGTGAGTAGCCGTGTTCTTCGGCTTCGAGCAGGAAGTGACCGGCGTAGTTGGTTCCCCATTCGCTCGGAGTTTGATCGCCGGGCCAGTAGCCAAGCGCTCCCGAAGGAGTCTGGAAGCTGCGCAAGCGGTTGATAGCGGCTTTCACATTTGCTTCGGTTACTTTGCGGCGTTCTTCGCCAAGCGTGAGCAGTTCGCTCAGGTAAAGCTGCGGGAAAGCGGCCGAAGTGGTTTGCTCTACACAGCCGTGCGGATAACGCATCAGGTAATCGAGACGGCGGCCGAGGTTGAGTGGGGGAATGGTGCTCAGTTCGAGCTTGCCGCTGTTTGTTCCTGCAATGCCCGCAGGTGTGTATGCACTTGTCCAGCTTTGCCCCGGATCAATAGCCGCTTCAATAACATTGGTTTGCCGGGTGTTCGGGTTTCGCACATCAATTTCAATTTCGGTAACAGCGCGTTCTTTTCCGCTGGTAGCTACAATGCGCACCTTGCCAACACCGGCTATTTTAGCCACATTGAGGCGGAAAGTTTCAACCTGTTCGCCAACTTCGTTGAAGCGAACAGTTTTTGTAACTGCACCGTCAACGCTGAACATTTTATCGGTGGTTACGGTTACCGAAACATTCTTCACAAATTTTTCCATGGCAAAAATGTTCACCGGCAAATCAACTGTTTCGCCGGGGCCAACCACGCGCGGCAGTGTGCCTAAAATCATCAGCGGTTTGCGCACGGGCACTGCTGTTTCAGCTTTTCCGTAAGCGGCATTTTGTCCGGCAATTACCATTACCCGCACCGAACCAACATACTGCGGAATAGAAATTTTATGATCGTTGCGGCCGCCTTTTTTCAGTTCAAACGGACCGATGTAGCGCACCATGGGTTTAAAGCGATTGGCTTTTTGTCCGCCGTTCGGGCCGTTGTCGCCATCGCCGCCAATACCGAGTACGCGTTCAAGTTCGGCACCATAAGCGCCCATTACCATATCGTACATATCCCAGGTCTTTACACCCAATGCTTCGCGGGCGTAGAAATTAGCCCAGGGATCGGGAGTTTTAAAACGGGTAATGTCGAGCAAACCTTCATCAACAATGGCAAGTGTGTAGGTCATTGCTTTGCCGTTCTTTTCGCTTACGGCAACATTCACCGTTTCCTCAGGAGCCCAAACGGGTTTTGTGGCAATAACAGGTTCGATGTGCGTTTCAGCATTGTCAATTTCTATGGGAATAACACCATACAAACGAATCGGAGCATCGTTCTTCACCTGTGCGTGCGGCTGCAGGAGTGTAACGTGTACATAAACGTTCGGTGCCATGGCTGCGGTTACCGCAATCTCTGTGCTGATATTGCCTTTGGCCTTGGTTTCCGCCCAAATGGTGCTGACAATGCGCGAACCGTTTTCAACACTGATCAAAGCGCGGCCTTGTCCGGGCGAAGGAATGGTAAGTTTTATTTTGTCGCCAACTTTGTATTGCTTTTTATCGGAACTAAACTGAAGCATTGTAGCTGCTTCGGAGTTCTGCATAGCTCCGCCGCCGCCATAAGGCCAGTCGAACCAAGCTACAGAGCCGGTTGAGTGTCCGCTTTCTTCATCAGTAATGCGGATCAGGTAGCGGCCCCAGTCTTCTTTGCCAATTTTTACGTTTATTGCACCGCGGCCTTTGGCATCGGTGGTGGTTTGTGTTTCGTAATACGGACTGTAGTAGCTGCTGTTTACATAGTTGGCCATGTCGTTGTAGCTTGAGCTCCACCACCAGCGCCAATCCATTTTGTAAATTTTTACAGTAAGCTTGCTGCGGGCTTCGGGGGCACCGTTTTGGTTTACGCTTACAATGGGTACTGAGTAATCGCGGTCGGTTTCGAGCATACCGCCCCAGCCGCTGCCTTTGGGCACAAGCACACCTACATAATGTGTAAACGGCGAGTAGTTGATCGAGAAACGGTCAACGCTGAATGCTCCGCCTTGTTCAAACACGCGTGTATTGAAACTTGCGCGCAGCATACCCGGAGCATTAGAAGCACTCAGGTCGGGCGAAAATTCGGCATGTCCGTTATCGTCTAAGCGGCCATCGTAAACTGTTTTGTTTTCTGAGTAAAAATTGGTGGCCGGATCATCAAACACAAAATTATCGAAGCCTTTGAATTTTGTTTCTGCTTCGTAGAAGCTGACTTCAACATTTGCCCGAAGGTTTTTGGCGATAGCGCCGTGGAGCCATTTTACATCCATTTTCACGGGCTGTGTTTCGCCTTTGAGCAGCGTTACATTATTGGCAAAGCCCATGTTTATTTTTAAACGGTTGGGCATAATGGTTTCCACTTTTACCGTTTTGGTAAATGTGGCGCCGCCAACTTTTACGCGGGCTGTCCAGTTGCCGGTAGGCGCATCAGCATCGGTTGGAGTTGTAAAATTGTAGAAACCGTTTACAGATGCTGAACGCACAACGCGGTTAACCAATTGTCCGCGCGGGTTGTTGAGTTCAAATGTAACCGGGTGTCCCTGCGGGAGTTTGTTTTCTTTGTCTTCGAGAATAAAGCCGAGGAAGAGTGTATCGCCCGGCCGCCAAACGCCGCGTTCGCCGTAGATCATGCCTTTCAGGCCTTTCTGCACGGTTGCGCCCGATACATCAAATGCACCGAGTGAAAGTGATGAACCGTCGTCGAGCTTGAGGTAGCCGCGCTGGTTTCCGCTGCTGGCAATGAGCAGGAACGGTTTTTTCTTCAGCGAAAGTGAAGCAAGACCTTGTGCATCGGTAGCAGAGCGGGTGAGGAGCTGATGCTGGAAATCATACACTTCAACTTGTGCATTTCCAACCGGATCTGTAGTACGCAGGTTGTTTACTGCAACTACAACGCTTCCGTCGTTGCCGCGTTTGGCAAGCAGTCCGAGGTCGGAAGCTAATACGTTGCGGCTAACGGTGCGGCCATAGTAGTAGCTGCCTGAGCAGGGATCATCGTGGTCGCCGTAATCGTCGTAGTAGTAATAGTTATCGTAGTAGCCGCCGCCGTAGTAGCTGTATTCGCCTTCTTCTTCTTCGCTTTCCAAGCGGCTGCGTTCTTGTTCGGCTTCCTGTTCAAGAATGGCTGCATTTGAAACCGAGTCGCAGGCTACAACAGCATACGAACGTTTGAAGCCAATAGACACGCGGTAAATAGCGCCCGGCTCGGTGCGAATCAGTTCGCCCAGATCTACAGAGTAGTTTGTCCAGTTGTTGTATTCATTTTTGTTGCGGATGCTGAGGTCAATTTTTTTCTTCACCACAACTTTACCAACGCGGTACAGTTCATCGCTGCCGTCTAGGCTGTTGACCTGCAAAAACTGGGGAATGTTTTTTTCGTAGATGCGAATCACTTTCACATCAACGGATTTCAGACCAACGGCCTGAAAAGGCAGTGTAAGTCCGCGCGGACTGTTCGGCAAAATCACACCTTTACCCGAAAGGCGTACTTCGGGCTTCATCAGTTCAAATTCAATTGACTGTGTAAACGAGTGCGGAAGTTCTTTGCCGATGGTGTTTTTAACGCCCTGCTGCACGGTAAGTGCGTGCGCGCCGGTTAAGCGTTCGAGCGGATATACACGCACGTCGTTGTCTTCAATCGAAAAGCGCAAGCCTTCGGCATCTTTTATCGAAATCAGTCCGTCGAGGTTTTGACGTTCAGCAATCGGGTCAGAGAACTGAACGATTACGCATTGTTCCTGTCCTTGCTCGGCGCGGGCGCTTACCACTTTAAAATCGCCGAGGGCGGGAATGGCAATTACTTTGCTGTCTTTTGTTTTTGCGCCAATGGCTTCGCCGTTCCATTCAACGGTTACCTTGCCTTCTTTTTCGCCGCGTTTTATGTTGTCAACTGTAAAGTTGTGCGTTACGTTGTTGCCTTCGTGCGTCCAGTTTATTTTCAGCGGCTTTCCGTCTTGTGTAACGGTAAGTGTTTGTTCAATGAGTTTGCTGTCGGCACCGTCGGCCGTGTTCAGTGTGCCGCGCATTTGCTGCAGGCGCAGTGTTTGGCGGTCGGTGGTGCGCATACCGTCTATGCTCACATCAATGCTCTGGCGCATGGTGCGGAAACCGAACTGCATTGTTTTGAGGTTCGACGGAATTTCCGGCACTAATTTGCTCAGGAAAAATTCGGCTTCATAGACTTGATCAGACGGCAAACGCTGCGCCGGACGAAATTCCAGCGTCCGGTTATCGAGCCAGAAAAGCTGACCTTCAATAGCCGGCGAAAAGCTGAAATACTTTTCGGTTTCGGCTTTGTCGAGGCTAATTGCTCCTTTATAGTCTTCGGCCAGCGTAACGCGGATGTAGGACTCATTAGAAATAACGCCCGAAGTATAAGCCGAAACATAGGCCGCATAAGCCGGATCGAGCTTCGAGAAGCCAACCGCCGAGTTACTTTTCTGCGAGAGGAAGGGAATAGCCAGCATGGCCAGTGTAACCACAGCGGCAAGGGTAAGCAGCAAACGTTTTGACATGGTCAGAGGTGTACTTGATTTATAAGCGAAGGTAGAGGAAAAGAAGGCCGCCGTACAACGGGTTTTTAACAAATTATTCAGGTGTGCGGCGGATCGGGATAAGTGTGCGATTTAGTTTGTAAAGTGTTTTGGGATAATGTCAGTTTTTAAACCGTAAGGGCGCAATGCATTGCGTCCCGACGGTGTATTTAAATACATCGCATTGCGTCACGACGGTATATATAAATTACAATCGGGAAAACAGCTAGTTGGGCTTTTGGTGGTGAATAATTATATCACAGCTGTCCAAAATAAATTTTCAGAATAACCTTACCTGAGCCGAATCAGCCTTTTCGGGCGGTCTGAAGAAGGGATCATCCAACCAACCCCACAGATCAACTTTCACCAGTAAATTCAATCGAAGAAAGACTACCAT
>JBKDHA010000149.1:0-5039 GCA_046335555.1 Bacteroidota bacterium
CGGCGGAGCTTTTTCCGGCTTGGTACTCTTTGAGCGCAGATAGGATCTGCGACTGGCTGAAACGTGATTTTTTCATGGTTGAACAGGTTTAAAGTTAAGTATTTCAACTTTTGCCTGTCCGAGGTTTAGGGGAGGCTACACTTCCCTTAAAACCGCTACGCTCAAAACTACAAACATCTCGTCAAGGTCCGCATTTTCAACTAATTCCTCTGCAAACTCTTCGCGCAGGTCGGTGCATTCAGAGAAAATGCCGATGACGCCTAAGCTAATAGTTGTATCTAAGAATATAACTTTCGGATTTTTGAGATTTATTTTAGTATCCCCTTTTCAATCAATAGACTTTTGGGGGCAGGTATTAATTTAGGAGTTATAATTAAATGATTCAAATTTGAATCAAATAGAGATGTACAGTTATCACATTCATAATATAAATCTTTGCTAGACGAATAACATCTAAGACTACTGTTTAAGCATTTCGGGCAAGTAGTATTAATTTCAAAAATAAGAAATTTATGTAAAATATCTCTAATTAATACCATAGAATTTAATGCTGACAATTGTTTTTTATTCTCACTAAATAATGCTAAATCGAGTTTAATTGAATTCCAATCATTATCAAAATTGTGTTCGTGAAAATTTAAGTTGAGATAATATTTTAATTCATTTAATCGTTCAATTTCATCAGGCTTTAAATTTTGTGATTTATCAAATAGAGTACTGATTTTATTAAACCAGTTTTGTATTGAATAATAAGTGAATTCTATTGATAAATCATTTCTTTGAGCTAACTCATTTCTTAACTCTTGTATTTTTTTTTCTAAGTTCATGTTTATCGAATTTTTGGAGAAGGACTCCTTTTAATATCCGGATTCTAGCTCCCAATTTTGAAGTGAATCAGGAAATTTAAATTCAATAGCTCCTTGTTCAAGAAGCCAATTTTTAATTTTTATATACTCAAAATGCACTCCTATTTCAATGAATATATCCGATAACTCATCTTCATTTACACCGTTAAAAGTTAGTACAATAGGATATTCTTTAATTTCAAGTAAAGATTGATGGTTGAGATGATTATTTGATTTACTTTTTATTAACGCATAATATCCATCAATTTGCAAATATTTACTCAGGAAAATAATAATATTTTTTACACCTGTTTCATTAACGCGATTGAATAGGTTATACCAGTCTTTTAATGAAATTGATGAGATTTTTGAGGAGTGGATTTCTGAATAGATGAGTAACTTAGAAAAATAGTCGGTATTTGTTATTTTAGCATTTTCTGCAATAAAATCTAAAAAATCATACACCTGAATTTCTTTTGAAAACTTGCAATATGACAAATAATCTATTGGGTGTATTTGAGTTTCCTCCAAAATAGTATCCCACATTTTTTCAACAAAGTTGTTAATATTATTTTCCATTTTGTTATTCTGTATCCTAACTCATTAAATAGTTTTATTTACTTAAAATTTGAGTTGCTCTATGAGGAATTTTGTTCTGCATTTTAAGTGGTATAAACAAATCAAGTAATTTTCGCTATATCTATCGGATTAGCTGCTTTGAAGTAAGGATTCTTTTGGTTTGTTTCTTGTTTTTTAATTGGGGAAAGTACTATATAGAGCTCCACTTAGTCTTGATTCTTTTAATATGGAATTATCTAATTTGAAGCTTAAAATTTCAATATATGGCCATCGGAAGTGGTGGATTAAACTTGCAATTTTCCGTCAAAAAAATTCGAATAAAATTTTAATAATTGAATATTCAAATAGCGCATACTTTCTTGATATCCATTTTCGCCATCTATACTATCCAATTTACCAATAGACTTCATTATCTCATCAAGAGTAATATTTAATGCTTTTAAAATTGATTCACTTGAAATTTCCCGAACAGGGTTTTCTAAAGCATAATACTTAATGTCAATCCATTGCTGTGGAAAGCAATTTATTGTATTTAATTCTATTCGATATAACTTATTTTCTAAAAAAGCATAACAGTTTTTTGTTTGCTCATCAACTAATTCTTCATTATAGTGAAGAGAGAAGCGCAACATTGTTTCGTGTAAACACTCTTCAACATGATTTCGAAATTCTAAATAGTTTAAAATATTCATGCTGTTATTTTTTTTTCATCAAACCAGTTAGTTCATCGAGATAATAGCCAAGGCTGACCAGATAATCATATTCCATTTTGGCAAAGGTCTCAATTTTTTTCAATCCTTCTTCCTTTGCTTTTTCTTTAAATATTTTTTGATTATCATATTTTTCAGGCAAATTATCAACAATATTAAATTGATTTTCAGGAAGCCTTGGATCATGGATAAAACGAATATCAGCACCGCTTGCGATTGCTTCGTCTATAAATGGTTTATTAACCAATTCCCAATACTTTTTGTTCTGTTCGATTATCGGTAAACTTCTCCATTCTTTTGGTATAGGCGTTGTAATAATTTTCAAATCTATTTTTTTTGCATTTGCTTGAAAATTAATAAACATTGTACCTGCATATTCTCCTCCATCTACTCGGCCCAAAATGTATAGTTCGATTCCATCACGTTTAATTATTGGCCCTCCAAACTGAATTTGTTTAGATATCTTTAGTACAGTATCATTTATTACTTGATTTTTCACTGTAAGCGGCAATCTCCCCAAAACCTCCTCATTCATCATCGTCGGCGCACCGCCGCTCCAGCGTTCTACTTTCCAGTTCCCGTCAGCATCTTTCTTCAGCGTCACCTTGCGGCCATCGTCTAGCTGCACATCTAAATACTCAACATCACCAACGGTGCGGCGTGTAAGCTGGTCTTCGCGGAACGGGTTGCGTTTCCAGCGCTCGGCCAATAGTTTTTGACGGAACTCTGCGGCCAGCAATGCTTTTTGCTTAGGATCAGTTTCGGCGCAAATGCTGTCTAACTTCTCGTCCAGGTCCGCATTGTCAACTAATTCCTCCGCAAACTCTTCGCGCAGGTCGGTGCATTCAGAACAAATGCCGATGTCGCCGGTTTTGGCTACTTTAATGGTGTGGCCGTCGGGCGTGGTGGCTTTGGCTACAATGTTGGGTTCTATTTCCGGCGCATCAAGGTGTTTGGCTTGGTTGGGCGGATCGGTTTGGATATAGCTTTTTATTTTTCCTTTGCGGAATACATTTTCGCCAATCACTTCTTGTGTGCCGCTGTCTAAGTTGGTGCGTTTGTAGATGGATTGTCCGTTGCTGCCGGTTTCGCGGCTTACTTTGTAGTGGCCTTTTTCTGTACCTCCGGCGGTGTCAAACTGTTGCTTGGAGATATTGATTTGCTCGCCGGTATCGGTATATTTTTTAATGTAATTGCCTTTGCCGTCGGTATGAACGCTGTAGGGGCGGTTGTGCTCCGGAGACTGCGTAACCGATTTTTTAACGGGCGAAAGTTCACGTATTGATCCATCAGGCATAACGTTAACCTGCCTGCCGCTTTCGTATTCGCGCACCAATAAACCGTTTACCGTTTCTTCGCGGTAGCGGATACCGGCAGCATCTGTATGCGGGAATTTTTTGCTCAGGTCTTCGGCATCGCCTTTTGCGGCAAGAATTATGAATGAGCCGGTAAAAATGGCCTGCATAATAATACGGTGCCGCATTGCCGATGCTTCTGCTTCTGTTGTGCGGCCTTCTTTTACAGCCTGATCCACATCGGCAAGCTGGTCGATAATGTCTTGCGTAAGTGTAATTGCATTGGCCGCAACAACGCCAAGATCAACAACGGCGGTAAGCTGAAGTACTTTATGAGCAGCAGCAGCACGCTCAAAACCGGCAAGGCGCGAACTTAGTTTTGTGAATGCTCCGGCACGCGCCAACACATTTATGCCGGGCAGTAGCGAAGCAACAATATTACCCGATTCGAGCAGCACATCTTTTTGTGTAAGTTGTCCAACTGCATTTCGTTCATACAGAAAACAAGCCGATGAAGCCACACCCGCATAAGCCGAACCGGCAATGAGCAGCGATGTGCCGCCGGTGGGAAGGGCTGCAAGTACGGTAAGCCCTAAAGTCACATATCCAAATACATCTGAGGCTTTTAAATGTCCTTCTACGCGCTGCGTATATCGGTTTGTATTTGCGTATTGACCGGTTTCAAACGGATTGTAGTAGTATATTGTGCCATCGGGCAAGGAATCCTGATAGTATGCAAGCCTGTCCATACACTCATGTATATCCGAACCATCAACATGAAGGTTATTTTCTTCATCATCGCTCAAAAGGAGATGCAGCGAAAAATCGTTTTCAGAAAATTGTTCGATAAACAGTTCAAGCGGATACACACTTGTTTGTGCTTGTCCTGTTGATGGGTTAAAGGCATTGGCTTTTTCAGCTTGCTCATCGGTTTTAAAAACGGCTTTAACACTTTTAAACGTTCCGTAAGCCGATTTCATTAGTTTTTCGCGGCGGAGGTGTTTGCCTTGTTTGGCCTCGTAATTTTCGAGTGCTTCATTCCGGCTGCTGTTATGGGCTGTTGCAGTGTTGCGCAGAATAGTTTTTAAATCGGAAATAAGATAAGAGCCGGCCTCAATCAGTTCGCGTGCAACTTCCTTATAGCTTGATGAATAAGCGGGGAAATAATTTTTGTTGTAGTTGATTTGCCTGATCTTATCATGTTCAAAAAGCTTATTTAAGTTGACTTTATCTTTTTCTTTTCGCCAATCAATAATAGGTTGCATCAGCGGATGAATGCTGTCGGCTTTATTTTCACCTTCCTTGCCCATATCAGTAACTTTAACAGCAAAGAATGCAGTGCAAGCCTTGAGCCAGTTTACAAACTCTGCTTTTGAGGCCGTACTGGTAAGCTGCGCCGGCAATCCGGTTTCGTTGGTTTGCGGGAGCAGTGATTTTATTAATTCGTGCTGCTCGCCAACAACGAGATAATTATTGGTGAAATTGGAAACCGATTGTTCGGCAAGCAGAAACTGCGGGGCATCCGCCTTTTCCTGTTTCTGCGTTTGAAGATTGATGTATGTGTTTTGAACTAATTCAAAATCGTTATTGTTTTTGTATTCAGCTTTAAT
>JBKDHA010000150.1:0-22515 GCA_046335555.1 Bacteroidota bacterium
CGTGTACCTGCACGGATCAAAATGCCCTTACTTATTCCTAACGTTCCCAATCAAACCTGGTCAATGGATTTTATGCACGACAGCCTGATCAATGGCCGTCGATTCAGAGTGGTGAATATTATTGATGATTACAACCGTGAACTGATGAAGACAGAGCCCTATTTCAGTATCAGCGCAGACAGGCTGGTGCAGATTATAGATCGGACTATTCTGGAACGCGGTAAACCCAAAACCATCCGCGTAGATAATGGCCCGGAGTTTATCTCGATGCGCTTGCATGAATGGAGCTTGGAAAAGGGGATTCAGTTGCAGTTTATTCAGCCCGGAAGACCTATGCAGAATGGACTGATTGAACGATTTAACAAGTCATTCAGACAGGATGTATTGGATGCAAATCTGTTCGAGAATATTATGCAGGTGCGTGTTCTGAGTGATGAGTTTGCTCACGACTATAATTACCACAGGCCTCACGAATCGCTGGGCAATATGAGTCCGGTTAATTACAAACTCAAACATGCGCGGAGTGAGGTTTTTTAAGGCATTAAACACAAAGAATATCCTTAAAAAGAAATGCGTCGTGCTAAATACACAACGCATTCTCTCGGTTATTCTCCGTGACTCCGCCGGTATCCCTGACGAGTTGCTCCTCAGCAGAGCTCGTTTCCGTTTCCCGGAGAGTGCAGTAAATCTATTTTTTGTTTTTTACTTTTACAACCTGTCCTAAGTTTGGGGAGGCTACACTTATTAATATATTGACAGTAAAATTTGGCAGTTATGGGTTTGCTTATGGGTTTTGAGTGCGTTTTATGTAATCTCCTCAATTACAGGTATATCAGCCTCTGTAAGGTTCAATAGTTCACCCTTTCCGGGAGATGAGAAAGAAATTCCAGCCATGCATCTGAAAACAAGTTGCAGAACTATAGGTGTTTCGCTTGATGAACTTTATAATTGGGCAAAAGAGAATTGCTGAAAAATATTCTAATCATAAACTAAAATCGCCCGTTACAAACTCTGTAACGGGCGATTTTCTTTTTCACAGTAATCCGGTTAATCGGTATGTGCGTTAATAAATTCAATTGCTTCACCTTCGCCGCCTTCAAAAACAATTCCCATTGTACTTCCGATATCGAAGTTTAGTTTTTCCTCTACTTCTGTATCATGAATAAAACAATAGTTATTGTCAAATAGCTTGTAAGTAACACCATTGTATTTTTTGGTGGCTGTTAAGTAACTGGTAACGGTTTTTTGTTTTGTCATAAACAATAAATCATAAAATTGTCCCTGACACGTTACCCAGTGATGATCGGTAAAGAACCAACATTTTTGCTGATACACATTTCCTTTAGTATCCCGACCGTGTATAGCACGCTTCTCTACCAACATATCATCTCCATATGCCTGATATTGAATATCATTTATTCCGGCAGCATGTACGGCTGCGATAAACATATTAACAAGGGTTTTGCAATCGCCATGCCCTAAAAGTAAACCTTCGAGTAAGGGTTGGCCGTTACCTGTATAATTAAACGGGAATTTATTAAACCGGTTGAAAAGCATTTCTATTTTCTGATTGTCATTACCGTGAAGCCCGTCAATCAGTACAGACGGAATCAGTCCCAGTTGATCAGGTTCCATGCTCCTTCCTTTTGTTTCTTTGTTTTGAAAGAAACGATTAATAATCACCTTGGCTTCTTCCGGCGTAAATCCACCTTCTTCGTGATTGAGGTGTTTTACCAGCCGATCTTTATTGACTTTCAGAAGACTACAAAGCTCATCGGGTGGCATTGCTTTCATTCCTTTACTTCGTTGAGTCAGCCAGTAAATAACAGGCAGACTAATTAATCCTGCTGTAATCACATACGGATTAGATGCCAAAGACCAGAGCTGAGATAAAATTCAGCCTCCGTTTAATTGAGCAGGTGCATTATTGCTTTGCAGCTGTAAAGGCGGTTGATGGGCAGCCGGAAATTTTGCCTGTGCAGTCGATTGCGGCCTCGCTGTATATGCTGAGGCACGGCTGAGTTTATCAGCTGTTGTTGTTTGCAAGGGTTGATGCATATATAAATATAAACAAACATTATTAATATGCGACCTAAGCACTTGCTGTTTGTATCTTCACGGCAGCCAATGAAAATCAATAAAAAACTTCTTTCTGTCTGGACTGAACAGTTCCGCTTCTCGCCTTTGGTGCGCGACGGGATGTATCAGAAAGCTGTGGCCTATCAGCTGTATTACGGAACAGATGAAGAGTATTGGCCGGAGGGTTACGACAGTAATTTGCCGGAAAACTTTCAGGCTTTACCTGATAAGCGGAGCTACCTGAAAGAAACCGAAATAGTTGAACGTTTGCTTGAGTTTCTTTCAATAGTTGGCATTACGCTCAATGCTGATTATGCACAGCAATATGTAAAGCTGAATCCCGGCGGACTCAACTGGCTGCTTCGGCAAACCGATTACATTCTGAAAGTGCTTGCACACAGCAGCGCGCAGGATTTCAATATGAGCGATCCGTTCAAAGGCTGCGGCGGTGAACTTTATTTTTTCGGGATGATTGAAAGCGGGAGCATGCAGGTTTCTATTTTCGATCAGGAACAAGATTTGCCAGATTTCTACCGTCGCAATTTTGAGCTTCCGCCCGATTACCTGAATGATCCCGTGATCGGTCCGCTGTTTGATGAAATTGAGCAAACGCCGCAAAGCTTTCTGATGATTGGTAAAGCCGGCACCGGTAAATCTACATTCATTCATTACTTCTGTCAGCACACGCGCAAAAAGTTTGTAGTGCTTTCGTTTACCGGCATTGCGGCTACCAATGTGGGCGGCACAACTATACATTCGTTTTTCAGATTGCCCACACGTCCGCTGCTGCACAACGATGAAGCTATTGAAAAGTTTACACCGGGTTCGCCGCGCGCAAATATGATTCGCAGCACTGATGTATTTATTATTGATGAAGTATCGATGCTGCGGTCTGATATTTTTCAGGCTATTGAGCGTTCGCTGCGTATCAACAGTGATACTCCTGAGCTTCCGTTTGGCGGCAAGCAGATTGTACTTGTTGGTGATTTGTTTCAGCTTCCGCCTGTGGTTCGCAACGACAATGAGTTTGACCGCCACATTTTCGGCAGCGAATACAGCAGCGGTTATTTCTTTGATGCGCCTGCGTTTCAGCAACTTACCCCACAGCTGATAGAATTGAAAACTATTTACCGGCAAAAAGGCGATCTGGCTTTTGCTGAGTTGCTGAACCGCATCCGTACATTCACACCCGGCGATACCACCACGCTGGCTCAGATAAATGCCCGCTGTATTCCGGGCTTCGTGCCCGGTGCCGATGATTTTGCAATTACGCTGACATCATACATCCGCACTGCCGAAGCCGAAAACGAACGCCGCCTTGCCGAATTGCCCGACGAAGAATTTGTGTTTGAGGCATACATAGAAGGAGATTATCCCGAAAAAGATCATCCAACACAGCGATACCTCAAACTCAAAAAACACGCGCAGGTGATTTTTGTGCGTAACGATTCGGGAGCCGAGGGGCGGAGATGGGTGAACGGAACGATCGGAAAGATTGTATTTATTTCAGATGAAGCAATTGAAGTAAAACTGCAAAGCGGAGAAGTTCACCGCATTTATAAAGAAAACTGGGAACTTGTTGAAAACCGCTGGAATGCTGCCGAACGACGAGTAAAAACACGCATACGCGGAACATTTCAGCAATATCCGGTGAAACTTGCCTGGGCTGTTACCATCCACAAAAGTCAGGGACTAACATTCGACCGCGTTATTCTTGATACCGGCGGGAAAGCTTTTGCAAGCGGACAAGTTTACACTGCATTGAGTAGGTGCCGAACACTCGAAGGTCTATTTCTGAAACGGCCGCTTCGCGAATCAGATATTATGCTCGATCAGCGATTGGTTGATTTTTACAAAAAGCACTTCCCCGAAAAGTAAATTAATAGGCGGATTTACAGGCTGTTAATTATTTCTCCGGGATTTACTCTTCGGATGCTGTCACCAAAGTTTGGCCAGTTCGTCTTATACTTGAAAACCAGAACTTATTTACTCATGAAAAAGACCCTGATTCTGCTTTTTGCAGTATGCGCAGCACTTGCAAGCACATCACTTTCGGCTGCTGTAAAAAGAACAATTGTATCAGAAACAAGAAACCTCGGCAAATTCAATAAAATAAATGTAGGTTCTGTTTATGATATTGAGTACACTTATTCGCAAGAAGTGTCTTGTGTAGTCAGCGGAGAAAACGATTTTGTAAAGCGAACAAAGCTGACGATCAGACAAGGCACATTGTTCATAGAACTGGAACCGTCAAAAAAGTCAGGCAACAATAACAACGATTGCGGCTCTCTCAATATTAAACTTACCGGCCCTGAGTTTCAGGGAGCAGATATTTCCGGTGTTGCAGATTTTAAATTAATCGGTGAGTTTCCGAAAGCTCCAGTAGAACTTATTGTTTCGGGAGCCAGTGAGTTTAAGGGAAAGATTAACGCAACAAGTTTTGACGGAAATTTTTCGGGAACGGCTGAGATAGTTTTAAGCGGTCAAGCTCCCAAAGCGGAGATGAATATTTGCGGAACGGTTGAATTGAAAGCTGCGGATTTTACAACAGATGATCTGAAAATCAATATATCAGGAACAGCCTCAGCCAAAATTCGTGTTACCCAAAAACTTGATGCGCATACGAGCGGTGTATCGTCGTTGGTTTACTCAGGAAATCCATCGCAATTAAATAAAGTAACCGAAGGTTTATCCACAATAGATGCGATTTGATAGTTGTAATATCTTGATAGTTAAATGATTAAATAATTCGAGAAAATTTAGATTTAGCTGTAACCTTCAGGTTTTTCATCCGTCATATTATATACCAGCACCCATCACACACCAATAAAACGCCTGACAATGAAAAAAGTATTTCCAATTATCCTGGTCGCCCTTGTGGCAGTTTTCTGGATTCGCGCAGTCGATTTCGAGTTCTTTCACTTTGTTTCCTGCGATAGTCCGGTAATAAAGGAAACCCGTAAGGTTGGCGCATTCAGTAAGATTCGTGCGAATTCGGTTTTTGATATTGAGTACCGTTATTCAGCTACTGTGTCATGCGAAATTGAGGGGCCGCAGGATTATGTGAAAGCAACACAAGTGTCGGTTTCTAATGACGTACTTAATTTCAAGCTCGTCGGAAATTTTCATAACAGTGGCGGAGAACCACTGAAAGTATATCTACCACTGAAAGTATATCTTTCGGGTCCTGAGTTTAAAGGAGCTGAACTTAGCGGAGCAGCTGAACTATCTATGAGCGGACCATTTCCGGCAGCTCCAATTGATATAAACCTTTCAGGAGCATCTGAACTTACGGGACCACTTAACTCGCCTGATCTTCAGATTGATCTTTCAGGAGCTTCCGAATTATCAGCCCGCGGAAAAGCTCAGAAAGCTCGCATGGTACTTTGCGGCGCTTCCGAAGTTAACGGCGATGGATTTACTGCCGAAGTACTTACCATTTCTCTCTCCGGCGCATCATCGGCCCGCGTTCGGGTAAATAAAACACTTGATGCAAGTGCTTCCGGTGCTTCCGAACTCATCTACATCGGAAAGCCCGGCAATGTTAACCGCACAATTTCAGGTGCTTCTTCTATCGAAAACGAAAACGAATAGGTTAACCGCATATACTCATTAAAAATCCCCTCTGCATTTATGCGGAGGGGATTTTTATTTATTCGTTCAGAACAAACAAATCAGTTTTCGCTAGTTACGAACAATACGCTGTACAAGCTGTTGATCGTTATCTGTAATCAGGGTTATTAGATACATTCCGGGTGCAAGATCGCCGGAACTGATCTGATTTGTTGAATTGGCCTGAAAGTTAGTTTGTGTTTGGGAAATTGTTCGCCCCTGCATATCAGTAATTATGATCTGATTAACGGCATAGTTACCCGTTGAAATGCTGAACGAATTAGTAAACGGATTAGGCCAAACAGAAAAAGCATCCGATGTTTCTGTTGGCTCAATTCCTGCAATCAGCGAAACGTCATACAAAACAACTTTTCCGCTGCCGGTTCCGGAAACAACTTTATCGCCCAGGGGCGACCATGAAAGCGAGAATACCGAACCCGAAGCATAAGGCAACATCTGAATCAACTGATAGGTTGTAAGATTAAACAACCGCACCCGTGCATCAGAAGAACCAGTAATTAAATAAGATCCATCGGGCGAAACAGCAATTGCATTTACATCGGCACCTGAAACATTGATTGTTTGCAGGAGGGTGTATGTTACTGCATCAAAAATTTTAACGGTATTGTCTTTGCTGCAACTAACAAGACGTGCATTATCAGGAGTAAATTCTACTCCCAGCACATCATCAGTATGATTGTTGAAGGTGTGCAGCAAATTGCCGAGTGTGTCCCAGATTTTAATTTTATTATCACCGGCACACGTTGCAATTTTCAGATTATCGGGCGAGTAGGCAACGTCATATACATAACCGGTATGTGCGGTAATATTCAGATCGGGCGCACCGGTAAGCACATTGTAGGTGTTGAGTTTTCCGGCCGAACCGCCAATTGCTATTTCGGAACTGTTGGGAGAAAAAGCAATTGAAAAAGCATAAGTTGTTCCAGTTGTAATTGTATTTATCGAGTCTGGCGATGCTTGCGTATTATCGAAAATAATCACATTCCCAAACTCTTCAACTGTTGCAATATAGTTGCTGTTTGCACTCATTCCAACGCCCATCAAACACATCAGGCTTGACGGCACTTCGTAATCCCAGCTTAAATTTCCGGTTGGCACGTCCCAAAGTCGGAGATGCGCAGGATGACAATTTGTGCCCGACAGCACCTGATTGCCTCCGGCTGAAAAAGCAACTCCGTTTACCTGAAGACTGTCAGGCTGCGCGATGCGTGTCCATAATGTGTCCTGAGCCTGAACATAGTTCAGCGAACATAGTGAAACAGCCAAAGCTATGATGTAGTTTTTCTTCATGTTGTTTTGTTTATCAACAAGACATTTAAAAATAAGTAAACCCCTATTTTAACGCAAGCTACATTTAGCAATTGCAAAAGTAAAGTGCAGATCAGTATTTATTTGCAGTTGGTAGAACTTATTAAATAAATGGATCATCTGATGATAACCGCGTTTATTTAGTTCCCCAGCAGGTACTTATTCTGATTAAAGTTGTAGGTAACGCCAACTACAACTCTTCCGGCCGAAGAAAGGTTGTTGCTTTCCGTATGTTCGTGAACAGGCAAGTGTAAGGCTAACTGCATACTGAAGTTTTTCCAAACCACTTCACCACCGGCTCCTGCCATCATTACATTCATCCCGGTCCCTTCTGTTAAAACATCAGTTACATAAATACCTTTTGAGTATTCGTAGTAGGACTGCAGTGATGGCATAACGACTACATTACTTCCGGCATTCAAACGTGCGAAAACATTGAGTGAGGTAACAATGCTGTTTCCAATGCGTTCATTGAATTTATTGGTGCCGTTTATTTTGCCCATGGCATTCAGGTTTACGCCCATTTTTTTGTAACCAAGGGTATAGCTTGAATACAAAAACAGATCTGTAGAACCTGTGCCGGGTTGCAGCATGAGGTGGTAGCGTTCGCCTTTTTCATTGGTTAGGGCTGTGCGGCCAAACTGAATTTTAGAGCCAATACCAACGATGAGCCGCTGCTGAAATTTTACATCTTCGAGGCGGCGGATGGCATGCCAGGCTGCAAATACGGTTGGATCGCCGAGGTCGTGCAGTTCGTCTTTCACGTCACCTGTGCGACTCATGTTGTGATTGAACGGCACAAAAGCATTGATTTCAATGCGGCGGTGAATGAAGTATTTTAAACGCAATTCATACGAGCGAAAAACTTCAAAGTCAGAGGCATTGTACACAGGTTGTGTTCCGCTTCCGTGTGTGGTATGCAATACCGAAGGATTTGCGGGAGCCCCCGCAGGCAAACGCCATGCACCCGACGGAAAAAGCTCGGGATGCTGATTGGCAATAGCATAACCGTTGAAACTCCGGTAACGATTCAGCAACTGAATACTGCTTTGATTATCGTAAGGCGTAATACCGATAAATGCTCCGCAAATATCGCATGCCGCCGAAGTCAACGGCAGAACCAGCAGCAGCAATAGTATGATGCTGCTGCCGGTTTTTCCGTTTGTTTTCATAATCGTGATTAGTTGTGAATATGCTCAACTGAGAACATATCTGAATAGTTGGTGGCAATCATTGATGATGTGGCGTTAACAGACATCTGGAAGAATGTTGTGCCCAGGTTAATTGTAGTTGGGTTCTGGAACCATTCGCCAACATTGCATCCGATATGAATTTCGGGTGTTGCAGTTGCACTAACAGTTGCCTGATCGCCGTTGAATGTTGGGCTTACAGTGCGCAGTGAACTGTTTGCTCCGGTGAAACCGCCGATGTGAAACACTACATTGTTGTTAGCAGCACCTGATTGCGGTGAAGTACCTTCCATTTTAGCCATGATGTAGCCGGTATTCCAGGTCCAGAACATGCCGTTGGCCGGATCTAATGCACCGGTTTGCGCGCCAGATACATTGCGGGTACTGTCAACACCAATCATAAAACGAATGCCACTGTAGTTGCCAAGCGGAACATTAGCAAGTGTAAGTTCAAATGTATTGGTATCAGCGGCATTGATGAGGTGATAGCTTTCCGTTTCATCAAAAGTACTGCCATCAGGACGAACCAGTTTGATATTTGAGATGTAGTATTTGTAGATAGAGAAATTGATTGTATCACCGTTTGCAGTTACAAAATTGTTGCTGCTGCCGAGTTCAAACGGAAGTGTATTAAATGTATGTTCGAAATGGATTTTTACTGAACCGGTTGTAGGCTGAGGTGTGGGTGTTACATCATCGTCATCATCACGATCACATGATGAAAATGAAAGTGCTGCAGCAGCTGCAGCCATGAGAACAAGTGTGCGTGTGTTTGATAAAATACGTGTCATTGAACTGTAGTTTTTAAGTTGTTAGAATATGGTGAGTCTGAGTATGGTAAAAAGCAAAAGTGCTGTACCAAATGCAGACAAATAGGTAATTATTCTGGTGAAGCGTTGTGTTAATACAGTGTGCTTCTGTACCTCTTCACCGGATGCGGTTGAGCCGGGCAGTTCACCCTGAACAAGCAGCCTGAGTTTGATTGTGTAGAACTGAATCCACAATATCTCGCGCAAAGCAGCTATGCCCAATAGACCAACAAGCAATACAATTGCCTCGGCCGGGTGTTCCTGCAGCAGCTCCAGAAATGATGCTATCATTGGAGTGCCTGATGAATATGTTAAACAGTTGAAAAGCTCTTATTTCAAGAGCGGATGCGGCGTTTAGCAGCAGGGAGGATGGAAAATGTCTGATTGCTGAACAGAAGTTTCAGCAACAAAATAAACAGAATAAAGGGCAATGGTAATTTCTGAAACAGGAACAGTAACTGCAAATTCATTTAACTCAGCAGGCCATTCGGTTTTGCCTTTCAATACCTCAGGAAGTGAAACTGGTGAATTGCCTTCTTCTTTCTGCTTTTGCTCTTTCAGCTTTTTCATAAGCTGACATTTGCCATGGCATTTCTTAGTTGGCTTCGCTTTATTTACACAAAGTTCTTTGGTAATTTTCTCTTTGTTGAGCAGGTAATGCGCAGTAATGATGGACTTTCCCAACAATTGTGTGAGGAGTGCCGCAATGAATAAAATGGGCAATAACGTGCGCATCATTGGCACAAAGGTAAAGGGTTTTTCAGATATGATGTATATCTGGTATTAAATCATATCGGAAACTGAGGTAAATCAGGTGCTCAGCTTTTACTTGTTCCGTTCATCAAATCCCGAATCACCACACTTGCAGCCGCACAACCGAAAACAGCCGGCAGATAAGACATTGTACCAATAATTGATTTTTTCGGATAGGCTTTTTCGGTGACAATAATTTTCGACTGATCTACTTCTTCATCCGAGAAAACAACTTTTATTCCTTCGCGGATACCGAGGCGGTAGAGTCGTTTGCGGACATATCTTGCAAGATTGCAGTAATAGGTTTCAGAAATATCGCAAACTACAATGCGTGTCGGATCTATTTTTCCGCCGGCTCCCATTGAACTTACAATCGGAATACCGCGTTGTTTGCAGGAGGCAATGAGGAATACTTTTGGCGAAAGTGTATCAATGCAATCAACCACGTAATCGAAATTGCCATTGTCGAGAAGCTGATTCGTTTTTTCATCACGGATAAAATCGTTCATCACCGTGAGATCAAGATCAGGATTGATGTCGAGCAGACGTTGCTGCATCACTAACGCTTTGGGCTGTTTGTGTGTGCTGAACAGCGCGGGAATTTGTCGATTTCCGTTGCTCGGGTCAACCGTATCGCCGTCAACAATAGTCATTTTCCCAACGCCGGCACGGGCAATCATTTCGGCACAAATGCCGCCAACACCGCCGAGGCCAACTACAAGTACATTGGCGTTCATCAGGCGTTGTACAGGTTCGTCGCCCATGAGCAGTTGGGTGCGCGACATCCAGTAAGGAATAGTTTCAGATGGGTTCATTGAGCAGAAATGTGGCGGCAAAATTACGAAACACTTGCTTGCGAAGTTCAGCTTCTTCACACTTATAATTTTGTGCTGCTTTGCTGTAAAGTTGCTGCAAACCGCTGCGCCGCGTATCGGTTTCAAACAGTAGTTTGTCGTGCGGAATGTTTTGCAGAATTTCTTCCAGCTTTTCTGGATTTTGCAGCATTCTGGTTCCAATGCTGAACAGCACATTGTAGTTTAACAGCTGCATGGTTTGTTCGCTGCTGCCGTTGTAGGCATGCAGCACAAAGGGTGTTTTTGCAGCTTTCAGGAATTGCGGTAAATCATGATAGGCTTTTACAATGTGCAGCACAAGCGGTTTACTGAGTTCATTTGCCAATGCAATTTGCGCTGCAAAAGCTTCGTGCTGCAAAGCTTTCGGAACCGGCCGCAGATAATCCAATCCGCATTCGCCAATGGCCGCAACATTGTAGTGTGCTGCAAGCTGCTTCAGCAGATCAACATCATCGCGCCACTGCTCTCGCACAAACCACGGATGAATGCCGCAGCAAACGTTGTACGGCAAACTTCCCGCAGTTTTCAGCAAAAAAGCATTACGCACAAATTTCACTTCACCGTTTTGCGGATAGCGAAAATGTGTATGTGCATCGGTGAGCGGAATATTCATTGCTGCTAAGTTCGTAAACACCGGATAATTATCGGGCAAGTGCTGCCGCAAGTTCCATGCCCCAGGCTATTCCGAGATGAATAAGTACACCGCCCCAAACCGAACGCGTTTCGAGCGCAATTACTCCCAGAATAATTCCTCCGAAAAACGAACTGATGGTTTCGCCAAGTGGTTTGCCAAAATGTATAGTCACATACAAGGCCGCAACCGGAAGCACTGCGCCGTGTCCGAGCCAGCGACTCAGCACAAACAGCAAAAATCCGCGGAAGAAAAATTCGGTGACTACAAAGTTTAATCCGTAAAAGCCTTCAAACACTAAGCCGTAGCCTAAGCGGTTGTCTTCAATTTTTGCAGCATTGAGCATGCGAATGGCTTGCGGATATTGCTTCAGAAAATCGGCCGAAAAAGTTGCTGCTGTAATGAGCGGAACCATCATCAGCAAAAGAAAGAGATACGGTTTTACATTGGTGCGTTTCAATCCGTAAAACGGTTCGCGGTTGCGGTCTTCAAACCACCACCAGAGAAATGCAGGCAGCATCAGTAAAACCACGTTTGCCGGATAACGACTAATGCGCAGCAGAAATACTTCAACCGGCCCGTCAGTTATCGTTTTTATCCATTCTTTATGCCAGTAAAAAAATGTGGCAAACGAAAATGTGGCTGCACCAATAAACACCGCCAGCCAGAATTTTGGCGAACGAAACCATGTTTTATCTTTTGCAAAAGGCAGATAAAGCAATATTGCTCCGATAAGTGTTCCGCCAAAAATGCAGAAGTTCCAGAGCAGCCGCATACTGTCGTTGGCTCCGCCGCCAATCCACTGCAGCCGTGCCTTATCAGAATAAAAAAAAGCAGTGAGCAACCCCAGCAGAACTGTAAGCAACAGTAAGTAGCGCAGATCAACAGTTTCTTTGAAGTACCGCCGCAGGTAGTTGTAAATTGCTTTCATGTGCGGCATGAAGATAGTAAGGTTTTCAACTTCTTTTAATAGTGTGCTTCACAACAGTTTCTACCTTTGCTGCTTATTCATTTGTTATGTCCGCACATCAATATACAAATACACTCATTAACGAAACCAGTCCTTACCTGTTGCAGCATGCGCACAATCCGGTAAACTGGATGCCGTGGAACGAAACAACACTTGCGAAAGCTGCGGCCGAAGACAAACTTATTCTTGTAAGCATTGGCTACTCGGCTTGTCACTGGTGCCATGTTATGGAACATGAATCGTTTGAAGATGAGAAAGTGGCTCAGATGATGAACGATTTTTTTATCTGTGTAAAAGTTGATCGCGAAGAACGTCCGGATATTGATCAGGTGTATATGACCGCTGTTCAGCTTATGACCGGTCACGGCGGCTGGCCGCTCAATTGTTTTGCTTTGCCCGATGGACGGCCGCTTTACGGAGGAACATATTTCCCGAAAGAGCGCTGGATGAATGTGCTGCTCAATTTGGCCGATTTGTGGAAGAATGATCGTGCAAAATGTTTTCAGTATGCCGAAGAACTTACTGCAGGTGTGCGCCGTGTTGAACGTATGCTACCCGAAGACGGCGAGAAAGAATTGACGCAGGAACGTCTCGGCCTTTCGGTTGAGCAGTGGATGATGCGTTTTGATAACGGTGAAGGCGGACCCAACCGCGCACCTAAATTTCCGTTGCCAAATAACTATTTGTTTTTGCTCCGATACGCACATCACACCGGCCGCGAAGACATTCTCCGCCACACCTTACTCACATTAGATAAAATGGCCGACGGCGGCATTTACGATCAAATAGGCGGTGGCTTTGCGCGCTACTCAACTGATGTACTTTGGAAGGTTCCGCATTTTGAAAAAATGCTTTACGATAATGCACAATTGGTTTCGCTTTATGCAGAAGCATATCGCATGACCGGAAACACACGTTACCGCGAAGTTGCCGAAGAAACACTGACATTCGTGACGCGTGAATTGACGCACGAAAGCGGCGCATTCTTCTCAGCACTTGATGCTGATACCGAAGGCGAAGAAGGGAAGTTTTATGTATGGAAAGCCGAAGAACTGCAGCAGCTTCTCGGCAGTGATTATACCTGGTTTGCTGATCTGTTCAACGTCAACAGTATCGGGCATTGGGAGCACGGCAACTATATTTTATTGCGCCGCGAAAAAGAAACAGCTGTAGCTGCACGTCATGCTATGACTGCCGAAGAACTTCGGGTAAAATGCAAAACAGTTAAAGCTATGCTGCTTGATGAGCGGAATCGCCGTGTTCGTCCGGGGCTTGATGACAAATCACTTACATCGTGGAATGCGATGATGCTTCGCGGCTTTGTAGATGCTTATGCTGCAACCGGCGAGAACGAATATAAACTCACTGCACTCCGCAATGCACGTTTCATCAGAGATACACAGCTCCGTGCCGATGGCGGACTCTGGCATAGCTGGAAACAGGGCAGAAGTACTGTAAACGGATTTCTGGAAGATTATGCTTTTGTGATTGATGCATTCACCGCATTGTATCAAATTACATTCGATGAAGACTGGCTGCACATTGCCAAAAATCTTTGCGAATACACGTTGCAGCATTTCAGCGATAATGAAAACGGACTGTTCTGGTTTACTTCTGATGAAGATCCTGCACTTATTGCGCGCAAACAGGAAATTTCTGACAATGTAATTCCCGCGTCCAATTCAGTAATGGCGCGCAATTTGTTTTATCTGGGGCATTATTTCGGAAAGCCTGAATGGCTTGAACGTTCAGCCGCAATGCTGCGCATGATGCAGCGCGAAATTATTGGTTACGGAGCAGGTCATTCTAACTGGATGCTGCTGCAACTGCATTTTTGCTTTCCGTTTCGTGAGGCAGCCGTTACCGGTTTTACAGCTGCCGAAACTCAGGAAGCATTCAGTAAAACATATTTCCCCAATTTAATTCTTGCCGGAAGCTCAACAGAATCAGTACTTCCGCTGCTTGATGGTCGAATTAAAACTGGTGAGCAATTGGTATATGTTTGCGAGAATAATGCCTGTTTGCTGCCGGTAAAAACACTGGAGGCTGCAATTAATCAGCTTGCCGGCTGATCTACTAATGCACATACTCTTGTTCATAAAACTTGTTTTGCCTGTCAGCAGAAAGCCCCGGCAAATAGAATATTTGTAGAATGCAGTAAACCGTCATTTTTACTGCATTTCTCATTTATGCAACGATTGCTGTTTTTATGTTTATTTCTCTGCTCAGCCTTTTCTGGGGCTGCTCAGTTATTTATACCGGTCAGCGATGATCCGTTTGGTGTTCCTTTTGCATTTAACCGCGACAGTGTAGCAGCCAATAAAATCAAATTTGTAAACATTGCTCTTCAATACAAACCCGATCAGCAAGTTATTGATGATAAAGGATTGCGGGAACATTATCAGTTTGATTCGCTTGGCAATCTCTCCCTGTACTGGCGCAACCGGGTACGCACAACCAAGCTGGAAGAAGTTGTTACCCCCGCAGTTTACCGCAGGGGCCGCCGCATACGCCCTGAGCGAATTGAGTATAAAAAAACGTATCTGTACGATACCGTTTTTATTCATTATGCTTATGATACAATGAACCGTGTAATCATGCGCCGTCTGTGCGATGCCGATTATTACAACACATGGTATTATACCTGGAACGTAGATAATTCGATAGCTGTTCGCATTCATGTTCGTGAAACAAATATTGGTCGCGATCATCAGAATTTTGTGCTTGGTGTGCAAACCATAATTTCGGAAGAGCAGTTCCGTTACGAAAAATATTCAGCCAATCAGCTCACACAAATAGCGCTGAATGATGAGGGAAAGCCTTATCGCCAATCAATATCCGATTTCGATGCAGCGGGCAGAGTGCTTGAAGAACGGCTTTCGTTTATTGCCGGCGGAAACTACAATGTGTATCGGTATGAGTATGATAGTCTGGGGCGTTTAAGCAGCCGTTTGTTCACGATGAGCGGAATCAATTCGGGCGAAGAACTGCTGAAATATACACGCGATAGTTTGAGCCGTCTCGAAGCAGTTCGTGTCTATAAAAATGCCATACTGCACGATGAATATACATACCTGTATGAAGGACGCACATCACGTCCATACGCATTTCTCAACCGACGCCATCAGCAAGCCGGAATAGATATTGTGAAACTTTATTACAATGAACCTGCTGAGGAGCGGAAACGCGGGCGCTGAGTTATTGCATACCGGCTAACCACTCTCTGAATTGCACAGCTTTTTCGCGGCTTACAACTACAGCATCTTCAGGAGCAGGGTTTAAGTAAACGTGGAGTTTTCCATTAAATCCGTTTTCGGCGGCACGTACAGCTCTCGCTGAAACAACAAACTGCCGGTTGGCTCTGTAAAAATCAGCCGGATCAAGCAGCGTTTCCAATTCATCCAATGTATGTTCGCAAATGTAACGCTGTCCGTTGAATGTATGCAGAAACAGTACACGTTCTTCGGTTACAAACCAAGCAATTTCATTGGCAGCAACCGGAATTATTTGCGCGCCTTTATGAACTACAAAGCGCGTTTTGTAGGCCGATTTTTTTGCATTTAACTGCTGCATAAGTTGCTGAAGCAGTTGCGGCGGAAAACTGCCCGCTCCATTGTTGAACAGATTATGATATTTGTTTAGTGCTTTTGAAAGTGCTGTGCGGTCAATAGGTTTCAGTAAATAATCAATACTGTTTACGTTGAATGCCCGGATGGCATATTCGTCAAAAGCAGTAGTGAAAATAACAGGACAGTGCAGCGGAACATCTTCAAAAATTTCAAAACTTAATCCGTCAGCCAGTTGTATGTCTGCCAAAATTAAATCAGGCGAAGTCGCATTACTCAATAATTCTTTTGCAGCACTTATACTGTCTGCCGTTCCTGTAATACTTGCCTGCGGTAAAAGTTCCTGCACCAACTTTACAATTCGTCGGGCAGCAGGTTGTTCATCTTCAAAAATCAGAATGTTCATGAATGATGAGGTTGAAGTAACGGAAGTATTACTTTGTAATCATTTAACCCTTGCAAAATGGTAATCTGTTTGTTGCCGAGAAGCTGATAACGTTGCTTGATACTGCTCAGTCCGAACCCTCCGGGAGCTTCCGGATGTGGCTTTTTCTGCAATTCGTTAGTAACTGTCAGTTCTCCTGATTCGTTTGATGTAATGCTTAATTTCAGAGGATGTGAAGCCGAAATTACATTGTGCTTGATTGCATTCTCAACCAGCAATTGCAGAGCAAGCGGCGGAATGTGAAGTTGTTCTGTTTTCGGATCAATGCTTAACTCGGTTTTCAGATGATCGCCAAATCTGATTTGCAGTAAGTATAAATAGGATTTAATGAAATCAATTTCTTCTGAAAGCGCTGCTGTATTTTTTTCCCGCGCATACAATACATACCTGTACACCTGAGAAAGCTGTTGCACAAAATCAACCGCCTGTTGCTGATTTTCCTCGATCAGCACTGTAAGTGTATTTAAGCTGTTGAAAAGGAAGTGCGGATTAACCTGACTTTTCAATGTTTCAAACTGTGAAATTACATGCTGCCGTTTTAGCTCTTGAGCTTCAAGCAAACTGCTTTTCCATTGTTCAAAAAAGTACACGCATTCGTAGATAGTGGAAATAAACAGCGTAATCAACAATCCCACCAAACCATTAATAACAATAGGTTTCAAAGGGATTTCTGTGCCGAATTTAATGAATCCATAGATGAAGCAAAACCCAGTCATGAAAATTACTGTGACCGGAATGCCAATACCAATCTGGCGGATGATTCGTTTTCGGGTATTGGAAACCCCGGGGAATTTTGTACGCAGTCTGATCACCAGATAGCGCATCAGATGCCAAAGCGAGAAGGTGAAAAATATTGAAAGCAGAAACGATTCGATATAACCCGCCAAACCGTTTCCTTTGCTCAGCAGCATCCCAAATAAGCCCACTACAGGAATACCAATGATCCGCTCGCGCAGATCATTGATGGTTTCCTTTTTTGTGTTTTCTCCGGCACTCATCAGAACGTAATTTTATATTGCGGAATAAACAAAAAACCGGTCTGATAATTGGTTTTTATTGTATTTGAATCGGCATCATATTCCTGAGTAAATACGTTTTTGTTGTTTGTAATATTTAACAAATCAACTGCCCAGGTTTGGGTAATATGCTTTCCGTTTCGGGTAAATCCAATGCGCAGATCAATTCTGAAATAATCATTATAGCGCAAGGCGTAAGCACGATTCAAATCGTAAACGGCTTCCCCGGCAAACGATGAGGCCGTAAGATCAATAGGTATGTAACGTTTTCCGCCCGCAGCATTTCCGCGAAGGTCGAACGAAAGCATATTTTTTGAACTGAGTTTAATTTCTTTTCCGCCCAATATATTCACTACATAATTTCCGTTGAAGGCAGTGTTGCGTTCCGGGCTACCGAAGCTTGTGTATTTCGATTCAAACAGCGAAATAGTAGAGAGGAAGTACCAGCCCTTGTTATAAAAACGTTCGGCAGTAATCTCAATTCCGTAGTTGCGGCCTTTGCCGTTGTTCACCAAACTGTCAATTCCCGGCGCATTAAAATCAGCACCTTCGTTCAATCCCGAATACACCGTTACACGATCCAATCCCGGCACATCAAAAATATACTGGTAATAGGCTTCAACCTTAATACGCGCATTCGATCCCAGTGTACGATCCCAGGCGAGTACTCCATGAGCACTTCGTGTGAAATCGAGATTTTTATTGGTGAGCAAATAACTACCGTCGGACAATAATGTTTGATTGAAGTAGGTGAAAATAGTTTGCATTTGGCTGTGTAATCCGGAACCCAAACTCAGTGCATTTTTTTCATTCACCTGCCAGCGCAAACCTATACGCGGCTCAACGCTTTGCGAATTATTTAATACTAGTTGCTGATAATGCAAACCTGTATTCAGCGTCAGCAGATCGGTAAATTTATGTTGCCATTGCGAATAAGCCTGAAGCAAAAAAGTGCCGTCTTTTGTATCACGCAACCGGCGAAATGTTGTGGCAGTAATGTTTGCACTGTCGAGCAGCAGGAAATTATAGAGGTCGGCGTAAATGCCTGATTTCAGTGTATTTCGGGCATTGAACTTTGTAACTACTGTGTAGTTTCCGGTTACTTTAGTTTGACGAAAATTGCTGCCATAACTTCGCCAGAATGTATTATCCGAAAATGAAACTGAATCTTGTCTGACTTGATTTTGTTGAAGTGTAATTCCAATATTTAATCGTCCGTATGTACGGCTGCTGAACGGAATAATGTGTGTAATCCCGCCAACTCCCATGCGTGTTTCGAAATAAGTATCGAAACCGCCGATGGTATAAAGATCAAGTTCCGAAGTATCGCGCTGACTGTCGAGAAGTTCGATATTGCTTAAACCACCAATGCCCCAAACCGAAAGTGTACCAAATTTTTCTGTCGGGAAATTCAGTTTAAACGACAAGTCCTGATATTTCGGCACAGCAGTTCCAGTTCCGAAACTGATGCCTAATTTGCTGAACAGTCCAAGTGTTGAATAACGGTAGTTTACCAAAAACGAAGCATTGTGTTTTTTGCTCAAAGGGCCTTCGATACCGCCTTCAAAGCCGTTGAATGCAACCTGTCCTAAAAACTCAAACTTCTCATTGTTGCCGTTGCGAAGTTTCAGGTCGAATGCAGCCGCAGTTGCATTGCCATATTCGGCAGGAAAAGCACCCGACATAAAATCTGAATTGTCGAGCACGTTGTTGTTGAGAATACTAACCGGTCCGCCGGTACTTCCAAATGAGCCGAAGTGATTGGGGTTCGGAATATCAAGACCATTCAAACGCCACAATACTCCCAGAGGCGAATTTCCGCGCACCACAACATCATTGCGCGAATCCTGTGCGCCGCTCACACCTGCATAGTTAGCGGCCATACGCGACGGATCACCGAGACTGCCGGCATAGCGCTGTGTTTCTTCAATCGAAAACGATCGCGCACTAACGGTTGACATTTCATTGTTCGGTTTTCCTTTCTGCTGCTCGGCAGTAATAACAACCTCTTTCGATTGTACTACCGATTCTTCCAATTCAACCGTAAGCACAACTTCTTTGCCGGCGCTTACAACAATGTTCATTCCTCTTTCACGATACCCAAGCATTTTGAAACGCACCAATTGGCGGCCAACCGGAACATTCTCGAAACGAAAATTCCCCGAAACGTCACTTGCCGTTGAACGAACAGCAGAACCGCTGTCGCCGAGAATAACTACAACGCCGGGCAATGCAGCTTTGGTTTGGTTATCAACTATTTTTCCCCGCACAGTTTGCGAAGGTGTTTGCGCGGCAGCTGCAAACGAAAAAATCAGGAACAGAAAAAGAAGAGTGCGTGTCATTTGAGGCTTTGAAGTTATGAAATACGGGTTAATTGAGAATAAGACCGAGGCCAAGTGTAATCAGAACTGCCGTAAGCACAAGAGCACCAACCCAAATCAGGGCAATCCATTTATTGGGAGAAGTTGCATTCTTATGTCCGGCCGAAGCAAAGAAACCGCCGCTGATGAATATTGCCGCCGCTCCGAAACCCGAACGCACAAGCCATTCGGTAACAGTTCCGTAGTCAACGGCATCAACAAGCGGCTGTACAATAAGTGCCAGCAAAACCAGAACGCCAGCATGTGCATGTCCGGCTCTGAACATTGATTTCTGAAAATCGGTAAGCGGAACCGGCGATTTGCCCGATAAAACTTTGAGCAGAAATGTGCCGCCGTAGGCAATGGTTGGAACAGTTACCAGCAGTGTTCCGCACATAAGTTGTGTGTTTGCGCTTAATTCCATGCCGCAAATTTGTGCAACAGAAATCGTTCTTTTTATCATCAATTACGCGAAACGTAGAAATTCTTGTCTGAAGCGTATGATGAGAATCAGTTACTGAATTCTATAGCGCTCAGGTATCTTCTTTAATTTTACAACAACAAACATTTTTTGAAATGAATCACATTAAACAAGGGGTAAATTATATAAAAGCAATAGCAGGTATATTCCTCTTTTTGGTAATAACATATTCTCAATTACAGGCACAAAGCACTTTCGGGTATTCTCTTGAAGTGCGACCGGTAACAATCTTAAACTTACCGGGTATTCATTCCCATGCTTTTGCACAACACAACGGACGGTGGCTCGTTATCGGCGGCCGTCTCGATGGTGTGCATGCGCGTCAGCCGTTTAATGCTTTTCCGCAATCTCAAAACAATATGTCAATTTTGGTAATTGATCCCGTTGCTCTGCAATACTGGTCAATGTCGGTTGATAGTTTTTCGGTTCCAATACGCGAACAACTGCAAAGCACAAATACTGCTTTTTATCAGGATGCAGATACACTTTACATTGTTGGTGGTTATGCCTTTTCACAAACGGCTAATGATCACATTACATTTTCTTCACTGCTTAGTGTGAATGTATCAGGGCTTATGAATGCTGTTGTGAATACAGTTTCACCTGTTTCTTTTGTAAAACAAATTACAGATTCAGCATTTGCTGTTACCGGCGGACAACTTGGCAAAATCGGAAATACCTTTTACCTCGTTGGCGGGCATCGTTTCAACGGAAGATATAACCCGATGGGAAATCCTACCTATATACAAATATACACGAACCAGATTCGGAAGTTTACTCTTGTAAACACAGCCGCGTTGCCCGTATTCAGCAATTACAGCGTAATTACCGATCCTGTTCATTTGCATCGCAGAGATTACAATCTCGTGCCTCAGAGTTTTCCCGACAGAACAGAGGGTTATATGCTTTCGTCGGGAGTTTTTCAAACAAATGTCAATCTTCCTTATTTATATCCGGTAAATATATCCGCAGCCGGTTATCAGCCGGTTACTGCGTTTAATCAATACCTCAGTAACTATCATTCGGCAAAAGCCAGTTTATATGATAGTTTGAATAATGAGATGCACACATTGTTTTTTGGAGGAATGAGTCAGTATTATTATCAAAATCAAATACTGATTCAGGATAATCAGGTTCCTTTTGTTAAAACCATCAGTCGCGTTACACGTCTGGCAGATAGCTCACTTACAGAATATGTTTTACCGGTTGAAATGCCTGTATATACTGGTGCCGGTGCCGAATTTATTCCAAATAATCAATTGCCGCATTATCCTTTTGAAGTCATAAAACTGTCTTCAATAACTAACGACAGCATACTCATCGGACATATTTACGGAGGAATATACAGTTCAGCGCTGAATCCGTTTTCATCGAATCAAACCTCGCTTACGAGTGCCTCTGCAACTATTTATGAAGTTTGGCTTTATCGTTCGCCTGTAGGAATTTCATCGCCGGTTAATGGCGAGAATCCATATACAATGAATGTTTTCCCAAATCCTGCAAAATCAGATATTACTATTTCATTTAGCACGAATAAAGAGGTAAAAGCATATTACTTTATGACTTTGTCTAACGGTAAGATTGTCGGGCAAGGTGAAATTCCATGTACGCAATCAGGAGTTCAGTTATATACACTTCAGCTTCCGGCAGCAGTCAATAATCAATCAATACAATTAACTGTGGTTATTGATAACAAGTTTTATATGTCTGAAGATGTAATTATACATCGCTAAATTTTAATAAAAAGAGCTGCATAAATTCATGCTGCACTTTTCCCAAAAACATTCTGTGTAATTTCCTCCGCATCTTCAATGTTCTGCACATACTGCAGCGCGAGGTTATACATCAGGTTTTTGTAATCGGAATAAAGCTGTTCGATATTCAATGCAGCAGGCAAATTTCGGGGAAGTTACTAAACTCGTCTCATGCAATGAGACGTTGTTTGGTTCTTCAATCCTTCGGTGTTTTGAAACTTAAACCTTCGAGGTTTTTGCGCCAAACCTTCGAGGCCTCTAATCTAAACCTTCGAGGTTTTAAAAACCTCGAAGGTTTAGATTAGTAGCTGTTTTTGCTATAGCTGCGTTTCCGCAGAAGATTAATTGTAAGGGGCGAAACTATGGATCAATAAACAATCACCTGCTCGGGCTTTACGCTGCAACGCAGCAGCAGCAAAAATAAATTTTCGTTTAAACCTTCGAGGTCTTTAAGATCAAAAAAAACACTCAGACAAAATCAGATCAGTTCAACACAATGCAACAAACACGGGGGATTGACCGTTATAAGAGAAACCCCGGTTAGAATACGGTTGAACTGATCTGAATAGAATTTAGCAGAATTTGTTACCCGGCTTGTTACTCCTAATCGGGGGAAACTTTAACAACAAGCCAAATGAGTGTAAAAATTAGAGAAAAGAAACTGAA
>JBKDHA010000151.1:0-25295 GCA_046335555.1 Bacteroidota bacterium
ACACAGCAGGTATAATGACAGCTTACTCAACCAACGAAGCGTACAACACCGCCCTCAAGGAAATGAAAGACGATAAACGCAAGAAAGAAGGCGAAAAGGGCCAGCGGAATTATCAGTTCAGGGGGGGAAGCTCAAACGACCGCTCCATGCTGATGAAAAAGCTGAAACGGGCTGAAGATGCTCAGACCGAAACCCCGGAGCCGGAAGGTAGCGGAAACTAATAACGAATGACAACAGCTGCGATTTTGGCGCTTATTGTTGCCTATCTGCTCGGATCAATTCCCACAGCAGTATGGATTGGCAAAGCGTTTTATGGCATTGATGTGCGTGAGTTCGGCAGCGGAAATGCCGGAGCTACAAACACCTTTCGTGTGCTCGGCAAAAAAGCCGGCATCCCGGTTTTGCTTATTGACATGCTCAAAGGCTGGCTGGCCGTTTCTATGGCCTGGCTGGTTTCCGATGCTCCGGTTAACACTCAGCCCTTTGTGAATCTGGAAATTGTGCTTGGCGTAACTGCCGTAATCGGACACATTTTCCCCTTTTTTGCCGGTTTCAGAGGCGGAAAAGGTATTGCAACGCTTTTTGGTGTTGTGCTGGCCGTTCATCCTTGGGCTTGCCTGATGGCTTCCGGTGTTTTTCTGCTTGTTTTTCTGGCCTTCAACTATGTCTCACTCGGTTCAATTACTGCCGGCGTTTCATTTCCGCTTTTCATTATCACCGTTTTCGGCGGAGAAGTTGTTCCTTCGATGGTTATTTTCTCGGTAATGGTAGCTATTCTTATTCTCATTACACACCAGAAAAATATTGAACGTTTGCTCCGCCGTCAGGAATCTAAAATCAGATTGATTAAACGAAATAATAAATCAGAATCAATCACACAAACTCAGTAGATATATTCTGTTTTCCGGTAAATCATACTTTTCATAAAATAACTGCCGGCTTTTGTCGGCAGTTGTTCGTTATAACAGGCACTGTTTATATGGAATTTGAGTTCAGCCGGCATCTTAAAACCATGAAAAACGTTAACTTTGTTAACAAGGTACGATAGTTGTCGTTACAGAACCCTCGATGAACCATAACGCAGCTTGCGGCCTTATGCCTATGTCTTTTTACCGCACGTTCCGAGCGATAGTGCTGCTTGCATTTTTATGCCTTGCAGTTCAGCCGCTTGCAGCGCAGGAAGATTTGGTAAAAAAGCAAGCTGCTGTGCTTTTTGATAAAGGAGATTATACTGCTGCGCTTCCGCTTTACTCACAATTGCTTTCCAATTACCCTAAAGATCCAAACTACAATTACAGGTTCGGGGTATGCATGCTTTTCGGGAATGCCGATAAAACAAAGTCGCTTCAGTATCTCGAATTCGCTTCTAAAAACCCGGAAACCGAAAAAGATGTTTGGTTTTATCTCGGCAGAGCCTATCATTTGAATTACCGGTTTGATGATGCCATTAAAGCATACACCAAATACAGTGAACTGGCCGGAGAAAAAAAGGCAGAAAAACTTCAGGTTACCAACCAGATTGCCATGTGCAGAACCGGTAAAAAGCTCCTCCGGGCAATTACCGATATAGAGGTTTTAGAGAAAAAAGAACTTCCCCGTGCCGACTTTTTCCGCTCGTATGATCTTTCCGGCTACAGCGGCTCCTTGCTTGTAAAACCGGATGAATTTAAAACGGCACTTGACAAAAAGAATAACGAAACCTCCATTATTTTTCTCTCCGGAGAAAAAAACGAACTCTATTATTCGTCGTATGGCGATAACGAAGAGAACGGAAAAGACATTTACATCGTCAGAAAATTGCCCAACGGAAGCTGGAGCAAACCGCAAAATGTTGGCTATCCGATTAACACCGAATACGACGAAGATTATCCCTTTCTGCACCCCAACGGAAAAGTACTTTACTTTTCGTCGAAAGGACACAGCAGCATGGGCGGATATGATATTTTCCGCTCAGAACTGAACGAAGAAACTAATACCTGGCTCAAGCCCGTTAACCTTGATTTTGCGATAAATACACCTGATGATGATATTCTCTATATCACCGATTTTGAGGAGAAAAGTGCCTATTTCGCATCATCGCGCAGCAGTCCGGATGGACTAATGACTGTATATCACGTAAACATTGAACGCAAACCGGTTGATTACTGCCTGATCAAAGGCAATGTGATTCCGATGGAAGATCAGCCTAGCCGCTCGGCACGCATCATTGTCAAAAATCTGGAAACAGATGCGATGGTGGGGATTTTCAAAAGCAATGAACAGACCGGAGATTATCTGCTGAATTTGCCCAACGGCGGTAAGTTTGAATTTACCGTTGAAAAGAACGGCATGGAAACACAAAAGGAGCTTGTGCTTGTTCCGCCGCAATATCAGATTAAGCCTGTACGACAGGAATTAGGTTACAAGGAAATTAACGGCAAAGAAGAACTGTATGTGATGACGTTTTTTGACGACGACACAGCAGGACTTTCGCCCGATTTCTTGCGCGACAAAGCTAAGCTGGATGTGAACGCCAGTGCGCCGCGTGAAGTGGTTGACCTCGGCGCACAGCAAGGCGGAAATAAAGATCCGCAGAATGCCGGAAGCGAAACGCAAACGGCTACAACACAAACATCAGGCGGAAATGAGCAGGGCAGTAAACCTGCTGCTGTAACCAACGAACAGCTTGTAAATATTGCATACGAAGATGCAGCAACAGCCAAAACAGAAGCCGCCGAGAGCAAAGCAGAAGCCGACCGGGCGCTTTCGTATGCAGCCGAACTGAATACACAAACCCGCGAGAAACAAGCCGAAGCCGATCAGGCCAAAGCCGCCGGAAACACAGCCGAAGCCGCCCGTCTGCAAAGCGAAGCAGATGCGCTGCGCCTGCAAACCGTTGCCGCATACAATCAGGCTGATGCTATTGAACGCGATGCTGCGGCAAGTCAGAAAGAAGCCGACCTCTCGCAGCAATATGCGAAGCAATTAGATGCCGCGGTGAAATCGAAAAAGCCCGGGGAGATTGAGAAATTAGAGAAAGATCAGCAGCAACTGGAACTGCTTTCCGAATCGCGCTCAGAAGCAGATGCAACGCTCGGCAATCTCCAAAGCACTGCCGAAACAAAACGCGCAGAAGCTGAAAAAGCAGAGCAGCAGGTGGCCGATTTGAAAAGCGAAATCACCGAAGCAAAAACACAGGCCGATAAACTTCGCGCCGATGCCAAAGCCGAACGCGATAAAGATGCCCGCGCAGGTTTGGAACAACAGGCAGCCGGCATTGATGAAGACATTGCACTGAACACAGCTGATCTGAAAAAAGCAGAAGAAAAGGCGCAGCGATTACGCAACGAAAGCAATCTTGCCGATCAGCAATTGGCAGGAGCCAGTCAAACCAACACACAAGCCCGCAACACCAACTACACACCCGACCGTGTTGATGCAACTGCAAAGCAGGAACTGCTTGCTGATGTGCGTAAGTACGAAAAGCAGGTTGAGGAGTTTGGCGGAACAACTGTTCCAGCCACCAATACAGCAGGAACACAACAAAGCTCCGGTTCGCAGCAAACCACCCAAACTGTAGGCGGCGGAACCGAAACACAAACCACAATTGCGGAAACTGATACTGCAGATTCGGTTGCAGAAACACAAAATAATACAGCTGCAAATCAGGCTCAGGCTGCGGAGAAATATGCTCAGTCGCTGAAAGCTGCCGACACTATTACCAATGCTCAGGCTGCTGCCGAACGTAAAGTTGAATTAGATACGCAGCGGGCAGAAGAATTGAAAACGGCTTCGGCCGAAAAACGCACGGCAGCCAAAAACACAACCGATAAAACAGAACGTGCAGCGCTCAATGCCGAAGCCGATCAGCTAGACAAAGAACTGAAAGCAGTACAGCAAGCCACTGCCGTTCACGAAAAAGAATTGCAGCAGGCAAGGGCAGTAGAAGCTACCGTACAAACAGCAGCAGCACCCGTTAACAGTAACTATGCTGCACAACTGCAAAATGTAAGCGGAGCAACACCTGCCGAACGCAGCACTGCCGAAGCTGCTGTTTATTCGGCCTGGGCGGATGCGCTGAATGCAGAAGCTGATAAATACGAAAAACAGGCAGCTGCACAGCGCAAACCCGAACTCAAAGCCCAGAATGAAGCTGCCGCCAAAGCATTGCGGACACAAGCCGAAGAAAAACAGGAACTGGCGCAAAAAGCAACTGAAGCCGCAGAGCCTGTTGCTCAAAACACAGAGCCGAATAACACATCGCCAACTGCAACTGTAACAGATGTGCAGTTTAACAGTCCGCAGGCCAAGCAGCAGCTTGCAGCCCGAACAGAAACATTAGTTACTGCCGAAACACAGCGCAACCGCCGCGACTCGCTCAATGCCGCCGCCGCCACAGCACAAGGCACAGAGCGCGACCGCCTGCAGCGCGAAGCAACAGCTGTACAGCGCGAACTTTGGAATACAGAAGCCCGTGCCGCGCAGCAATTGGGTGATGCAAACACCGCAGAGTTTAACAACAATGCTACAGAACTTGCAGCACTGAAAACTGCCGCAGCCGGAAACAGCAGCAGCGAAGCCGAAGCAGCTGGTATGCTTGCTGTTGAAGCAGAAAACCTGATGCAGCAGGCCGTCGCCGAACGCAAAGCCGCCGCAGCAGCAACAAACGATCCTTACACCCGAAACGAAAACCTGAATGCTGCTGCTGAACACGAAAAGCAGGCACTGCTTAAGCAACAGCAGTCGGCAGAACGCTACAAAGCAGCCGGAATTACAACTTCTCCAACTGCAGTTGTAACGCAACCGCAAACTCAGGGCGGAACAGCAGAAACTCAAACACCGGTTTCAAGTGAAACTAATTCGGCAGCCGGAAGTCCTGAAGCACAAATCGGAGCACCGTTTACCGAGCAACTGAAAACAGCCGCAGCAATTACAGATCCTGCCGCCAAAGCCCGCCGCGAATCAGAGATCTACGATGCCTGGGCAGAGAAGCTCGACAATACTATAACTGAAAAGCAGGAGAAACTTTCGGCAGCAACAACAGAAGCTGACCGCAAGCAACTGAATGCAGAAATTGCTGCGCTGCAAACTGAATTAGACAAACGTCAGGAACAGGCAGTAGCATCAATCAGCAAAGCACAGCAACTCGAACAGCAAGGCACATCAACAGCAGGCACTGAAACACAGCAGACACAAAGCAGCGGTACAGAAACACAAACGCAGATTTCGGCAGAAAACAGTGCTGCTTCTGAAACTCCGGAAGCTAAACTGGGTGCGCCGTTTGCTGCACAATTAGAGGCTGTCGCAGCCATTACAGATCCCGCTGCCCGTGCACGCCGCGAATCTGAAATCTACGATGCCTGGGCTGAAAAACTCGACAGTACTGTAATTTCCAAACAGCAGCAACTGAGTAAAACAAGATCAGCAGCCGAAAAGAAAACACTGAATAATGATATAGCTGCTTTGCAGGCAGAATTGGATAAACGCCAGACACAGGCGGCTAACGCAGTAACCCTCGCACAGGAACTGGAGCAACAAACTGCAAGTACACAAACACAGCAAACAGATCCGGGAGCGGAAACACAAACGCAGCAAACTGCAGGTACGCAAACGCAGCAAACTGATCCGGGAGCGGAAACACAAACGCAGCAAACAGCAGGCACGCAAACGCAGCAAACCGATCCGGGAACTCAAACGCAGCAAACTTCTTCAACACAAACACAACAGCAGAGCGGTACAGATCCGTTTAATGATACCGGTGAACCTAAAATTGTAGGCGTGGTTATTAACCCCGCAACCGGTGAACCATTTAAAGAAGATGAGCTTGAAGTTGTGCGCAACAGCGATGCGTATAAGAATTATGCCGAGTTAGCCACAGAGGCCGACGAAGCTGCGGTTGAAACAGCATCGCAGCGGCGTCAGGCGGCAAAGTACGAGGCATCGGGCAATGCGCATATTGAAGAAGCACAACGTTTTGTTGATCTCGCATCAAACGAAAACAACGAAGCAAAACGTCAGCAATATTTCGATGAAGCAACCCGCGAAAATCAGCTTGCCCGCGATGATTTTGCCAAGCGCGATTCGGTAAACGAATTGGCCGAAAACACAGATGCATCGGCCCGTGCAAAACGCAATGAAGCCGAACTGTTTTTGCAGGAAGTTGACAAAACCATTTACGAGCAGGTAAAAGCTGTTACTCAGGCCGAGAACATCGGAAACCCTGTATTGCCGCCGGCATCGGTTCAAACTCAAACAGAAACACAACTGGGCAATACCACGCAAACAGCAACAAACACGCAGCCCGGAAACAACACACAGCCGGGTAATACCACACAAACAGAAACAAACACGCAACCCGGAAACAATACACAGCCGGGTAACAACACACAAACAGCAACCAACACACAGCCCGGAAACAACACGCAACCGGCAGCAACACAGGGTGAATCATTCCGCATCAGTCCGGGTGCTCGTACCAATGTTTCTGCAATACCAATGAACCCGCAGTTGCCCGAAGGGCTTGTGTATAAAGTACAGGTTGGTGCGTTCCGCAATCCAATTCCGGCCGGAACGTTCGACGGCATTACACCGCTTTCCGGCGAAACCACTCCGCAAGGCTTTATCCGCTACACGGCCGGCTTGTTCTTTAAATTCAACAATGCAAACACCGCCAAACAGCAAATTCGCAACATGGGTTACCGTGATGCTTTTGTTGTTGCATTCTACAACGGCAAGCGCATTACACTTGCAGAAGCCATGCGACTGAGTGGCGAAACAGTCTCTGCCGAAGTACTTGCCGATGCTGCCGGAACACGCCCCGCTACAGCACCCGGAAACACCACACAACCTGCAAGCACACAACCGGGCAACACACAACCGGGAAGCACCGGCACAACCCCGGGAGCAGGCAACACTTCTGCCGCCGGCACTTTAGTTGCCAACGCAGCACCCTCACGCGATGTTACGGCAGTGAGCGGATTGTTTTATACAGTTCAGGTTGGTGTTTTTTCGGCCCCTGTAACATCGGCACGTCTTTACAACCTGAGCAACTTAAACACCGAGCGTCTGCCGAACGGCAATCTGCGTTATTCATCGGGAAGCTTCAACAACCTCAGCGCGGCAGTAACGGCCAAAAACGGCATTGTGAGCACCGGTATCAGTGATGCTTTTGTTACGGCTTATTACAATGGTCGCCGCATCACAGTTGCCGAAGCCCGTTTGCTTGAGCAGCAAGGCACACAGCCCGCTGAAAGCGGTACGTCGCAAAACGCCCCTCAAACACAACAACCTGCGGCACCACAAACACAGCCCGCTTCGCAGCCCGCAGCAGCATTGCCGTTTAGCCAGCAGGTAAGCAGCACAACCCCGGTAACCGACAGCGGTATCGTTTACACCGTTCAGCTGGGAGCATTCCGCGAGCAGGTTCCGGTGGCCGTTGCCAACCGCTTCATAGAGTTATCAGGCCGCGGCGTTCGGCACTATGTAAACCCCGAAAACGGTTTCACCGTTTTCATGACAGCCCCCGTAAACAGCTACGAAGCCGCCGCCGCCCTGCGCGAAGAATGTGCCGCCAAAGGCATAACCGATGCTTTTGTAGCAGCGTGGAAAAACGGCAAACGCATCCCGGTATCTCAAGCCCGTTCCGGCGGCTAAGCTTCTGTAACGACAGCCGCACTACCTCTTGCCGACAGCCGTCCGAGCTCCCGCGACAAGCCGCTGACCTCCTGCGACAAGCCGCTGACTTCCTGCGACCTCCTGCCGACAAGCCGCCGACCTCCTGCGACCTCCCGCGACATCCTGCGACCTCCTGCGACATCCCGCCGACCTCCTGCGACAGCCCGCGACAAGCCGCCGACCTCCCGCGACCTCCCGCGACCTCCCGCGACATCCTGCGACATCCTGCGACATCCCGCCGGATGTCGATACAAAAGCTTAGTACCGACATCCGGCGGGATGTCGCAGGAAAAGCCCCGCTGCGTATGCCCCCCGCCAAAGCCCTTCGAGGAAAAAAGGGGACACGCCCAGAAAAAACGCAACCGGCTGCTGCCGGATTTCTTTGTATTTTTGCAACATGAAACCATACAACAACATTTTTTCACCCGAAACAGAACAGGACGACGTCCTTCTCCTCGATGAAGAAGTGAAGGAATTGTACGATCTGATTCTTTACAACGACGATCACAATACGTTTGACTGGGTTATTGAATCGCTGGTGAAGATTTGCCGCCACGATCCGGTTCAGGCTGAACAGTGTGCGCACTTAGTACATTTTACAGGAAAATGCGGCGTTAAACGCGGATCAAACCGTGAACTTCGTCCGATGTGCGAGGCACTTCTTGACCGCGGACTATCAGCAAAAATTGAGTAACCGTTTTTACCATCTGTTTCAGCGTGGCACGGTTAGTGAATTGATGTATTGAACCAGAAAACTCTTTGACTTATGAAACGCCTTGCCCTCGGCCTTTTTACTGTATCACTGTTATTTTCGTGGTCGTGCGCCCGCGTGCCGATCACCAAACGCCGCCAGTTTAACCTGCTGCCCGAAAGCACTCTTATTGGTATGAGTGTAAAAGAGTATCAGGGATTTATGGTAAAGAGTCCGCCTGCTCCCGGTAACGATGCTAATGTTGTGCTGGTGCGTAAAGTTGGCTCCAAAATTCAGGCTTCAATTAATTCGTATCTCGCTAAACACAAAAACCTGAAACGGGTTGCCGGTTATAAGTGGGAGTTTAATGTGCTTAACGATCCCAAAACCATAAACGCCTGGTGTATGCCCGGCGGAAAAGTAATGGTTTATACAGGCATATTGCCCGTAACCAAAGACGAAGCCGGACTGGCTGTAGTTATGGGACACGAAATAGCACACGCTATTGCCCGCCACGGTAACGAGCGTATGAGTCAGCAGCTGTCGATACAGCTTGGAGGTATGGCGCTTTCAGTAGCTATGAGTCAGCGACCCGAACAAACACAGCAAATTTTTCAGCAGGTTTATGGTGTTGGTACTGCGCTGGGCGCACTTGCCTATTCGCGCAAACACGAAACCGAAGCCGATAAGCTTGGCCTTTGCTTTATGGCAATGGCCGGCTACAATCCGAATGAAGCCGTTGGTTTTTGGGAACGTATGGCTGCAGCAACCGGCAGCGGTCCGCCACAGTTTTTGAGTACTCACCCAAGCAACGAGACCCGCATCAAAGAAATTAAAGCATTTATACCCACTGCCATGAAATATTACACCGGCGGCGGCGCAACCACCAAAGCTCCGGGTAAATAAACAAGCCAACAACACCGCAACATGATTGTATTTGCAACTGTATTTATGATTGTGCTGGGCGGTGTGCTGCTGGTACTCGAATTCTTTTTCCTGCCCGGACTTATTGCAGGTATTATTGGCTTTGTGTTGCAGGTTGCAGGAGTGTGGACTTCATTTACTTACTTAGGTAATGAAGGCGGAGTACCAACACTTATCGGGACATTAATTCTGGATGCGTTTTTGTTTTGGCTCGTATTCAAAAGCGGTATGTGGAAACGCATTTCTCTTGATACCGAACTCAAAGGCCGTGTAAACACACTCGATGATACACCCGTAAAAACAGGCGATACTGGAATTACCATTTCGCGCCTTGCACCAGCCGGGAAAGCCAATATTAACGGACATTTGGTTGAAGTTCACTCGGCAAACGGACAATTCTTAGACGAACAAAAGCATATTATTGTTGCAAGCGTTAATCGCGGAAAAATAACGGTAAACGAAGCCTGAACCACATAACCTTTCAGCAAAAACGCCCGAACAAATTTTGTCCGGGCGTTTTTGTTGACTGTTGGCTTATTCGCCTGTAACCCGCGTTTCGATTTTGTAAATAATTAAACCATTTCGGCGGGTCATATCTACAGTTGAAATTTTGGTAATGCCGCCGTTTTTGGCCGCTGTAGCGATTGAGGCATCGCTTTGTACCCAAAAACCGAAAATGCGGCGGGCTTTTGAAACTCCAACTTTGTTGCCCACCGGATTTGAAGTTGCGGCAACAGGTGTGGTTACTTTGCAGGAAACAGCAAATGAGCTAATAACTGCGAGAAGGATAAGTTTTTTCATAGATTTTTTTGTCAAATCTATTTAATGATTATAATATAATGAAATAGTTTATTAAAAACCATCAGATCTGATTAGATTATAATAACTAATTTTGAATAATATTTATGACAATCTATTGATTTGAAAAGATTGTAATAACAAACAAGCCAGTTCCTGATCAATCAGAAACGGGCTTGTTGTAGTTAATGAGTTTAGTTGTTTATTCAGCGTTTTTCGAGCAGCACAACATTTTCAACGTGGTGTGTTTGGGGAAACATATCAACGGGTTGCACTTTTTCTACGCTGTATGTTTCGTTGAGCATTTCCAGATCGCGGGCTTGTGATGCGGGATTGCAGCTCACATAAACCACACGCTTTGCATTACTGCCGGCAATACAGCGCACCACATCTTCGTGCATACCTGCACGCGGCGGATCAGTAATGATTACATCGGGTTGTCCGTGTGTACTCAGGAATTCGGACGTAAACATATCTTTCATATCCGCTGCAAAGAACTGTGCGTTGCTGATTTTATTCATAGCAGCATTCTGCTTTGCATCTTCAATAGCAGCGGGAACAAGTTCTACGCCTGTAACTTTTTGAGCCTGTGCGGCTGTAAACAGGGCAATGGTTCCGGTTCCGGTGTACAGGTCATATACATTTTCGCTGCCGGTAAGCTGTGCAAAATTGCGGGTTACTTTGTACAACTCGTAAGCCTGCTCAGAGTTGGTTTGGTAGAATGATTTAGGTCCGATCTTGAAGCGAAGATTTTCCATCGCTTCAAAAATATGATCGCGGCCGCCGAATACATTTACAGGCAAATCATGGAATGTATCGTTTGCCTTTCCGTTGGTGATCCAAAGCAATGATGTGATTTGCGGAAAAGCATCGGCAACGGCTTGCAGCAGCGGATGCGTTTCTTCGGGAGCATCATAATAGAATTGAAAAATTACCATGATTTCGCCGGTTGATGCTGTGCGAATGGTTAACCCGCGAAGCAATCCGCCTTTGTTGCGAATATCGAAAAACGAAAGGTTGAATTTGCGCGCATATTCGCGAACAAAAGCACGAATTTCATCGGAAGGTGATTTCTGGAGATGACATTTGTTGAGATCAAGCACCTTGTCGAATGTGCCGGGAATATGGAATCCCAGAGCATTTCGGTCTTTAAACTCGAACTCACGCGAAATTTCTTCGGCAGTAAGCCAGCGCTTGTTGGAGAAACTATAATCGAGCCGGTTGCGGTAGTTGTATGTAGCTGCAGAGCCGAGGATAGGCATTACTTCCGGAAACTGAATTTTGCCGATACGGCTGAGTGCATCAGTAACCTGCTGCTGCTTATACTGTAGTTGCCAGTTGTAGTCAAGATGCTGCCATTTGCAACCTCCGCAAAGTCCGAAATGTTCGCAGGCCGGTTTGCTGCGTTTTTCTGAAAGCTGGTGGAAGTGAATTGCTTCACCTTCAATGAACCTGCGGTGTTTGCGGGTTATGCGGATATCGGCAATATCGCCGGGTACTGCATTGCTTACAAATACAACAAGGTTGTCAATTCGTGCAAGCGATTTGCCTTCGGCCGCAGCTGCTGTGATCTCAACCTTTTCGTAAATCGGAAATTCTTTGCGTTTCATAAGGCGGCAAAGGTACAACAGTCTGCGCATTTTTATGTTGATGACATAATCCTGCGCACAATTTGAACTTACATTAACCGCTTATCAAATATATTGGATTTTGCTGCTTTCATTTTTTATCTTGTAGCCTGTTGGTAAACTTGAATGACAAAATACATTCGGCTTAAAGCAAACAGCAACCCTAAAGCATGTCAGTTTCAGCTTCACGAAATAGTCCGCGCCTGATCAGCATTTTAGTATTGCTGATGCTGCTGATAATTATTTCGCTGGTGTTTCTGAGTATTGTCTTTAAGTACAATAACGAAAAGCGATCAATCATGCGGGTAGTTCGCATGTCGGCAACAGATGTGGTTAACCAGCATCGTTCGTTTGTGAGCAATCGCCTGCAGATGAATGAAAACATGAAGCAGACAATACCGCTCCTTCCCGGACAGTTTGTATGGCCTGATTCACTGAACCTGATAAAAAATGGCTCGTTTTCTGAAAACAACAGCTATTTTGAAACAGATGTTGAAGACTTAAAAAACAATAATTCTCTGCTCACCAATCCGCAGAAAAGCGGAATATCGGTTGTTACTACTTCTGCCGCTAAAATTCATTGGAACTGGGAAGGAGAGTCGCATGATCAGGACGGGAAAATGTTTGTGGTTGACGGGCCTGTTGATTCCAATATTGTGATCTGGAAGCAAACAGTTAACGTTAAACCCGGCCGGAAATACATTTTGCAATTTTATTTCAGCAATCTCTCACATCCGAAAAACAACCAGCGTATATCTGAAACCCGCTGGCAACGTGCTTTTCTGCAGCCCTGTATAAACGATAGTTGTTTGCCTTCTGCATTTGCGCCCGAAGAAACGCAGAACTGGATGGCCTATAAACAAATTTGGTACAGCGATAAATCAGACGAAGCTGTAATTACTTTATACAACAGAAATACAGCCGGGATGTTCAATGATTTCGGAATCGATGATATTTCGCTGACTGAAGCCACAGAAGAAAATCTGAGTCTTGCCGGAAAAATTCCGAGTACTGCAGAGCAACCGCCTTATGGCAATGCCGAAGACGAACAGATTTTTAATTATCTCATTAAAGATTATAACGAGTACAGAAATTATTATGTTGATTTCACAGTAATCATGCTGAGTTATTCTGACAATAATAATTTTGAGAATTTGTCAAAAGTGATTTCGTCTGATAAACTGGCTGCAGAAGAATACCTGAAAAATGATCTCAGAAATACATCGCAAAACGGTTTCACTACCGGCGATTATTACTATACCGCTCCCTGTATGTATGATAATAATGCGTTTATCGTAATCAGGATAAATAATTTACGTGAGTTTCTTTATGGCCGTGTGCTTGATGAGTTTTTTCTGTTCATCATCATCATCATTATTGCGGTTATTATGTACATCATCATTATTCGTTTTCTCAAGAGCAATCTTGAACTAACTATGTTGAAGTACACAATTATCAATAACGTAAATCATGAAATTAAAACTCCTGTTGCCGTAATCCTTGCCGCTACCGAAGCGCTTGAGAAATATTCGATATTAGATAACAAAGAAAAAACGCTTCAGTATCTGCGTATGACCCGGGTTCAGGCCGAACGGATAAATACGCTTATTGATAAAAGCTTACAAACTTATGCGATTGAGGAAGACGATTTTCAGTTGCAATTAGAACAAATTTATATTAATGATCTTTTGCAGGAAGTGGCTAATATTTGGGATGAATCACATCCCGATCAATTATTGCTTGAACTGGAACTTCCCGAAAATGAATGTGTGATTTCGGGTGATAAATTTCACCTCACCAATATCCTGAATACACTTATTGATAATGCCGTAAAACACTCAGGCATGCAACAGGTAAGGGTTTGGCTGAGTATGGAAGTTCGGGGCAAATTTGTAACAATTACTGTTGGTGATAATGGTCCCGGAATACCGCAAAAACATCAGAAAGATGTATTCGAGAAATTCTTTCAGGTACCGCTCGAAGGCGATCAGAAATCGAAAGGCTACGGGTTGGGCTTGCATTACGTAAAAACGATTACAGAATTACATAAAGGCAATGTATCACTCATCAGTGATGGTGTTTGTGGTACCGATATTCAATTACAACTACCGATATATGCACAAACTACTGCTCGTTGAAGATGAAGATATGTTATCCATGATTATTAAGGATACATTAGAAACCAAAGGTTTTGAAGTCATGATTGCACGAAACGGTGCCGAAGCACTGGTATCGTACAAAAAGTTTTTGCCTGATATTGCGGTGCTGGATATTATGATGGAAGGAATGAGCGGCTATGAAGTTGCTTCCGAAATCAGAAAGCAGAATGAGTTTATTCCGCTGTTGTTTCTGAGTGCCAAATCGCAAACGGCTGATGTGCTCAAAGGCTTTGAAGCCGGAGCGAATGACTACATGAAAAAACCGTTTTCGATTGATGAACTTCTGGCCCGCATTCAGGTTCTGCTTCGCACTATAACCCGTGCTTCCGGTAAAACACGCTATCAGATCGGGAATTATGTTTTTGATGCAGTTGCACAAACACTGCTGTTCGGCAATGATTCAGTAACCATCTCATTTAAAGAAGCCAAACTGCTTCAGTTTTTGTCGGAAAACATAAATCAGGTGGTAGAAAAAGAACGTGTGCTTGAAGAAATCTGGGGGATGAATACGGTTTATACCAGTCGCAATATGGATGTGGTGATTACTAAGCTGCGCAGGTATTTTAAGAATGATGAACGGATTAAGTTTATTAATTTGAGAGGAGTGGGGTATAAGCTTGTAGTTGAGTAGGATTGTGCAGGAGTGTTGAGTGTTGAATGAAGAGTGAAAAATGAAAAGCTTCGCTCAGACTACATTGCTTCGCTGCGCTCAGACTACGATGCTTCGCTGCGCTCAGACTACATTGCTCAGATTGTTTTTGGCATTAATTGTGTCAGGCAAATACAAAAATGTATCTTGCTTTATGGTTTCTGAAACAGGGTTTCGTGGTTTTTTTGTTCGGCTTTGGGTTTGGCATGTTTTGCTTACGCTGGCTTTTTCGATAGTCTTGCTGCTTTGCTTTTTGCGCTATACAGATTTAAGCGCAAACCGGGTTTATGCCTGGGCTAATGTTATTGCTTTTATTGGATGTACTGTGCACACGCTTATTTTACTTATTGTAAGCGTTCGCTTGCTGGCGCGGAATCAATGGAGGAACGGGCTGATTTTCACGCTGCACTTTTTTGTTTCTTCGGCTATTGTTTATTGGCTGTATATATTGCTCATTGGGGCTTTTTTTACTGCTTTGTTTAATTAAGCAGCATAAAAAAAACTGACCTGCTTTCAGACAGATCAGTTTAATGGAAAAAAGAGCGCCCCAGCTCTATATTTCCCCGTGAATTGCATAAGGGTCCTACAATTCATCTTAAACACAGTTCAACCGGGTTGAGATTGTTGAGCTGCATTGTTTCTTTTTCAATCCTCTATTATTTTTTCAGGCGATCAAAAATTCAACATTTATGATTGTGTTTGTTGTCCCGGTTAGTAAAAGCCGGTTATTGGTTAGCGGAATACCCGAAATGACCAGTTTTCGGGAAACGGAGGCTTTTCGCTACCTTTGCAGTCACTTTTGAAAGTTGTCCTGTTTTGGTTAAAACAGGCACTAAACATTCCGCTTTTTGCGAATAATTAAAGACAATATGCACACCACAACGGCCGCTATGACCCGCTCAGAAGAACTGATCAGCCTCGAAGATCGCTACGGCGCTCATAATTATCATCCTATTCCGGTTGTGCTTGAGCGCGGTGAAGGTGTGTTTGTTTGGGATGTGGAAGGCAAACAGTATTACGATTTTCTTTCAGCCTATTCGGCCGTAAATCAGGGACATTGCCACCCGCGCATTATAAACGCACTGACCCAACAGGCACAAAAACTTACGCTTACTTCCCGCGCTTTTTACAACGATAGTTTGGGCGAATACGAACGCTTTATCACTCAGTTTTTCGGGTATGATAAAGTATTGCCCGTCAATAGCGGTGTTGAAGCCGGTGAAACCGCGCTGAAATTAGCCCGCCGCTGGGGATATGTGAAGAAAGGAATTCCGGCCAATCAGGCGAAAATGGTTTTTGTGGAAGGCAACTTCTGGGGCCGCACACTTGCCGCTATTTCATCGTCAACTGATCCCGACAGCTATACCAACTTCGGGCCGTATCTTCCGGGCTATGTGATTGTGCCTTACAATAACCTTTCGGCGCTCGAAGAAGCTTTGCGCGACCCGAATGTGGCCGGCTTTATGTTTGAACCCATTCAGGGCGAAGCCGGCGTTGTAGTGCCGCACGAAGGTTATCTGCAAGGCGTTCGCGACCTCTGCACAAAGTACAATGTGCTGATGATTGCCGACGAAGTGCAGACTGGTCTCTGCCGCACCGGCCGCATGCTGGCTTGCGATCATGAAAATGTAAAGCCCGATCTGCTCGTGCTCGGGAAAGCCCTTTCGGGCGGCGTTCTGCCGGTTTCGGCGGTGCTTGCCAGCGATGAGGTAATGCTCACCATTAAGCCCGGCGAACACGGTTCAACCTACGGCGGAAATCCGCTGGCCTGCCGCGTTGCTATGGAAGCTTTGCAGGTGCTGAAAGACGAAAAGCTTGCCGAAAACTCTGAGCGACTCGGAAAAATTCTTCGCGATGAACTCGCCGCAATTCCCTCAACACGCATTACTGCTGTGCGCGGAAAAGGTTTACTTAATGCCATAGTAATTGAACCGAAAGACGGAACAACTGCCTGGGATGTTTGTCTGCGCTTAAAAGACAATGGACTGCTTGCAAAGCCCACGCACGGCGATATTATCCGCTTTGCACCTCCGCTGGTAATTACCGAAGAACAACTGCGCGAGTGCATTGCTATTATCCGCAAAACAATTCTTTCATTCGAATAAGTTTTTTTTCAATTTCCGAAAATCTCACGCCTGTGAATTTCATCTTCCGTTATCAGCGCCAGTTACTCCTGTTTATGGCTGCTGTCAATATTCTAACAGCAATTTTCTGTTTCGCTGCACCCGCATTTTTCTTTTCACAGTTTTTTGAACGCCAGCCCGAGCCGGAACTTACATTTCCGTTTGTGCCCATGTACCACCAAATTTTCTGGGGCTTTGTGTTCATCATGGGCATTGGCTACTTTGTTACGGCTACTAATCCTGCTGCCAACTACGGCGTTATGCTTGTTGGCGGCTTGGGTAAATTGCTTGCAGCAGCATTCTGGATCATGCTGTATGCACAAGGCGAAGGCCGCTGGCTGATGATTGGCGGCGGTATTGCAGATGCTTTGCTGGGCGTGATTTTGCTGGTGATGATGCGGCCGCCCGCAAAGACTGATTAAAAAACATGTTTTCCTGTCATGCCGCGATGCATCCCGTAGCGTCGCGATGCATCGCGACGCTACGGGATGTTTTTAGATCAAAGACAGTCCCAAAAATCGCCGTAACTTTGCACACTGTTTCAGCAAAAAGCTATTCCGCAATTTGCCGGCAGTTCTGTTTACATCTATGATTCAATTCGACCGTTTTACACTTACCAATGGCTTGCGTGTGCTGGTTCACCGCGATAATTCAACTCCGCTTGCCTGTATAAATGTTTTGTATGATGTGGGTGCGCGTGATGAGGAAGAACACCTCACCGGTTTTGCGCATTTGTTTGAACACCTCATGTTTGGCGGCTCGGTAAATATTCCGAGCTACGATGAGCCGCTGCAGCGGGTAGGTGGTGAGAACAACGCATTCACATCAAACGATATTACCAACTATTACCTCACGCTGCCTTCGCAAAATCTCGAAACCGGTTTCTGGCTCGAATCAGACCGGATGCTGAGTCTTGCGTTTTCAGAAAAAAGTCTGGAAGTACAGCGCAGTGTAGTTATTGAAGAGTTCAAACAGCGCTACCTGAACCAGCCTTACGGCGATGTGTGGCTGCTGCTGCGCCCGCTGGCTTACAAAGTACATCCGTATAAATGGGCAACCATCGGCAAAGAAATTTCGCACATCGAACTGGCGAAGATGGAAGATGTGAAAGCCTTTTTTGCCAAACACTACAATCCGTCGAACGCTATTCTGGTTGTTGCCGGTGATGTAGAAACCGAACAAGTGAAACAGCTTGCCGAAAAATGGTTTCAGCCCATTGATGCCGGTGTAAAGCCGCCTCGCAACCTTCCGGCTGAACCTGCACAAAACGAATACCGCCGCCTCGAAGTTGAACGCGATGTGCCGTATGATGCGCTGTATATGGCGTTTCACATGACCGACCGCCGCGATTCGGGCTACTACACCATGGATCTGATTTCTGATTTGCTTTCGCGCGGTAACTCGGCACGACTCTACAACCGTTTGGTGAAAGAGCAGCAGGTGTTCAGCGAAATCAGCGCTTATGTCATGGGCGATCTCGACAAAGGTTTGTTTGTGGTTTCGGGCAAAATGAACGAAGGCATCAGTACCGATGAAGGTGAAGCCGCCGTGTTTGCCGAACTCGAAAAACTAACCACCGAACTTGTTTCGGAACGAGAACTCGACAAGGTGAAAAACAAAGCTGAGTCGTCGTTTCAGTTTGCCGAAATGGGTGTGCTTGACAAAGCCATGAACTTAGCATATTTCGAGTTGCTCGGCAATGCTTCAAACATCAATAACGAAGTGGCCAACTATCGCGCTGTTACTGCCGAAATCATTCGCAGCACCGCAGCCGAAGTAATGCGCCGCACCAACTGTTCTGCTTTACACTACCGTGCCGCCAAAACGGCCTGATCTGCAAGCTACATGACCATTACACCCAACCGCACACAGGCACCGGCATTTCATTCGGTAAAAGATGTTCATCTTTTGCAGGCCGCAGAACATAAACTCTCCAACGGCATTCCTATTTTCGTGCTCAATGCCGGAACGCAGGAAGTAGTAAAAATTGAATGGCAGTTTACCGCAGGCATTTGTCGTCAGCCGCAGCCTTTAGTGGCTACTGCGGTTAACGATATGCTCGACGAAGGCATACCCGGCCGCAGCGCCGAGGAACTTGCCGAAGAACTCGATTACTACGGCGCATTTATCGAATCGGAAACCACGCACGATAATGCTTCGTTTACGCTTTACACGCTCAACCGCCACCTGCCCGCGGTGCTTCCGCTGGTGCGTGCCATGCTGTTTGAAGCCTCTTTTCCGGCGGCAGAATTTGATGTTTACATCAGCAACCGCCGTCAGAAATTTGTAGTGGATGCTGCCAAAGTAAGCAACATGGCGCGCCGCGGCTTTTCTGAATTGCTTTTCGGCACGCAGCATCCCTACGGTGCAAAAGCCGAACTCAGCGATTTCGATAAACTTACCCGCGAACAGCTTGTAGATTTTCACCGCACACATTACACACCCGAAGGCTGCACCATTATTGTAGCCGGCATGGTAACTGATGCGGTGACCAATGAAATCAGCAAGGTATTTGGTTCGCTTGCATCAGGCACACAGCCTGCAATTCATGCCGCACTTCCTGCACCGGTTACACACTCCGGACGCATTCACACGCTCGAAAAAGCAGATGCCATTCAATCGGCCATTCGCACCGGTCGTTTGCTGTTCAACAAAACACATGCTGATTATCACGGCATGCAGGTGCTCAACACCGTGTTTGGCGGCTATTTCGGTTCAAGGCTTATGGCCAATATCCGCGAGGATAAAGGTTATACTTATGGCATTGGTTCAGGTCTGGTTTCACTGCGCGAAGCCGGTTACTTTGTAATTTCTACCGAAGTAGGTGTGAATGTAACCAATGCCACGCTGCACGAAATCCGCACCGAACTCGACAAGCTGCGTCAGGAAGAAATTCCCGCCGATGAACTCGAACTCGTGCGCAACTACATGACCGGCGTTTTCCTCCGCAGCACCGACGGCCCTTTTGCACTTGCCGACCGACTCAAAGGCTTGCTGGGCTATAATCTCAGCTACGATTATTACAGCCGCTTCCTGCAAACCGTGCAAAGCATTTCAGCCGCCGAGTTGCAGCAATTAGCACAGAAGTATCTCAATCCTGATGATCTTACGGAATTGGTAGCCGGGATGCGGAAATAAGGTGTTTTAGTAATCCTTAGTACTGCGCTGCTCCAAACGCTTTCAGGACTGGCCTGAAATGTTATCTTTGTAATGGCTCACTACATTGATAACACATCGTTTATGATGAAAAAAGGAATTAAGCGTCTCCTGCTTTTCCTGGCATCTTTCACATTGCTTGTTTCACAGGCAAGGGCTTCGCATTTGATGGGCGGAGAAATTACCTGGGAATGTTTGGGTACCGGCGAGTTTGTTTTTCAGATGAAACTTTATCGTGATTGCAGCGGAGCAGCAGCGCCTCTGGCAGCAGTGCTGGATGTAATCAACAATCCGAGTGTAGGAACAATCAATCTCTCGCTGATTTCGCAAACCGATATTTCTCCGGTATGCAATATTGCCGGACCAACAATTACCTGTGCCGCCGCATCACCCACAAATCCTATTCCGGGCGCTGTTGAGGAATATATTTATCAGTCGGCACCGATACTGCTTAACGGCACACCGCCGCCGCAGGGCTGGGTATTTACCTATGATGATTGCTGCCGGAACAATGCTATTGTGAATTTGCAAGCGCCGGGCAGTTCGGGTTTTACATTGCGGGCAATTATGTATGCCTACAATAACCAGAACATGAACCCGTGTTACGATAATTCGCCGAAGTTTCTGGAAAGCCCGAAAACAATCATCTGCACCGGTTATCCGTTTACCTACAACCACAATGCGGTTGACGTAGAGCTTGATTCAATTACGTTCGACTGGGCCGAGCCGCTCAATCAGTTTATTACATCGCCTCCGGTTTCTTATCTGCCGGGAGTTGATCCGCCTTTTATTCCTTTTGTGCCCGGCTTTTCGATGACCAGTCCGATGCCCGGCACCAATCTGGATCCGAACAATGTGCCGGCAGCACTTGATCCTGCAACTGGCGAAATTTCTTACACCTCCTTCACACAGGGCGCATTTGTAACCTGCGTAAAAGTTCAGGCATGGAAATGCGGACAGCTTGTAGCCGAAATTTTCCGCGAAATACAGGTGATTTTATTGCCCTGCGGTGCCAACTCTCCGCCGGATATGACACCGCCGTTTCAGGATCCGTTGACCGGACTTTACACGCTTTATGCGGATACAGTTACTGCCGGTCAGCTTGTAACGTTTACACTTGCCGGATCAGATTTTGAGTTTTTGCCGAACGGTTCACCGCAAACACTTACCATGACGGCCACCGGCTTACAGTTTGGCGCAGGCTACACCAATACAACAACAGGATGTTTGAATCCGCCCTGCGCCGTGCTTAATCCGCCGCCGCCGGTTTCGGGCAGTATGGGCGCGCAAACTACATTCACCTGGCAAACCGATTGCAGCCATATTTCCTACACGAATCAGTGCTTTGTACAGTCGAATACGTACAACTTTGTGATTCGCACTGCCGACGATTTTTGTCCGGCACCTGCACAAAACATTGCCACAATTTCAATAACCGTGCTTAGTTTACCGGTTGTTGCCTCACCCGATCTGCATTGTCTTGCAGTGAATGCTGCCGGAGGTGTAACGCTTACGTGGGATCAGCCGCTGGATACAGCAGGAACATTTAACAGCTATCATATTTATTCGTCAGCAAACCCGAACGGCCCTTTTACAGTTGTTGATTCGATATTTAATTATAACCAGCTTGCATACACGCATGCAACGGCCAATGCCAATTCAGGCCCTATTTATTATTACGTGCAAACACGTTCGGGCTGTGGTACATTACTGCCGCCAACCGATACATTAAGTACAATTTATTTACAGGCAATAAATAACAACAATCTCACCTCAACACTTACCTGGAACAATATCGGCAATCCTCCGCCGCAAACACAGTTTGGCTGGTTCCGCATTTACAAAGAATATCCGACAGGCGTATGGACGCTGATTGATTCGACACAGCAATTAACTTATACCGACTCAATTCCGTATTGCAACATAACGGTTAATTACCGCATCGAAATTGGTGATTCGCTCGGCTGCGTTTCGGTTTCTAATGTCGATGGTATTCTTGTGCAGGATGCAACAGTTCCCAACGTTCCGGTGCTCGACAGTGTTTCTGTAAATGCGGCCGGAAATGCTGTGTTGGGCTGGCAACCTTCAACATCGCCTGATGTAACGGCGTATATTGTTTTTCAATATATCAATGGTTTGTGGACGGCTATTGATACTGTTTTCGGTTATAACAATACATCCTATACCAACAACGCATCTAATGCCGATCAGCAGAGCGAGTTGTATGCCGTTGCGGCAGTTGACAGTTGCAGTAATGTGACAGTGTTCAGCAGTCAGCATCATACATTGTTTGTTTCTGTATCGCTTGATATTTGCAGCGCAGCAGCTTTGCTGAGTTGGAATAGTTATGCCAATATGCCAGGCGGCGTTGCCGGTTACACTGTTTGGTTCAGTGAAAACAACGGGCCGCTTCAATTGGCCGGCAGCACAGGGGCAACAGATACTACCTTTACGCATACCGGTCTTGTACAGTTTTCAACCTACTGTTACTTTATTCAGGCATTTGATGCAACTGGTCAGATCACCTCAACATCGCAGGAAGTATGTCTGTTTGCGAATGTTCCGCAATTACCCCTGTTTGAATACCTGCGTGTGGCAACCGTAAATGCACCCAATACAGTTGAGGTTCGCGCTTTTGTTGATGTTGCTGCTGATATTTCAAGTTATTCAGTATATCGTTCCGAAACACAGCTTGGTCCCTGGCTGCTTGTGGGTACAGTGCCGTTCAGTGCCGCTTCGCAAATCAGTTTTACTGATAATACAGCAGAGACAAGTCTGAAAAGCTATTGGTACAAAATGGTTGCAGTTGACAGTTGCGGCGTTGATGCTTATACTTCAAATCTCGGACGCACCATATTGCTGCAGGCTACAGCCAACAACGAAATTACAAACACATTGATCTGGAATGAGTATGAAGGCTGGGCATCGCCGGTGCTGGGCTACAACATTTACCGAATGGTTGATGGTGTGCTTAATCCCGGTCCAATAGCTTCGATTCCGTTTACCGGCGCAGGCGTTTACACTTACACAGATGTTGTTGATGCATTTATTCCGATGCGCGGCCGTTTCAGTTATTACATCGAAGCGGTTGAAACACCTGTAAACGTATTTGGATATGCTGATACAAGTTATTCAAATGTTGCCGAGGTTGCTCAGAAACCCTTAGTATTTGTACCCAATGCTTTTACGCCCAACGGCAACGGAATGAATGATTTGTTTATGCCTTCGACCGGCTTTGTAGATGTATCGCATTACCAGTTCACAATCTTCAATCGCTGGGGCGAGATGATTTATCAGACGAATGCAAAGACCGATGGCTGGGACGGGCGAGTGGGTAGCGAAAAATGTATGCCCGGAGTTTATGTGTGGACGCTCACGTTCAGAACTGCTGAAGGTGAATTTATTGATCAGAAGGGAACTGTTACGCTTATCCGCTAAATTTACCGGCGATGAGTAATTTGCTTCAAGACCGCACAGCACATATACAAAAGATTACAGGCTTTCTTACCGAAATAGGTATTCACTGGCGTGAAGGTAAAGTGCCCGAAACCACATTTGTTCCCGGCATCGGAATCGAAAACGGATGTATTGTTTTTGATACTGAAAGCATGCTCTACCCCGGCGATTTGCTGCACGAAGCCGGACACATTGCAGTAACCACATCAGGCGAAAGACCAATGCTGAACGGCGATGTGCTGAATGCAGCTCCCAACAAAGACGGCGATGAAATGGCTGTTTTGCTGTGGTCGTGGTTAGCCGCTCAGCAATGCGGAATTCCTTCACGCATACTGTTTCACGAACACGGCTACAAAGGCGATGGCGACTGGCTTGCCGAGCAATACGACTCAGGCACATACATTGCTGCGCCGCTTCTGCAGTGGATGGGGATTATTGCGAAAATTGAAAAGGGGGAGAAGCCTCGGGTGATTCGGTGGTTGAGGGATTGAAAAAAGCACTTGTCTCCTCTCACCCGCATTAACTGCGGGTGCTCGAGATGACAAGGGCATTTCTTTTACATTCTAGCTTGCACTTGTCCTCTCTCGACTCCGCTCGAGATGACAAGAGCATTTCTTTTACATTCTAGTTTGCCCGCAGTTCGGAATGTTTTGGGTAATGCTCATTATAAAAGAGCCGCAGGTGGAAACTCATTTTTTCTTCTCGTTTGGCAGTCCCTCACCTCACCGATTGACGAACTCCTTGTGTTGGTATAAACACAAACCGCTGGGCAGAGGAACGGATTTCTAAGATCGGTTCGGTGTGGGACGTGAGTTGCTTTTTGTTTTTGCATTGTGCCTCTAAAGGCTTTCTGCAAAGCATTTCTTGGGATTCTGGTTCGGGCATTACTTTACTGTCTAGCTTGCCCTTGTAAGGTCTCGGCTCCGCTCGACCTGACAAGGGCATTTTTTGATTTACTCATTTTACACTCCCGAAGGGAAAGGGGAACGTGAGTTTGATTTTGTTTTTGAATTGTGCCTCTAAAGTCTTTCTGAAAAGCATTTCTTGGGATTCTGTTTCGGGCATTACTTTACTTTCCAGCTTGCCTTTGTCATCTCGAGCGGAGTCGAGAGGTGACAAAAGCTTTTCCTGTTTTGAACATTTTACACTCATCACTCAACATTCAACACTCCGGCGAAGCCGGAAAACTTTTCCCAAAGCTCAACGTCCATCAGCCTTCCGTCGGCAGCTCGGAAATCGTTGCGAAGTATTGCGGTATGCTGAAATCCGGCGGCAGCGGCTACTTTCAGCGATGCGGTATTAATGGTTTCAATACGCAGACTTACTTTCTGCATTTGCAATTTGTCGAAACACCAGTTGCAAACTGCTTGCAGAGCTTCTGTGGTGTAGCCTTTTCCGGCGGCATCCGCATCAATTACATACCCCATTTCACATTTCGGAACGCGGGTATTTATTTCTCGCAAAGCTATTTGTCCCGCGAGCTTATTGCCCGGCAAAAAAATACCCATAAAACAGCTTTTCGCTTCCTGATATTCAGATTTCCGCTTGCGGATAAATTGCCGCGATGCCATTCCCGAATAATTCTCCTGAACAGTCAAAGGCAAATAATCCACCATCCGCTCACGATTACGTTTTACAAATTCGAAAAGCTGCCCCGCATCATTCACCCGGTATGGGCGAATAATCAGGCGTTCGGTTTTAAGCTGAAATCTTGAAATGGAAGGAAAGAAGGAAAACATTGGCTAATTGATAATTAAGCGAATATATCCTTTAAAAGTAAAAGGAAGCTAACAGATTCAAAACAGTAGTTAACAGGGTGTGCCGCGATGCATCGCGGCACCACAGATTAGAACAAACAAGTCGCGAAGCGACGAAGACTAGAACAAAACAAGTCACGAAGTGACGAGGATTGGAACAAAACAAGTCGCGAAGCGACGAAGATTGGAATAAAACAAGTCGCGAAGCGACGAAGATTGGAATAAAACAAGTCGCGAAGCGACGAAGATTGGAATAAAACAAGTCGCGAAGCGCCGAAGATTGGAATAAAACAAGTCGCGA
>JBKDHA010000152.1:0-11152 GCA_046335555.1 Bacteroidota bacterium
GTATTCCGTATGCGTTCAGTAAGTACAAGAAGATTAGAATTCATGGTTCAAAAATACAGCTAAAAATTATGTTTTATGATGCCCGAAATACCATTTTGGGCGGGTAACAAAAAACAGCTACTTTTGCAGGCCGTCTGAAAAGCCGGCATAAAGTTACGCAAATCAACAGGGATTCACTCAACCCGAGACTCAATGCTTACTGCAAACGAGACCAAGACAGCGGCCGGACCGCTCAGCCAGATGTCAGTGTTTGACCACGAGCAAGTTGTTTTCTGCAACGACAATGCTACAGGTCTGCGCTCCATCATCGCAATCCACAACACCACACTCGGGCCGGCACTTGGCGGTACACGTATGTGGGCTTATGCTTCGGAAAGTGAAGCCCTTACAGATGTGCTCCGCCTTTCGCGCGGTATGACCTACAAAGCCGCTGTAACCGGGCTCAACCTCGGCGGTGGCAAGGCAGTAATTATTGGTGATGCCCGCAAAGACAAAAACGAAGCCATGATGCGCCGCTTCGGGAAATTTGTTGACAGCCTCGGCGGCAAGTACATTACTGCCGAAGATGTTGGAATCGGAACCAAAGACATGGAATACGTGCGTATGGAAACCAAGCACGTAACCGGCATTCCCCCGGCATTAGGCGGCAGCGGCGATCCTTCTCCGGTTACTGCACGCGGTGTTTACATGGGAATGAAAGCCGCAGCCAAAGAAATGTGGGGTAACGACAGCCTTGCCGGCAAAAAAATTGCGGTGCAGGGTGTTGGTCACGTTGGCTCGGTGCTGGTTGATTTTCTCGTGAAAGAAGAGGCCAAAGTTTGGATCTGCGATATCTACGAAGACCGCCTTGCTGCAGTTAAAAAGGCACATGCTTCGGTTGAAATTGTAAGCGGCGACGATCTTTTTGATCTTGATATGGATATTTACGCTCCCTGCGCCTTAGGTGCAACCGTAAATGACGCATCACTGTCGCGCCTGAAATGTGCTGTAATTTGCGGAGCTGCAAACAATCAGCTGGCCGATGAAACCGTGCATGGCAAAATTGTAATGGAAAAGGGCATTATTTATGCACCTGATTACGTTGTAAACGCCGGCGGTCTCATTAATGTATATTCGGAAGTTGTTGGCTTTGGCCGCGATTATGCAATTAGCCTTGCTGATAAAATCTACGACAACACAGCTGCTGTATTTGCACTTGCAAAAGCTGAGAAAATACCGACCTACATGGCGGCTAATCGTATGGCCGAGCAGCGCATTGCTGCAATGGCCGCATTGCGTACAAAGCGCTGAGCATATCCAGCAAACTGAACGTTCTTTGAACCGTTACCGCTAAAGCGGAACACAATAACAACAATGAATCCAATTCGGAATCATTATGCACTCATCCCTGTCAGGTCTGTTTTTGCAGTCCCGGCCGGGATGTTTGTTTTTGATACCGCCGCATTTACCCAATACTTTACACGAACAGTATGCTGAACAGGCGTTATTTGCGCATCAAAGCCATGCAAGCTTTGTATGGTTACTTCCAGTCGGGCGACAACGATATGCCCAGAGGTGAACGCGAGCTGCTGCGCAGTGTTGACCGCACCTATGAACTGTATATCTATCTCCTGCTGGCATTTGGCGAAATCCATCGCTATGCGGTACATCTGATTGAGGAAAACAGAAACAAACATCTGCCCACAGCCGATGATCTGAATCCCAGCCTGAACTTCGTTAACAATAAAGTAATCAAGCAGCTGGCCTCGCATCCCGGACTAAAGCGCGAATCTGAATCGCGTAAATTGGGCTGGCAGCGTGATGAAGACATGGAACTTGCCCGCAAAATCTGGAGCAAAGTACGTGGCTGGGATGGCTACAAAATCTACATGGCTACTGAAAATCCGGATTACATAACAGATTCGGAATTTTTGCTCGATGTGTTTAAACGCTTTATTGCCGACGATGATGAAGTAGAACATTATCTCGAAGAACAAAATATGCATTGGCCCGGCGATCTGAATATGGCTGTAGCTCCTGCACTGATCCGAACACTTGAATCGGGCAAAGAAGATAAAAACCCGGAACTCGCACCGCTGTTTAAAGATGCCGAAGAAGACCGCCGCTTTGTGGTTGATCTCTATCGCAAAGCCATTATCGAAAACGAAGATTACGAAAAACGCATTGCCGAAAAAACCACCAACTGGGAAGTTGACCGTATTGCGCTGATGGACGTTATTCTGATGAAAATGGCTTTGGTTGAGCTTCAGTATTTTCCGAGCATTCCGGTTAAAGTAACACTCAACGAATACATTGAAGTTTCTAAAACATACAGCACACCCCGAAGCAAACAGTTTATTAATGGTATTCTCGATAAACTCGTAGCCGATTTTAAAAATGAAGGAAAACTGATGAAAAGCGGCCGGGGACTTATGGAGTAATACGAAAGAAGAAATCGTACTTTTGTATCATTGAACATTTACACACTATGAAAACCAATTCTTTTTTCCGTTTAGCTGCTCTGGTTATGATTAGCGCTGCGGTTACTGCCTGCTCTCCCAAAGATCCCAAAGGCATTAATCCGGCAATGGTTGATAACGATGCAACTGCAAGCGGACATGCTCCTTCGGGCGAAAAACCCAAGATGAAATTCGACAAAGAAGTTCATGACTTCGGTAAAATTACTCAGGGCGACCGCGTTACCTGCGTATTCAAATTTACCAATGTCGGAGGCAATGATCTCATCATCAGCAGTGCCAACGGAAGCTGCGGCTGCACCGTTCCTGATTACCCGAAACAGGCTATTCGTCCGGGTGAAGACGGCGACATTAACGTGCAGTTTAACAGCGAAGGCAAGAGCGGTATTGTAAGCAAAACAGTTACACTGGTTACCAATTGCGAACCCAATACAACTGTGCTTACCATTAAAGCCGAAATTCTGGCACCCAAGCCGGCTGCAAAGCCCCAACAATAAGTATTTTTCACTCACACCATAAAACGCACAATGAATTTTTCTAACATCCTTTTACAAGCTGCTCCTGCTGCTGGCGGCGGCGGCAACGGAATATCAACATTCATCATGATCGGTATGATCATCGTAGTGTTCTATTTCTTTATGATTCGTCCGCAGCAGAAAAAAGCCAAAGAACAAAAGAAACTGATGGAAGAATTGCAGAAAGGTGACAAAGTTGTTACCATCGGCGGTATCATCGGTAAAATTGTTGAATACGGAGAAGATAATGATTTCGTGATTGAAACCGAAGGCGGCAACCGTTTACGTATGCTCAAGTCATCGATTTCAATGGATCAGACCCGTGCGCTTACAGCAGAGAAAAAAGCATAACACGAGCAGATTTTGTAAATTTCGTCTGTGACGGTAAAAAACATTTTTCGGCGCGGCGATTCACAGGGGCAAAAACCACTGCTGAGTCGCCGCGTTTCTACAATGCTGTTGTGTTTGCTGCTTGCATCAGCAGCATGGTTGCTGCACGCGCTTTCTAAGCAATATACGGCTGTGCATCGTGTGCAGGTGGTGTATATGAATTTGCCGGCCGATAAAATGCTCAGCAGCAATCTTCCGGACTCAGTAGATGCCGAATTGCGCGGCAGCGGTTTCACTTTACTTACCTGGAAATTAGGCCGAGTTCCCGGCGTTCTGGAACTTGATGTGCGTTTAGCCCGCCGCAATGTGCGCGGTGATCTTGCCTTGCTTACCAATATCAGCAATTTGCGGCTGCACAGCAGTTTCGGAAGAGGCGCAAGCGTGGTGCGGGTTCATCCCGATACGATAGCGCTCAGTTTCTCGCCCCGGGTAGCGCGCAAAGTGCCGGTACGTGCTCTCGTTTCTGTAACACCCGCACCACAGTTTCAGCTTGCCGACAGTGTTGTTACAGATCCGGCATTTGTAGTCATCAGCGGTTCAGCCGAAATGGTAAACCGTGTAGATTATGTAACTACAGAGCCCCGCAGCTACAACGGAATTGATAAAAACATAGAAGAAACCGTGCCGCTGCTGCTCAACGGAACCGCCCGGCAGCTTAGTGTTCAGCCTGCTTCTGTTAAACTTGCTGTCAAAGTCGATAAATTTACAGAAGGCCGGATTACAATTCCGGTTACTGCCGTAAACGTTCCGCCCGGCACAACACTCAAAACAATTCCCGACAAAGTTGAACTGATCTTTCTCGTTCCGCTGAGTGAATACAGTTCAATAACTGCGAGTCAGTTTCGTGTTGTAGCTGATTACAAAAACATAACGCCCGGGCGCTCTACAATTCCGCTTACCATTGTTCGTCGGCCGCTTTCAGTAAGGAATCTGCGCACAGAGCCGGAAAGAGCAGAGTATATTATTCAGAATTAACTTTCTTTATTTCAGGTACTGATTTACTAATGCTTCAACATGCTTTGTAGTTTCATCGAGCATGAGCTGAGGTTCAATTATTCTTGCTTTTACACCAAGCATCAGCATCCATTTTGAGAAGTGTGTAACAGAAGTAACTGTAAACAACATTTCATATCCTTCGGTTACGCGTTCTTCAGAAACATAACCCATTGAGTAACGTGAGTTGCGGATAAAGCCGTGCAGTTCGTCGGTAACAAAAATTTTCGCCTGTATCCAGTTTTCTGTGCGGCGTTGTTCGTGCACGTACTCCGAAATACTTATTCGTTTTGATGTTTCAAATTTTTCATCCAGTACTTGAATTTCAAGAACACGATCCAGACGGAAATCACGGTAATCTTTTCGTAAGCGACACCAGCCAATGAGGTGCCAAATATTCGAATAAAAAAGCAATCCGATAGGCTCAACCTGCCGCCGGCTCTCGGCTTCATCGGCAGTGCGATAGCGGAAATACACCACCTTCGAGTTAGCCAGAGCTTCGTTTGCCGCATCAATATGTGCATCATTGCCGGGCGGAAGTGAAGGCGAGTAGTAGGTGTCAACACTGATGCGCTCATCAAGAGCAGACCATTCATCTTTAAGTTCGCCGCGAAGTTGAGCGCGTATTTTTTCGCTGGCAGTATCAAACGCATTCTGGAAACGTTCGGAAGTTCTGCGCCGCAAAAATTTCCCGGCTAGTAACAATGAAAAGGCCTCGTCTTTTGTAAACATGACTGGCGGGAGATAATGACCTTCGAGAATAAAGTAACCTCGTCCGGCCTCAGCGCCAATAGGCAATCCGGCCTCAATCAAAGCATTCACATCACGGTAAATAGTGCGAATATGAACACTGAAACGCACGGCGAGATCTTCAGCTCTCACCGTGCGTTTGGTTTGTATCACATGAAGAATGGCCTGAAGCCGTTCAACTTTGTTCATACTTAGTTTAGTCCGATCTGAATCTCAGTTACATTATCTGCAGCTTCCGGATGGCTAAAAATAGTGTAAACCTCGCGTACTTCGCCATTGTAAGGCATTGCTTTCGCACCGATTTCAGCAAAGAGCATATCATAAGCCGCCATCATCGAACTCATGCCACCGTTGTGAATATGATTGATGTTGCGAAATTCCGGACGCTTCACAATAGCAAATTTTTCATCTGTAGTCTCAGTTGCATCAGCCACCGGAATGCCAACTTCAAGAACAAAGGGCTTGTCCTGTGAAAAGTTGTGGTAGATAAATTCAATACTACCGGCACGCTGCAGTTGACGTTTCTCAAGTTCAGCAAAAATAGCATTAACCGCAGGTGCACCCACAGCAGTTAATTCGCTGAAACTAATGGTGTGACGGCTCAGTAAATAAGTTTTGGCGGGAGTGGTTTCAATGTTCATGGTTATAAGTTTTGTTTGGTTTGATGATGCAAAACAACAACCGGGTTGTGACAACAGTGTGTCAGTTGTAATTATAAAAAGCAAATGCTTGAGTTAAGTCATGCCTTTAGATTGATTTTTCCCTTCTAAAACAGGTTATCTGAAGAAGGAAAATTGCATCTAAAATTCTTAACTTTATCGGCATGAAAATGCTGTATGGCTTGCGTTATTCTGTTTGCCTGTTGACCGGTATTTTGGCTGTTGCCGGTTGCTTGTTTGATGTGCGATTTCACATTGCCAATATTTTATGGACTCTTTTTTTTCTAGTCTTTATCGACTGGCTTCTGCCTCCGCAGCGCCGCAATCCTCCAGCCAACCAGCCCGATATAATTCCTAATTTGATTCTTTACATTGCATCAGTTCTGCATATTTCATCAATTGCATTACTTGTTTATGTTGCAAATTCCGGAACGCTAGAAATACTGGTGCTTAGCGTAATTTCTGTTGGTCTTAATGCCGGAATTTCGGGTATTGTAGTTGCACACGAACTTATTCACCGAAAAAATCTTGCAGAACGCTTACTTGGTCAGCTCAATATGTTTGTAGTTAATTATACTCACTTTTACATTGAGCATATTCGCGGCCATCACAAACGTGTGGGCACTCCCGAAGACCCTGCAACAGCACGTTTCGGCGAAAACCTTTATGCTTTTGTGGGTCGCACCGTGCCTGGACAATGGCGCAGTGCATTAATGCTCGAAGCCGAACGTATTCGCAAAACACATCACCGTACACCGTACGGTCTCCACAACTTTGTAGTTCGAGCATTGTTGCTGCAAATTATATGCTGTGCAGCAATCGGATATTTCTTAGGCTGGGTTGCACTAGCTGTTTATCTCGGGCAGTCGGTAGTGGCAATATTTCAGTTAGAGTATGTAAATTATATTGAGCATTACGGACTAGTGCGAAAAGCGGGCAGCAAAGTAGAAGTGCAGCATTCATGGCAATCGGATGCGCCTTCGAGCCGTTTAACGCTCATCGAGCTTTCCCGCCATGCCGATCATCATCTGAAAGCCTCAAAGCCTTATCACACGTTAGTTTCGCACGATGGCGGCCCGGAACTCAACAGCGGTTATTTCGGAATGTTTTACGCTGCACTGATTCCGCCCATCTGGTTCCGCCTTATTCATCGCCGTATGGCTGTGGCTGGCGTGCTGCCTGTGCAGTCATAAAATGGTAGTTCAGCGGGCATTGTTACCTTTGCCGCATGACATTTCTCGATTCCTTTTCAGATTTATTGGTTGATGATCCGGCACGTCAGATTTTGCGCGATGGGCGAGGAACATGGACAGTTGACGATGTTTATCTCACTGCCAAAGACATTGCCATTCACCATCTCGGAGGAGAAAATCTGAAAGGTGCTCCGGTTGCCTTGCTTGCGCCTCCCGGCTTGCCTTATGTAGCCGGAATGCTTGCCGTCTGGCTTTGCGGCGGCATGGTTGTTCCGCTTTGTCCCGATCATCCTGCCGCCGAGCTCGAATACTATATAACAGAAAGCCGCGCACAAACAGTGCTGTGTCATGCAAAACTCCGCACTCGTTTGCCCAAAATGCGTGTACATATTGAGGAAACAGATGCGCTGCGTCCGCCGCAGGAAACGGTAATGCCGCTTAATCTTGCTTATCCGAAAGCAGCTCTGCCGGCGCTGATGCTGTTTACGAGCGGCACAACCGGGAAGCCGAAAGGTGTTGTGCATACGCATGCCGGGTTGTATGCACAAATTACAATGCTGCATGAGGCCTGGGGCTGGACAAGCAGCGATTCCATTTTGCATGTCCTTCCGCTGCATCATATGCACGGCATCGTCAATAAATTGCTATGTGCGCTTATGATTGGTGCAAAGTGCGATATGCGCGATGGTTTTGATGCTGCTAATGTTTGGCCCGGACTGGCATCAGGTCATTATACATTGTTTATGGCCGTGCCAACCATCTATTCCAAACTCATTGCACACTACGAAGCTGCTGATACCGAAAAGCAGCAGAAGTGGAGCAGTGGTGCTGCAAAACTCCGGCTTATGGTGTCGGGATCAGCAGCGTTGCCGGTTACGGTGCTTGAGAAATGGAAAGCCATAACCACACATACCTTGCTTGAGCGTTATGGCATGACCGAAACCGGCATGGTGCTCAGCAATCCGCTTAACGGAGAGCGAAAACCCGGATGCGTTGGCACTGTGCTGCCGGGAGTAGAAGTGCGGCTAAGTGATGAAAGCGGCGAAATTTTAACAGGCGAAGAAGTACAGGGCGAGCTTCAGGTAAAAAGTGCAGCACTGTTTACCGAGTACTGGCATCGCCCCGAAGAAACTAAAGCCGCATTCACCGCCGATGGCTGGTTCCGCACCGGCGATTTGGCCGAACGCAGCAGCGGCATTTATCGTATTGCCGGCCGCATTTCCACAGACATTATAAAGACCGGTGGCTACAAAGTTTCGGCGCTTGAAATTGAAAATGTGATTTTGGCACATAGCGCCGTTGCAGAATGCGCCGTAGTGGGTTTGCCCGACGAGGTTTGGGGCGAACGCATAGCGGCTGCTCTGGTTTTGCATACCGGTCAAACTCTTTCGCTCGATGAGTTGCGCAATTTTGCAGCGGCACAATTAGCAAATTACAAACTACCAACATTGCTGAAGATTACAGATACACTGCCGAGAAATACAATGGGAAAAGTTGTAAAGGCAGAACTGAAAGCTATTTTCAAGTAATATGCCTAATAAACAACAAAGCCCGGAATCAGTAATGATTCCGGGCTTGTTAACTATTAAGGGTTGCAAAACGGCTTATTTCAGTGAGTCACAAACAGCCTTGAAGGCTTCGGGGTGATTCATTGCGAGGTCGGCGAGGGTTTTGCGGTTCAGCTGAACACCTTTGTCGTGAATTTTACCCATGAACTCAGAGTAAGACATACCGTGCAAACGTGCACCGGCATTGATACGCTGAATCCAGAGTGAACGGAAGTTGCGTTTTTTCTGTTTGCGGTCGCGGTAGGCATAAACCAAACCTTTTTCGAGTGTGTTCTTGGCAACGGTCCAAACGTTACCACGCGCACCCCAGTAACCGCGGGTCATTTTCAGCGTCTTCTTACGACGAGCGCGTGAAGCGACATGATTGACTGATCTTGGCATTTTGTTTTTCGTTTTGGCTTTGGGCGTTCTGAACTCAATCAGAATCTTAGTTACCTGAAGCCGGGTTTAACTTGTTTTCGGATAAACCGGTACGTAAAGCTGTTGTGTTCAATTCGTACATTACATGCAAAGCATGGCTTTCACGTTGTTTGTGTCTCCTTTTGAAACGAATCCATCGTTCGTGAGGCGACGCTTACGGTCTGTAGCCTTCTTTGTAAGAATGTGACGCTTGAACGCATGCTTACGCTTGATTTTACCCGTTCCGGTGAGCGCAAAGCGCTTTTTCGCACTGGAATTGGTTTTCATCTTCGGCATAGTAGCGCGAGTTCTTTATTTATTATCCTGCAATGGTGTTTCCGTTGCGGAGTGCAAAAGTAATATTTTTTTTGGTCAGACAAATGGTTTTTGGAGAATTCCGGCCATTTTCCCTGTCAGCCTAATCTTCGGCAGGCGTATTGCGCATTTTTTCGGCCAAAGCACGGTAAATCTGATAGCCGTGGTTCGGTGTTGTCCGTGCATCATACACCTGATCGGTCATTGCGTCCAGAACAAAATAACCTTCAGCCTCGGCAAGTGCGCGGACGTAGCCTAATCCTTTAGTAAAATAGGCTTCAGTATCGCTTTCTTTTGCCGGAAAGGGTATTTCAATCATGACAAATTGGTCATAAATCGAAATTTCAAACAACTGCTCCTCTGAACCGCTTTCCATAAAAATCACTTCATAGAACTCCTCGCGTGTTTCGGTTTCAGGATCAAAATAATCGTCGAAATTGTCGATGTCCTCACAACGAAGCTGGGGTTCGTGTTTTCGGAAAATACCGGCCAGATTGAGCTTGCGTTCGAGTGCCGCCGATTTGTTTTCATCCTGATAATCATCGGCATAACAAATATCTTCTGCCTCATCGAGATCCGGTTGTGCTTTGGCCGATTTGTAGCAGAATAAAAGATAATTATCATCTCCCGGCAGGTCGGTATCGGGTTGCAGGGGCGGATCTTGAATGAAAAGTGGTGTGGTGGACATTGAGTTTAGCTTTAAGGTGGTAAAAACAAAAACATCCCGCTCCGGTTATCGTGGTGCGGGATGTTTTTTGATAGCAGACTATTTATTTCGGCTTTTTCTTGGGAGCGAGCATGATTGACATGCGCTTACCATCGAGTTGCGGAAGCTGTTCTACTTTACCGAACTCTTCGAGTTCCTGGGCAAAGCGGAGCAGGAGGATTTCTCCCTGTTCTTTAAACACAATGGTACGGCCACGGAAAAACACGTATGCTTTTACTTTGGCGCCGCCTTCCAAAAATTTCTGAGCGTGATTCTTTTTGAAGTTGAAATCATGGTCATCGGTGTGCGGACCGAAGCGGATTTCTTTCACCACCACCTTTTGGGCTTTGGCTTTGATTTCCTTTTGTTTCTTCTTCTGTTCGTATAAGAACTTTTTGTAATCCACCACACGGCACACGGGCGGCACGGCATTAGGCACAATCTCTACAAGATCGAGACCTGCTTCGCGTGCAATTTCGAGTGCTTTTTCGATGGAAAAAACGCCCTGTTCAATGTCTTCGCCTACTACGCGAACTTCTCCGACATCACGAATTTTTTCGTTGATGCGGTGTAATTCTTCTTTGCGCGGCATGCGCGGTCCCCGGTTAAAGGGCGGACGACTTCCTCCGCCTGTACTAGGACGCGGGGGGCCGGGTGGACGGTTAAAAGGAGCTGCGATGTGAACCTCCGTTTTTAAGTGATACTTATTTGAATTGACTATTTACTGAATGATTCCAGCTTTTCGCGGACTTCGGTATTGATCAGGTTGGCAAATTCTTCGGCGCTCATCGAGCCTTTATCGCCCTCGCCCTGGCGGCGCACAGAAACAGTATTTTCTGCTGCTTCTTTTTCGCCGATGACGAGCATGTACGGAACTTTTTTCAGTTCGGTATCACGTATTTTCTTGCCAATCTTTTCGTTACGGTCGTCAACGAATCCCCGAATATCGTAATTTTTCAATTGTTCTAATACATTTTCCGCATCAGCAATGTATTTATCGCTGATCGGGAGCACGGCAACCTGCTCGGGGGTGAGCCAGAGCGGGAATTTGCCGGCGCAGTGTTCGATGAGCACGGCCACAAAGCGTTCCATTGAGCCAAAAGGTGCCCGGTGAATCATTACGGGGCGGTGCTTCATGTTATCGGCACCGGTGTATTCGAGTTCGAAACGCTCGGGCAGGTTGTAATCAACCTGAATGGTGCCGAGCT
>JBKDHA010000153.1:0-19305 GCA_046335555.1 Bacteroidota bacterium
CTTCTCTGACGGGGCTTACCTTCAAATGTCTGTCCATCCATTACTCGATGCCAGTGCTTCTCAAATACGGGCAGTAAAAACTCAAACTCTTTCATGGATAAACCAGTGGACGACTTCATCAGACTGGATTGCTTTTTTAAGCGTGCATAGGTTAACTTCATGGCTTGAAGCTATTAACCAAAAAGACACGTAAATGATTGGAGAATTTATTGTTTCAACAGAACGGTCTTAAAATCTTATTCGGTATAGTGTCTCTTGCATCAAAAAAAGATGCGAGTAAAAACTATTTTCGGTGCACTGTTGATCAGTTCGTTTGCTTTTGCACAAACCACACTCATTTCTACAGGTTCTTCATGGAAGTACAAAGACGATGGCAGCAACCAAGGCACAATCTGGCGCACAACCTCTTTTAGCGATGCAGCTTGGTTAAGCGGCAATGCCGAACTCGGGTATGGCGATGGAGGTGAGACAACCGTAGTTAACGGCGGCCCTACAAATAATCGTTTTCCTACTACATATTTCCGCAAAACATTCTCCATTACCAATGCGGCACTTTTTACCGGATACACCATGCAAGTAAAACGCGATGATGGTGTAGTGGTTTATGTAAACGGAACTGAAGTATATCGAAACAATATGCCAACAGGCACAATTGCATTCAACACCTGGGCATCAACAACTGCCAGCGATGACGGTGCAAATTTCACCACTGTCAATTTATCATCAACCCAGTTTGTTACAGGTACAAATACAATAGCTGTTGAAATTCATCAGCGCAATGCAACCAGTTCCGACATCAGTTTCGATCTCGGACTCATAGGTAACAGCAGTTCTTCTGCAAATGAGGTGGTGTATCTCTGGAGCGGTGCTGTTCAGCCTTCATCAGCTGTAGTAGTCGCTAAGATGACTAGTGCTTCAACTACTTGCCGCTTAGTAGTCAGCACATCTTCAACTTTGTCGAATCCAGTCCTCTCACCCGCCGCCACAGCTTCAAGTACAAACAACCTCATGGCAAAGATGACTGTAACCGGGCTTACACCTAATACAACATACTACTATGCAGTTCAGTCGAACAACATTACCGATAATTCTTCAGACGATATAGGTCAGTTCACCACACCGGCCTCAGGAGCTTTTTCGTACAAATTCACTGTTGGTTCGTGCGCCGTAAATTCTAATCATCCGGCTTATACACGTATGCAAAGTAAAACACCGTTGTTTCACGTTTCAACGGGTGATATTCATTATGCCAATCCAAATTCTGCAACAAATATCAATATACATCGACTGCCTTACGAGCAGAATATGCTTTCGCAAGCTCCTTCTGCAAGTTTTTTCAAATCAACACCTTTAGCTCACGTATGGGACGACCATGATTACTGCGGAAATAACAGCGGATCAGGATCAGTTGGACGCACCAATGCGCGTTTATCCTATCAGGAATATGTGCCGCATTATTCGCTGGCTGCCGGATCTGGCGACGTACCCATCTATCAGTCGTTTACGATTGGCCGTGTACATTTTATTCTCAGCGATCTTCGCTCAGAACGTGGTTCAACCAGCATGATGGGCACTACACAAAAAAATTGGTTCAAAAACGAATGTCTCTATGCGCGCAACAACAACCTCATTATTGCCTGGGTAACCGGAGTGTCATTTGGCGGTAATCAAACCGACAACTGGGGCGGTTTCACAGCCGAACGCACAGAACTTTCAAATTTCTTCCGCGACAACAACATCAGAAACATGTTTATTCTCAGCGGCGATGCACACATGCTGGCTATCGACAATGGCACCAATCACGATTTCTCGACCGGGAACAACAACCCTAATGATTATCCGGTATTTCAGGCAGCCGCAATAAACAACAGCGGTTCAACCAAAGGCGGCACATACAGCGAAGGCGGCACATTCCCCAACCCCAGCTCAACCACCGGACAATACGGCCTTGTGGAAGTAACCGACAACGGCGGCTCTTCCATCACAATTACATTTACCGGTTACCGTGTACCATCCAACAACTCCGGCGAAACCGTACTTGCCACCTATACATTTAACCGCACACTCGTTCTGCCCCCGGCACCGCGTATGCCTTCCGATTTCTCGGTACGCACCCTGCAGCCCGAAAACGCCGTGCTTATGTCGTGGAATGCCACCGGCACTGATATGCTTCTCATCGAGCGCAGCGCCAATGATCAGCCCTATGTAACTGTTGCCGAAGTAAGCTCCGACAAAGGCGGCTGGAAAGACAATGCCCCGGCCACAGGCTGGAATACTTACCGTGTGCGCAATCAGCAAAACGAAATAATCAGCGAAGAGAAAATTTATTTCACCGGAAATATGAAGCTCAACATCTTCCCCAATCCGGCAAAACAGGAAATAAATGTTACGCTAAACGAACTTGCACAGGCCACCACTTCGCGCTACTTGGTTTACGACATGCGCATGCGCACCGTGCTTCAGGGCGAAAAGGAACTGGCGCAAGGCAGCAGCACTTTCACTCTTGATATTTCAACATTACCAGCAGGCGAGTATGTATTACACCTCGTGGTAAATGGAAATGAATTGAAGGAAAAACTCATTATCACTCAGTAATTATCAATAGATAAATCAAACGATGTGCGAATGTAGTTTCGCGCATCGTTTTTTATTTACGCAATAACAATCCGGGGACTATTCACTCAACATAAACTCGCCCGTCACCTTCTCCTTCCCGTTCAATATCACACCCAGCTTATGCAATCCTGTGTAATACTGCCGTGTAGTAATTACCCTGAAACTATGCTTCTTCAGCACATGGGTTGAGTTGCCGGCCGCATACAACTTCTCGCTTATCTTAAAAACCTTTTTCGAAAATTGTCCGTTCTTCATTAAATAGTAAAGCGTGTATTCCAATCGGATGGTTTGCGCTTTACGGCTTGAATTGCTTACGGTAAAAGTAAAATCAAGGTATTCGCCGGTTTTCACTTCAGGCGTTAGAATCTTGAAGTCTGATATGGTGAGTGCAGGATCATCCGCAAGTTTAAAATGCTTTAGTATCTCTGCATTGCCCTGTTTAAGCAGGGTGCGGCATCCGTGTTTAACAATTGCATCGGTATCAGCTCCAAGTCCTTTCCATTTTTTCGCAATGGAGAGCACAATTTGCGGATGGTCTTTGGCAATATCGTTTAAATTATTGGCCACACTCCGTCGCACGTACTCAGATGAATCAGTCTTCAGATTTTCGAGAATAGGTAATACCGGATGCGGATTGGCTTTGAGCCCGGGCACAGCCATTCCCCAGGGCAAACGCGGACGTGCGCCTTCGCTGGCCAATCGCCGCACATGATGATTTTTGTGTGTGCTCCACGCCAGCATCTGCGCAAACATTTCATCGCCATATTCAGCGAGAAAAGGCCGCACTGCAAATTCACAACTGGCAAGTGCTGTCACTGCTTCCATTGTTTTTATGGATGCGTCAATATGGTTTATGCCGTATTGCTCAATGTAATCGGGCAGAAACATGTACGCAAAAGAAGGCTGATAATTTTTGTGCTTCGGAATGGCAATTGCCAGCTTACGTACAATTGAAGCGGCTTTCACAAACTCTTTGGGCATAAACGCATGCAGTGTTTGTGTAGTATGCTTCATCCTTTCCTTCAACTCTTTTCGCTCCCAATCTGCGGTATAAATTGCTTTTACAAATTTCTTTCGATCGAAATCCGTAAGCAGTTCTTCTGCTACATCAGCAAAGCGCGAATAGAATTCGGGCGAGTATAAATCTTTGAGGAGGGTGCTCATAGGTAAAAGATAATAATCTAACTCACTATAACTATTACAACTTGGATCTATTGCTTTACAAAAGCCGCCATCTTTCTCATACCATTATTGTCCATGCTTAATATATAATAGCCCTCATGTAATGAATCAATTGCAATTCTTGAATTGATAATCATGCCTGAACACACAACGTTACCACAAACGTCATAAATCACATATCTGTTACTCGAATAATTTATCAATCCCGTATTTATTGAAATAATATCGGTTGCTGGATTTGGGTAAATCTGTAGTGATTGATCATTACTATTTACTTCTGCCATTGACGTTAAACAAAAAGGAACTGAATCAAATTTCACAACGTGATTCACAACAATACTACCCGAATTAGTAAAATCACCAGTCATGTAAAGATCACTATTCGTTTGTATGAAAAAATTAGCATACCCATTTACTCCGTTTCCAACAGAACTCCAGTTCTGACCATCATATCGGGCCACATTCGCTACCGGTACTCCGTTAATTGTATCAATAAGTCCTGCCGCATACAAACATCCATTGAATACCTTCACATCCATAACTACATTCATCATAGCACTATTCACATTTTGTTCAACATTTGCCCAAACTGTTCCATCCCATTTTACAATCATCGACCTGTTATTTCCTGCCCCCAACCATAGACCTACATATATTTCATTATTATAAACAGTTGATGAAACAGGCCATGCAGTTATTCCTGAGCCCATAGAAGCCCAAGTAGTACCGTTCCATTTCGCTGCATTATTAACAGGAATCCCTCCAGCATTTGTTATTTGAGAAAAGACACACAATTCGTTATTATAAACGCACATTGATGGAATTGATGCCAAACCGGTTATTCCGCTGCCAAGTGAATCCCAAACTGTACCATTCCAACTGGCAATTTGATTTAAACTAATATTCCCCGCCTGAACAAACCCACCAAGTACAATTAACGATCCATTGTATTCGATCATTTTTTCTACTCCACTAACCATATTATTTGGCACAAGTATACCTGTGCCTACCGATTGCCAAGTATTTCCGTCATACCTTACTATTCTATTTACCGGAAGCCCATTAAAACTTTCGAACCAACCTCCTACGTACAATTCATTATTATAAACTGTCATACACAATATTGACTGATCGACAACAATACCGAGACTTTGCCATATAGTACCGTCCCATTTATATATCTGCAAATTATCAGCCGCATAAATTTCATTGTTGAACACCACCGTACCAGAGTATATTCCATAAGAGGTTGGTATGCCATTACCTACAGGAAGAAGATTCTGGCCTTGCAATTTTATCACTGCAATGGAGCAAAACAGAATTATTTTAATAAACAATCTCATCAGATCTGTAAATTAAAAATAATGAAATAAGCTCCCTTACGCCTGCCCCTTGGGCCCGCCGAAATTCATCGGGAATGCATTGGCGCCGGGAAAATCAGCATCCACAATAGCGCCGTTGAGCGCCTCAAAGCGCGTTACATTTTCCTTCAACGCTTTCATCAGTCGCTTGGCGTGCTGCGGCGTGAGGATGATGCGCGATTTTACGCGGGCTTTGGGCACGCCGGGCATTACGGTAATGAAGTCGATTACAAACTCGGAATTGGAGTGTGTAATTACGGCGAGGTTGGAGTAAATGCCTTCGGCTACGTCTTCGGTGAGTTCGATATTGAGTTGCTGGTTGTTTTCGGGCTCGTTCATGTGTTTTGTTTTTGCTGTGATAAAGGTACGCGGCATTGACTGCACCTGCAATAACACAGTAATTTAAAACCGAAGCCCGTACATCTGCTGTACGGGCTTCGGATAATTTGAGAAAGCTCTGCGGTTACATTTCTGAACCGATGGCTTCTTTCTTGGCAGCCATAAGCTTTTCGTACTCGTCTTTTGACCCAACCACGAGTTTCTCGTAGCTGCGCAAACCGGTACCGGCAGGAATGAGGTGACCTACGATCACGTTTTCCTTCAGACCGAGCAGGGTGTCCTGCTTGCCGTTTACTGCTGCTTCGTTCAGTACTTTGGTTGTTTCCTGGAACGATGCAGCAGATACCCAGCTGTTGGTCTGGAGCGACGCACGTGTAATACCCTGAAGAATCTGACCTGAGGTAGCAGTTACCGCATCGCGGGCTTCTACTAATTTCAAATCCTTACGCTTGAGTACAGAGTTCTCATCACGCAACTTGCGGGCTGAAATAATCTGACCGGCTTTGAGATTCTGCGAATCACCCGGTTCAACAACAACCTTCTTACCGAAGAGACGATCGTTCTCTTCCATAAAGTCAGCTTTGTTTACAATCTGGGTTTCGAGCATCATTGTATCGCCTGGCTCGTCGATGTCAACTTTACGCATCATCTGACGAACGATAACTTCAAAGTGCTTGTCGTTGATTTTTACACCCTGCAAACGGTAAACTTCCTGTACCTCGTTAACGAGATACTCCTGAACGGCTGTCGGGCCTTTGATAGCGAGAATATCGCCGGGGCTGATCGCTCCGTCAGAAAGAGGTTCACCTGCACGGATGAAGTCGTTCTCCTGAACAAGAATGTGCTTTGAAAGGGCAACAAGGTAGGTCTTGCGCTCACCGGTACGTGATTCTACAATCACCTCACGGTTACCGCGCTTGATCTTACCAAATGATACCACACCATCGATTTCTGAAACAACGGCAGGGTTCGACGGGTTACGGGCTTCGAAAAGCTCTGTAACACGCGGCAGACCACCGGTGATGTCACCAGATTTACCAAGGGCACGCGGAATCTTAACCAGAATCTGACCCGCTTCAATCTTGCTGTTATCATCAACAATAATGTGAGCAGATACCGGAATGTTGTAGTTCTTCAGCACATCATCACCGTTGGTAATGCGGATAGACGGGTTCTTGGTCTTATCTTTTGATTCGATGATTACTTTTTCACGGAAACCAGTCTGTTCGTCTGATTCTTCGCGGAAAGTAACACCTTCTTCAATATGATCGAACAGTACTTTACCTGCAAAGTCAGATACGATAACAGCGTTATACGGATCCCAGTCGCAGATAAGCTGACCTTTCTTGAGGGTTTCGCCATTCTTCACATACAATTGTGCACCGTAAGGAATGTTACCTGTGGTAAGCACAATGTTTGTGTTCATGTCGATGATGCGCATCTCAGCCGAACGGCCAATTACAACATCAACGCTGTCACCTTCGGCTGTTTTGCGGCGTACGGTGCGGAGTTCATCAATCTCGATGATACCGTCGTATTTCGCTTCGAGCTTAGAAGATGATGCAGAACCACCGGCAACACCACCTACGTGGAAGGTACGCAGTGTAAGCTGTGTACCCGGCTCACCGATAGACTGAGCAGCGATTACACCAACTGCTTCACCCATCTGAACCATGCGGCCTGTAGCCAGGTTACGTCCGTAACATTTCGCGCAAACACCTGATTTTGATTCGCAGGTAAGTACTGAGCGGATCTCAACCGATTCGATGGCTGAGTTCTCAATACGTAATGCGAAACTTTCGGTGATCTGCTCGCCAGCTGCGATAATCAAATCGCCGCTTTGCGGATCGTAAATATCATGAACTGCTGTACGGCCAAGAACGCGGTCGTAGAGCGACTCCACAACTTCCTCGTTCTTCTTGAGCGGCGTTGCAATAAGTCCGCGCAGTGTGCCGCAGTCAGCTTCGTTAATGATAACGTCCTGAGCAACGTCAACCAGACGACGGGTAAGGTAACCAGCGTCAGCCGTTTTAAGAGCGGTATCGGCAAGACCTTTACGCGCACCGTGGGTTGAGATGAAGTACTCAAGAATCGACAGACCTTCTTTAAAGTTAGAAAGTACAGGGTTCTCGATAATTTCACCACCTGCAGAACCTGCTTTCGACGGCTTGGCCATAAGACCACGCATACCGCCAAGCTGTTTGATCTGCTCTTTAGAACCACGAGCACCCGAATCAAGCATCATGTAAACCGGGTTGAAACCCTGACGGTCTGATGAAAGCTGGTCAAGTACGCGCTTGGTTACTTTAGAGTTGGTGTGTGTCCAAATATCGATGATCTGGTTGTAACGCTCGTTGTTGGTGATGAAGCCCATGTTATAGTTCGCCATCACTTCTTCAACCTCAAGATGTGCTTTCGCAATCAGCGATTCTTTCTCTTCGGGGATAATAATATCACCAAGGTTGAACGAGAGTCCTCCGCGGAACGCCGCTTTAAATCCGAGTTCTTTGATATCATCAAGGAACTTGGCTGTTGCAGCCATACCGGTTTCTTTCAATACGTAACCAATAATGTCGCGGAGCGATTTCTTGGTCAGCAGTTCATTGATATAACCTACCTCGCGGGGTACTACCTGATTGAACAGGATACGGCCGAGAGTGGTTTCAATTACTTTGTTTGAAAGTGTGCCGTCGCCGTCTTTCTCGCGGTAGTTGTCAATCTTCACTTTAACGTTGGCGTTCAGGTGAACACGTCCTTCGTTATAAGCAATAATTGCTTCCTGTGCGTTGTAGAAACACAAGCCCTGACCTTTAACAGTAACTGTTTCGTCAGATTTCATGCCCTTAGTCATGTAGTACAGACCAAGTACCATGTCTTGCGACGGTACTGCAATCGGCGCACCGTTTGCAGGGTTCAGGATGTTGTGTGAGGCAAGCATAAGCACCTGCGCTTCAAGAATAGCGGCATTGCCCAGGGGCACGTGCACAGCCATCTGGTCACCGTCGAAGTCGGCGTTGAAAGCCGTACATACGAGCGGGTGAAGCTGGATAGCTTTTCCTTCAATAAGCTTGGGCTGGAAAGCTTGAATACCAAGACGGTGAAGTGTTGGAGCACGGTTCAGGAGAACCGGGTGTCCTTTAAGTACATTCTCAAGAATGTCCCATACTACAGCATCTTTGCGGTCAACAATCTTTTTAGCCGACTTCACCGTTTTCACGATTCCGCGCTCGATGAGTTTGCGGATGATAAACGGTTTGAAGAGCTCGGCTGCCATTTCTTTCGGCAAACCGCACTCGTGAAGTTTAAGCTCAGGACCTACAACAATTACCGAACGTGCAGAATAGTCAACACGTTTACCGAGCAGGTTCTGACGGAAACGGCCCTGCTTACCTTTCAGTGAGTCGGACAGTGACTTCAGTGCGCGGTTTGATTCGGTTTTTACCGCATTTGATTTGCGGCTGTTGTCGAAGAGCGAGTCAACAGCTTCCTGCAGCATGCGTTTCTCGTTGCGGAGAATTACATCAGGAGCTTTGATCTCAATCAGGCGCTTGAGACGGTTGTTGCGGATAATCACGCGGCGATACAGATCGTTAAGATCCGATGTCGCGAAGCGGCCGCCATCCAGGGGAACGAGCGGACGGAGTTCCGGCGGAATAACCGGCACTACTTTAATGATCATCCATCCCGGGTTGTTTTCAACCACTTTGTTAGCCTGACGGAAAGCTTCTACCACTTGCAAACGCTTAAGAGCTTCGTTCTTACGCTGCTGCGAGGTTTCGGTATTGGCTTTGTGACGCAGCTCATACGAAAGCTCATCGAGGTTGATACCACGGAGCAGATCGTAAAGGGCTTCGGCACCCATTTTGGCCACAAATTTATTCGGATCAGCATCATCAAGATACTGATTCTCTTTGGGCAGGGTCTCGAGGATTTCGAGGTACTGTTCTTCGGTGAGGAAGTCCATATACTGGATTCCGTCTTTCCCTTTAACACCGGCCTGAATCACCACATAACGCTCGTAATAGATAATCATATCGAGCTTCTTGGTGGGCAGTCCGAGCAGGTAGCCGATTTTATTCGGCAGTGAGCGGAAGTACCAGATATGCGCTACCGGCACGGTAAGGTTGATGTGACCCATGCGCTCGCGACGCACTTTTTTCTCGGTCACTTCCACACCGCAACGGTCGCAGGTGATGCCTTTGTAGCGAATACGTTTGTATTTACCGCAGTGGCATTCCCAGTCTTTCACCGGCCCGAAAATACGTTCGCAGAACAAGCCATCGCGTTCGGGCTTGTAGGTGCGGTAGTTGATTGTTTCGGGCTTGAGAACTTCGCCGCTCGAACGCTCCAGAATCGACTCGGGTGAGGCGAGACTGATGGTGATTTGCGAGAAGTTACTCTTTACTTTGACTTCTTTGCGAAATGACATATCGCTTGTTTTTCGTTCGTGAATCAGAAGTTCCTTTAGTCGAGGCTAACGTTGAGTGCAAGGCCGCGAAGTTCGTGCAACAATACGTTGAACGATTCGGGGATACCTGCCGCCGGCATGTTTTCGCCTTTCACGATTGCCTCGTAGGCTTTCGCGCGGCCGGCCACGTCGTCTGATTTGATGGTCAGAATTTCCTGCAGGATGTTGGCGGCACCGAATGCTTCGAGCGCCCAAACCTCCATCTCACCGAAACGCTGTCCACCGAACTGCGCTTTACCACCCAACGGCTGCTGAGTAATGAGCGAGTAAGGTCCGATTGAACGGGCGTGCATCTTGTCATCAACCATGTGACCGAGTTTGAGCATGTAGATAATGCCCACGGTAGCCGGCTGATCAAAAGGCTCTCCTGTTCCACCGTCGTGCAGGAAGGTACGGCCGTAGCGCGGAACACCTGCTTCTTCAGTGTATTTGTTGATCTCGTCAATGCTTGCACCATCGAAAATCGGAGTTGAGAATTTCAAGCCCAATTTCTGACCAGCCCAGCCGAGAACAGTTTCATAAATCTGACCAAGGTTCATACGAGACGGTACACCAAGCGGGTTGAGTACAATATCAACCGGTGTTCCGTCTTCGAGGAACGGCATATCTTCATCACGTACAATACGCGCTACAATACCTTTGTTACCGTGACGGCCGGCCATTTTATCACCTACTTTCAACTTACGCTTCTTGGCGATATAAACTTTGGCTAACTGCACGATGCCCGACGGGAGTTCATCACCCACCTGAAGCGCAAACTTGCGGCGTTTGTAGTCTCCGCTGATCTCGTTGAAACGGATACCATAGTTGTGCAATACAGCACGAACCAGGTCGTTGGTTTCCTTTTCTGAGGTCCACTTGGTGGGCTCTGCATTGAGGAAATCCATTTTTTCGAGCAGCTTCTGCGTAAACTTGGTGCCTTTTGATACAACTTCTTCTTTCAGGTTATTGAATACACCTGCAGAAGTTTTGCCGTTCAGAATAGCAGTCAGTTTTTCTACGAGTACGGCTTTCAGACCGGCTTCTTCCATGAGTTGTTCCTTGTCGATTTTCTCAACAATGGTTTTCTCATCGGCTTTGGCCTTTTTGTCTTTAATGGCACGCGAGAAGAGTTTCTTGTCAATTACAACACCGCGAATCGACGGCGGAACTTTCAGCGAAGCATCTTTTACATCACCGGCTTTATCACCGAAGATGGCACGGAGCAGTTTTTCTTCCGGTGAAGGATCGGTTTCGCCTTTCGGTGTGATTTTACCGATAAGGATATCACCTTCTTTCACCTCTGCACCGATACGGATAAGTCCGGTTTCATCCAGATCTTTTGTTGCTTCTTCCGAAACGTTCGGAATGTCGGCGGTGAGTTCTTCGAGACCACGTTTGGTATCGCGAACTTCCATCACATACTCATCAATATGAATTGAGGTAAAGATGTCGTCGCGAACTACGCGCTCGTTAATTACGATAGCATCCTCGAAGTTGTACCCTTTCCACGGCATGAATGCCACTTTGAGGTTACGTCCGAGTGCAAGTTCTGCATCCTTTGTAGCGTAGCCTTCGCAGAGAATCTGACCGGCTTTCACTTTGTCACCTTTTTTCACCATCGGTTTGATGTTGATACAGGTGCTCTGGTTGGTTTTGCGGAACTTGGTGAGTTTGTAAACTTTCAGATCGTCATCAAAGCTTACCAGACGCTGATTGTCGGTACGGTTGTAACGGATGTGGATTTCATTGGCATCCACAAAGTCAACCACACCTTCACCTTCGGCTGCAGCCAGTACACGCGAGTCGCGGGCGATCAGGCCTTCGAGACCTGTACCTACGATCGGTGCTTCCGGACGGAGCAGCGGAACAGCCTGGCGCTGCATGTTTGATCCCATGAGCGCACGGTTAGCATCGTCGTGCTCAAGGAACGGAATCAGCGAAGCAGCAATAGAAGCAATCTGGTTCGGCGCAACGTCCATCAGCGAAAGGTTGATGGGCTCGATAACCGGGAAGTCACCTTCAAGACGAGCGCGAACGCGGGTTTCTTTGAAGTTGCCTTTCTCGTCGAGGGTCATGTTGGCCTGAGCGATCATCTTCTGATCTTCTTCTTCTGCCGAGAGATAAATAACTGGCTTGTCGATGTCGGCCTTACCATCTGTTACAGTGTGGTAAGGTGTTTCAATGAAGCCAAGCTTGTTGATCTTCGCGTAAACGCAGAGTGAAGAGATAAGACCGATGTTCGGACCTTCCGGTGTTTCAATTGTGCAGAGACGACCGTAGTGTGTGTAGTGTACGTCACGCACCTCGAAACCGGCACGTTCGCGGCTGAGACCTCCCGGTCCGAGTGCCGAAAGACGACGCTTGTGCGTAATCTCGGCCAGCGGATTGGTTTGATCCATGAACTGCGAAAGCTGGTTGGTTCCGAAGAACGAGTTGATTACAGACGAAAGTGTTTTCGCGTTAATCAAATCGGTAGGTGTAAACACCTCGTTATCGCGGACGTTCATACGCTCACGGATGGTGCGGGCCATACGGGCCAGACCTACACCAAACTGTGAGTAAAGCTGTTCACCAACGGTACGAACACGACGGTTCGAAAGGTGGTCAATATCATCAATATCGGCCTTGGAATTGATCAGCTCAATCAAATACTTGATGATCTGGATGATATCGTCCTTGGTGAGAACGCGTGTCTCGTTAGAGGTGGTTTGCTTGAGCTTCTTGTTGAGGCGGTAGCGACCAACTTCACCGAGATCATAACGTTTATCAGAGAAGAACAGCTTGTCGATGATACCGCGTGCGGTTTCTTCATCGGGCGGCTCAGCATTACGAAGCTGACGATAGATATGCTCTACCGCTTCTTTCTCTGAGTTTGATGTATCTTTTTGAAGTGTATTGTAAATGATGGTGTAATCGAGGCTTGCACCGTCTTCCTTGTGCAGGATCACTGATTTCACGTTGGCTTCAACGATCTGATCAACGTGCTGTGCTTCAAGGATAGTTTCACGGTCAATGATTACCTCGTTACGTTCGATAGATACCACTTCACCGGTATCTTCATCAACGAAGTCCTCAACCCAGGTTTTGAGAACGCGGGCAGCGAGTTTGCGGCCGAGCACGGCTTTGAGGCCGGCTTTGCTCACTTTCACTTCATCGGCGAGATCGAACAGTTCGAGAATGTGCTTATCGGTTTCGTAACCAATAGCACGGAGCAGCGTAGTAACCGGAAGCTTTTTCTTACGGTCGATGTACGCGTACATTACGTTGTTAATGTCTGTGGCAAATTCGATCCACGAACCTTTAAACGGAATAACACGTGCGCTGTAAAGTTTGGTACCGTTTGCGTGACGGCTCTGTCCGAAGAATACGCCGGGCGAGCGGTGAAGCTGTGAAACGATAACACGCTCCGCTCCGTTGATCACGAAAGTAGCGCGCGGGGTCATGTACGGGATAGTTCCCAGATACACGTCCTGCACTATAGTCTCAAAATCTTCGTGCTCCGGGTCGGTGCAATAGAGTTTGAGTTTCGCTTTCAGCGGAACACTGTAGGTTAGACCGCGCTCAATACATTCGTCGATTGAGTACCGCGGGGGATCTACGAAATAATCAAGAAATTCGAGTACGAAGTTGTTACGAGCATCCGAAATCGGAAAGTTCTCGCTGAACACTTTGAAGAGTCCTTCGTCCTGACGGTTTTCGCTGGTCGTTTCGAGCTGGAAAAAGTCTTGAAACGACTTGAGCTGGATTTCAAGGAAATCCGGGTAATCCACCTGTGCTTTGCTTTTGGCAAAGTTGATGCGTTGCTGCTTTTTACTGGTTTCCAAGGCCATGTAGGTTGTATTAAGTGAACAAAAACGCTAAAGCAACTTGAAACGAGGAAAGACCTGGGCGTTTTCGGGAAAGAAAGCGCCACAGGTCTTACCTGTTTTAGCAGGCTGAAACCGGATTATTTAACCTCGACTTCAGCACCTGCGTCTTCAAGAGTTTTCTTGAGCGCTTCTGCGTCTTCTTTGCTGATACCCTCTTTTACTGCTTTGGGAGCACCATCAACGAGATCTTTTGCTTCTTTCAGACCCAGGCCAGTAGCGTCTTTAACAACTTTTACTACCTGAAGTTTCTGAGCTCCGCCACTCTTGAGAATTACATCGAAAGCTGTTTTCTCAGCAGCGGGTGCTGCTGCCGGACCTGCTGCTACAGCTACTGCTGCTGCTGCGGGTTTGATACCGTATTCGTTCTCAAGTACGTCAGCAAGTTCTTTCACTTCTTTAACAGTGAGGTTTACGAGCTGTTCAGCAAGGGCTTTTACGTCTGCCATTTTTATAGTTTTTGGATAATTAGACTTGTTTGAATTGTGTTGTTTGTGAGAATCAGATTCTCTATTCTAGTCGTCTGAAATATTATTCCGGACGTTCCGAAAGTGTTTTTACCAGACCCGACAGTGTACCACCAGCACTCTGCAGAGCAGAGATAACGTTGCGGGCAGGAGACTGGAGCAGAGCCACCACATCAGCGATAAGTTCATCGCGTGATTTGATAGATGCGAGCGCGTCGAGCGACTCATCGCCGAGATACACACTTTGTTCTACATAAGCTGCTTTCAGGAACGGCTTTTTGCCGTCTTTGCGAAACTCTTTAATAAGTTTGGCAGGTGCTGAATTTGACTCAGAGAACATGATGGAAATCGGCCCTTTGAGAGCGTCGTACATCGGGCTGTACTCACCGTCGTTGGTACGCTCAAGCGCTTTGCGCAGCAGCGTGTTCTTTACAACGATAAGTTGAATGTTCTGGTTAAAACACATTCTCCGCAAAGCGCTCGTCTTTTCAGACGGGAGCTCAGAGGTATCGGCCAGGTAGAAATGCTTGCTTTCGGCAAGTTTCGCTGCCAGGTCGTCGATAATCTGTGTTTTTTCTTGTTTTGTCATACCTTCTCAGTATTAAGCCGGGTCAACCCGAGCATTAAGCAAGCGTTTTGGTTTCCACCTGAACGCTGGGACTCATCGTGCTCGAAAGGTATATGCTACGTACATAAGCACCTTTTGCAGAGGACGGCTTCAACTTCAGGATTGTGGAGAGAAGTTCATTAGCGTTTTCAGCAAGCATTTCAGCAGTGAACGATACTTTGCCAACTGAAGCATGTACAATACCTGCTTTGTCAACTTTGAAATCGATCTTACCACCTTTTGCGTCTTTTACCGCTTTTCCTACTTCCATTGTCACCGTGCCGGTTTTCGGGTTCGGCATCAGTCCGCGGGGACCGAGGATTTTACCCAAAGCACCAACTTTACCCATCATACTGGGTGTGGTGATAATTACGTCAACATCAGTCCAGCCTTCTTTGATCTTGGTGATGTAGTCGTCAGCACCAACGAAATCAGCACCGGCAGCTTGTGCCTCTGCTTCTTTGTCGGGTGTGCAAAGTACAAGCACACGGATCGTTTTACCGGTACCGTGCGGCAGTGTAACCATGCCACGCACCATTTGATTGGCTTTGCGAGGATCAACACCAAGACGAACGCTGATATCAACTGATGCGTCGAATTTGGTAGTAGTGATGTCTTTCACCACTTTAACAGCGTCTGTCATATAATATGCTTTCGTCATATCATACTTTGCCAGAGCTGCCTTCCGTTTTTTAGCTGTACGGGCCATTCGGATTGAGATTTTGACGTACAAGCGTTTCAGGTCTTTCCCGAAACTCCGTCAGGTTAGAATTACTTCTTCAGCGGGCTCTCGCCGGCAACTGTGAGTCCCATGCTGCGAGCTGTACCAGCTACCATGCTCATTGCTGAGTCCATGGTAAAGCAGTTCAGGTCGGGCATCTTTGACTCAGCAATCTGTCGCACCTGATCCCATGTTACCGAACCTACTTTTTTGCGGTTCGATTCAGCGGAACCAGACTGGATCTTTGCGGCATCTTTTAACTGAACGGCCACCGGCGGTTGTTTGATAATGAACTCAAACGATTTGTCTGAGTAAACCGTAATGATGACCGGCAGTACTTTGCCGGGGCGATCCTGCGTCCGGGCGTTGAACTGCTTGCAAAACTCCATGATGTTCACACCTTTGGCACCCAATGCAGGGCCAATCGGCGGAGACGGGTTGGCTGCGCCACCCTTAATCTGAAGCTTAATCAGAGCACTTACTTCTTTCGCCATTTTGCAGTTTTAAATGCGTTGTTTCTGTTATGTTGGAAGCGCGTAACAGCGGATCTGGATTGCAGGAGTTATTCTTTTTCTACCTGCATGTAACTGAGTTCGAGCGGTGTTTTGCGGCCGAAGATTTTTACCATCACCTTGAGTTTTTTCTTCTCTTCGTTGATTTCTTCGATCACACCACTGAACGTATTGAAAGGACCGTCGATAACTTTAACGGTTTCGCCCACCACATAGGTGTTGAGCATTGTTTCTTCGGCACCGGCCATTTCATCGACTTTGCCGAGGATACGGTTGATTTCCGAAGGACGCAGCGGAACGGGATCTCCTGTTTTTGAACCCAGGAAGCCAATTACGCCGGTAATATTTTTAAGTACGTGTGGAATTTCTCCCACCAGTATGCCTTCAAGCATTACATATCCCGGAAAAATGTTTCTCTCCTTGGCAACTTTTTTACCATTGCGGATTTGAATCACTTTTTCCATCGGAATGAGTACCTGCGACACATAATCTTGCAGGCCAAGGCGGGTTACTTCCGACTCAACATACTGCTTGATTTTCTTTTCCTGCCCGTTAACAACGCGCAGAACGTACCACTTCTTGGCTTGTGTGTCGTTGGTATTGCTTACTTCAGTCATCGCTCGGCTGATAAAAAATTACTGTGTTCCGTTCGGTTGTCCGTATCGGATCAGATGAATTTGTAGAGGAACGACATGCCTTCACGGAATGCAAGATCCATGAGTGCAACAACAACTGAGAAGATCACCGCAGCGACCATCACAATGATTGCACTTTCCTGCAGTTCGCTCCAGGTAGGCCAGCTTACCTTATGTACCATCTCCTGATACACTTCATCGAAGTATGCTCTTATTTTGTTCATAGCGCTTATGTTGCACGGGCAGAGAGATTCGAACTCCCATCAACGGTTTTGGAGACCGCTATTCTGCCATTGAACTATGCCCGTATGTCTGCCGAAGCAGACGGTTTTATTTGGCAGCGAAAGGTGCCACGAAAAAACGAGGCACCTTTCACTGTTTTTGATCGGTATAAAACCGCGAAGAATTACTTCACGATTTCGATAACCTGACCAGCACCTACTGTGCGGCCACCTTCGCGGATAGCGAAACGGAGACCTTTGTCCATAGCGATCGGAACGATCAGCGTAACGCTGATGGTAACGTTATCGCCAGGCATTACCATCTCACGACCTTCCGGAAGTGTGATCTCGCCGGTAACGTCTGTGGTACGGAAGTAGAACTGGGGACGGTATTTGTTGTGGAACGGAGTGTGACGGCCACCTTCTTCTTTCTTAAGAACGTAAACCTCAGCTTTGAACTCAGTGTGCGGGGTGATTGAACCCGGCTTGGCAATAACCATACCGCGACGGATAGTGGCTTTGTCGATACCGCGCAGGAGGATACCTACGTTGTCACCAGCTTCGCCGCGATCGAGCAGCTTGCGGAACATTTCAACACCTGTGCAGGTTGATTTGAATTTCTCCTCACCCATACCCATGATTTCGATCTCGTCGCCAACGTTAACAACGCCAGTTTCGATACGACCGGTAGCAACGGTACCACGACCTGTGATCGTGAACACGTCTTCAACCGGCATCAGGAACGGCTTGTCTTTATCGCGAGCAGGAGTCGGGATATAAGAATCAACTGCGTCCATGAGTTCCATGATCTTCTCAACCCATTTCGGCTCGTTGTTCAATCCGCCAAGGGCAGAACCACGAATGATCGGGGTGTTGTCGCCATCGAACTTGTAGAAAGACAGGAGTTCACGGATCTCCATCTCAACGAGGTCGAGAAGTTCAAGATCGTCAACCATGTCAACTTTGTTCATGAACACCACAAGCTGGGGAACGCCAACCTGACGAGCGAGCAGGATGTGCTCACGTGTCTGCGGCATCGGACCGTCTGTAGCAGCAACAACGAGAATAGCACCGTCCATCTGGGCAGCACCTGTAACCATGTTTTTCACATAGTCAGCGTGACCCGGGCAGTCAACGTGCGCATAGTGACGATTAGCTGTCGCATATTCTACGTGCGAGGTGTTGATGGTGATACCACGTTCTTTTTCCTCAGGAGCGTTGTCGATTGAGGAGAAGTCGCGCATCTCAGCCAGACCTTTTGAAGCAAGCACAGATGTGATTGCTGCGGTGAGGGTGGTTTTGCCGTGGTCAACGTGACCGATGGTACCAACGTTTACGTGTGGCTTGGAACGGTCAAATTTCTCTTTTGCCATTGCTATTGGTTTGTGTTAGGTGATTTACTTGTTTGTGTTGTTGTCAAAACTTTATATCGGAACTGCACAAGTGCAGACAGATTGCATTTTAAGGCTGCCCGCAGTGCGAACAGCCATTTTATTTTTGAGCCGATGGGGGGAATTGAACCCCCGACCTCTTCCTTACCAAGGAAGTGCTCTACCACTGAGCTACATAGGCTAAACCAGTGCATGAACACTTTGGAGCGGAAGACCGGGCTCGAACCGGCCACCCTCAGCTTGGAAGGCTGATGCTCTACCAAATGAGCTACTTCCGCTTTTACTGCATTAAATGTTATTTTAAAACAGCATCTTGCCTGTGGGGAGAACAGGATTCGAACCTGTGAAGACTAGGTCAGCAGATTTACAGTCTGCCCTCGTTGGCCGCTTGAGTATCTCCCCAATATGTTTTTGATTATCCGTGACCGAAGTAAAAATGAGCCGGCGAAGGGACTCGAACCCCCGACCTGCTGATTACAAATCAGCTGCTCTACCAGCTGAGCTACACCGGCTTAACTAAGCTTCGTGTAATGGAAATCATGCACTAATTATTCAAAGAACGTGGGCTGTTTTTATGGTTTGCCCCCTAAAAAGGACTGCAAATGTATAAAACTTTTATCACGCAACAAATCCACGCATGTTTTTTTTCTGTATCGGCATCGTCTCTTTACGTTGTTTATCGGACATACAGACCAGATGAAATTATCTGTCGAGATGCAGCTTATTGATTATCAATAAAAAAACCGCTCCCACATTGCTGTGGGAGCGGTTTTTCTCCGCCACGGAGTTTTTTATAATCCTTTGATTTTTTCTTTGTGTTTTTTGACTTGCCGGCTGATTGCTTCAACTCCGGTGTCAATTGCTTCTTCAAAAGTTCGGCACTGACGTTTTACATAAAGATCTGAACCGGGTACATTAATTTTGATTTCAGCTACTT
>JBKDHA010000154.1:0-16404 GCA_046335555.1 Bacteroidota bacterium
AAGCGGAATTTGAGACACAGTTACCGGGTGCTGAACCCGTTTGGTCGCGAAAAACTCTGTTAAAAGTAGCTTTTGAATTGAAGCCGCAATCGCATGCAATAGCGAGGAGTGTAAGTTGCTTTTGCTGTCCGGCTTCGAGGCGGCTGATGACTTCTTTTACCCGGTATGAATTCACAAAAGCCTGAAAGGTTTGGTTAGTGCCGCGATTAATTGTCGCCGAAACCAATTTAGCCGGTGTGTTAATCGTTCGGGCTAACTGATAGAGGCTGAGTTCGGGATTGAGGTAAAGTTTTTCGGTTTGCATGGCATCGCGAATGCGGCGGAGAAGTTCTTCATCAACAGGAGCGGGCTTATTTTCTTCAGCAATCGGAATGCTCAGGTCAATTGTATTTTTTGTTTCGGGCGGGATAGTTGCGGGTTCGCTTTCGCGGTTAATTGTAATAATTTGAGATTGCCGGATGCTGAACCAGCCAATCATTACAAGCATTGCTCCGCGAACAATATCAACAGGAAACATAATACAGAATTCTGTTTCGCCGGCAATTATTTTCCAGCTGCTTCCGGCCAACAGTAACAACAGTATTACTCCGCTCAGTATTTTCAGCCAGCGGAGTGATATGCGGGAAGTATCAGAGAGCTGATTTTCGATTTTGGCATTCCATTTTTTAATGATGAGTAAAGTAAGGATGAGATAAATCAGTAACTGAATTTGATACAGCCAGAAATAGGCAACATCCCAAAACCAGTCAATTTTTTGCCAGAGCATCCATTTTTCTTCTGCGGTATGCTGAAAGGCCCAGCATTCGAAACCAACAACAGCGGCCAGCGGAAGAAAATGTAATCCGAATGATTTGTTGAGTCGGGCATCTGTTTGCAGTTTCGCATATCCCCAGAGCAGCGGACCAAGTGCAAGCCGCCAGCCAACAGGTAAAAAATACAGATCTGGATTTGATTCGTAAATACCACCTGTTAGCAGTAGGTTATGAAAAAGACTTCCGGCAACGGCAAGCTGAACACCAGCCAATAAAGAGTTGGCTTTCCGATTTTTTTTTGACAGCAGTAATACAGGAATTGAGAGAATTCCGGCAAGAATAACAATAAGCAGAAACAGTGTTTCTGTGTTTAAAGCAAGCGTCATATTTCTACAATGTTACTCAAGATTCAGTAAAATAAGTACTTCGTACTTGTGAAGGTCTGTTGAAAACTAATGGGTTGAATATTTGTTCGGGTTATTTGCAAATTTCTACTTTTGCAGCCTTGTTAATTTTTTGAGATTCATATTCAACAACTTGAAACGATGGTTACGAAAAGAGAGAAAAGAGAAATTCAATCACCTGGAATTTAATTATTTATGAAAATTTGAGTGGGGAAATTATGGTTAAATTTGTTTCCTGGTGGGGAAACTATTATCTTTGGACTTTGAAAAAGAAATTTAGAGTAGAGTTTTTACAAGAAGCTATGCATTTTCTTGAAACATTAGATCAAAAAGCTGCGGCAAAGGTTATTTATAACATTACAAAAGCACAATCGGTGAATGATGCAGAGTTATTTAAAAAACTCACAGATGATATTTGGGAGTTTCGCACACTGCACAGGGAAACCTGCTACCGGCTGTTTGCTTTTTGGGATAAGCGCCGCAAGGATGATACCGTTGTAATCGCAACGCACGGTATGATTAAGAAAACAATGAAAGTGCCTCAAAATGAAACAGAGCGGGCATTGCGCTGGATGCGTGTTTACTTTGAGAAAAATAAATTGAACGAAAAATAATTTACAGATATGGCAAAACTTAAAACCTATTCACTCGAAGAACTTACCGATAAGCATATCGGTAAACGAGGCACACTACGCCGTGAAGCCTTCGAGTACGAGCTCCGTCTTGATCTTCTCGGTAAAGCTGTGCGAGATGCCCGTAAGCAGCGCAATCTTACACAGGAAGAATTAGGCAAACTGGTTGGTGTACAAAAGGCTCAGATTTCGAAAATAGAAAACAGTTTAAAAGATGTGCGGGTTGAAACCCTCATCAAAGTTTTTGCTGCGCTTCGTGCACGGATTAGTTTTTCTGTTGAATTAGTTAATTAACAGCATGTGCAGGCTTGATTTTCAGCGCTCTAAATTATTCACAGGCTGTTGATTTTTCGTTCTGCTGCGGGGGCTTGCGTCACTTACCTTTGCTGCACATCAATGTTAAATTTTCATGTCGTCAGAAGTTCTTGATCGCCTGCTGATTCGTAAGCTGGCTGTGCAGATGGGTGTTCAGCCCAACCAGGTGAGTGCAGCAGTATCGCTGTTGGATGAAGGGGCAACCGTTCCGTTTATTTCGCGTTACCGGAAAGAGATGACCGGAAGTTTGGATGAAGTTCAGATTGCGGCTGTACGCGATGGAATGGAATTGCTTCGGAGCACAGAAAAGCGCCGCGCATTTATTATCGAAACCATTGAAGGGCAAGGCAAACTTACGGATGAACTTCGTGCAAAAATAGAAGCAGCAGAAACCATGCTTCAGCTTGAAGATCTTTATCTGCCCTACAAACCCAAGCGCAAAACCCGCGCTACAGTTGCACGAGAAAAAGGCCTGGAACCGCTGGCTCTTATGCTGCTTGAGCAAACCAACTTTGATGTTGATGCTGAAGCCGCGAAATATATTGACGCATCAAAAGAAGTAAATGATGCGGATGAAGCACTCGACGGAGCCCGCGATATTATTGCCGAAATGGTAAGTGAAGATGCAACCGCTCGTGATATTCTGCGTAAACTTTTCAAAGAAGAAGGCCTTGTACGCAGCCGTGTAGTTGCCGGAAAAGAAGAAGACGGCGAAAAGTTCCGCGACTATTTTAACTGGGATGAAAAACTGCTGCAGTGCCCTTCACATCGTATGCTGGCTATGCGCCGCGGAGAAAACGAAGGTGTACTGATGCTGGATATTGCGCCTGATGCTGATCTGGCAATTGAGCTTCTCGAAAAGCAATTTGTAAAGGCACGCAACAAAGCAGCGGAGCATGTAAAAGCAGCAGTTCTGGGTTCTTATAAACGACTGCTTCAGCCTTCGCTTGAAACCGAATTCCGCCAGCTTACAAAAGAAACTGCCGATATCAAAGCCATTGAGGTTTTTGCGCAGAATTTGCGTGAACTTCTTCTTGCATCGCCGCTCGGACAAAAAGCAATTCTGGCTATCGACCCCGGTTTCCGAACCGGCTGCAAAGTAGTTGGGCTTGATCGGCAGGGCAAACTGCTCGACAACGATGTAATTTATCCGCACCAATCGCCCCGCGAACGCCGGGATGCCGAAGACACACTGTTTCGCCTGCTTGCCAAACACAGCATAGAAGCTATTGCTATTGGTAACGGCACAGCAGGCCGCGAAACAGAAGAGTTTGTGCGCAGCATTGCCGAACTGCCAAAAGAAATTATGGTAGTTATGGTGAACGAAAGCGGAGCTTCAATTTACTCTGCATCTGACGTTGCCCGCGAAGAATTTCCGACACATGATTTAACGGTTCGCGGTGCTGTTTCTATTGGCCGCCGTTTGGCTGATCCGCTGGCGGAATTGGTGAAGATTGATCCGAAATCAATTGGTGTAGGACAGTATCAGCACGATGTAGATCAGCCGATGCTGAAAAAGAAACTTGATGAAGTTGTGGAAAGCTGCGTAAACGGTGTAGGTGTAGAACTCAACACCGCCAGTAAACAACTTCTTGCTTATGTTTCGGGCATCGGAACATCACTGGCAAAAAACATTGTAGAGTATCGCAACGAAAACGGGCCTTTTAAGTCGCGCCGCGATTTAATGGATGTGCCGCGTTTGGGCGATAAAGCCTTTGAGCAGGCAGCAGGCTTTTTGCGTATTCGCGGAGGAAAACACCCGCTCGATAGTTCTGCAGTGCATCCGGAGACCTATCACATTGTAGAGCAAATGGCAAAAGATCTCGGCTGCGAACTTGCCGAATTGCTTCGTGATAAAGAACTCCGCAAGAAAATTGAACTTAAGAAATATGTAACCGAAACTGTAGGCTTGCCGACGCTTACTGATATTCTTGCAGAGCTCGACAAACCCGGCCGCGATCCGCGCAAAGAGTTTGAAGCATTCAAGTTTGAAGAAGGCGTAAGCGAAATAAAACACCTGCGCGAAGGAATGCGCTTGCCCGGCATTGTTACCAATGTTACCAACTTCGGAGCCTTCGTTGATATCGGTGTGCATCAGGACGGACTCGTACACATCAGTCAGCTTTCGGATACGTTTGTTGATGATCCGAACCGAGTTGTAAAAGCCGGACAGAAAGTAATGGTAACCGTTACCGAAGTTGATGAAAAACGCAAACGCATTGCCCTGTCAATGAAAGGCGAGAAGCCTGCCGCAAAAGAGCCGCAAACACAAAAGCCCAACATTAAAGCAGCACCTGCAACACCGGCAAAGAAAAAAGAAAAAGGCAACGACTGGCAAGATCAGCTTGAAGCGCTTAAAAATAAGTTTAAATAAAAAAGTGAAAAGTGGAAGGTGTAAAGTGGAGGGTGATCGCTCTGTTTTGTTAAAAAAGCATGGTTGAAACAAAGTTTCAACCATGCTTTTTTTAATACTTTACACTTTACACTCCACACTTTTATTCATCACTCTTTTACAATCAGTTTGTGAATAATAGTTCCTGTGCTGAGTTGTAATGAAATCATGTAGTTGCCATGAGGTAGTTGTGATAGTTCTAACTGCGTATTCGTTGTATTCGGAATCGTTTCCTGTAAAACAATTCTTCCGGGAAGATCGGTGATTGTTACTTTCCGGACTGGTGTAGATGTATTTATGGTAATGAATTGATTGGCTGGTACAGGATAGATATTTACAAAATCTTCAACTTGATTATTGTCTGATTGTATGTTTAACGGGATTGAAGAACGCGCCAAACCGAGATCCCAATAATAACCAGTTATATTGGGGAAGATTGTGCTATCGCGGCCGGTGTAATACATAAACAGATCGCCGTTTTGCGGATTGTAAACAACACCGGGATGTGCTGCCCAGTAACGATCCCAAGTTCCGAAACCGCCAAGCGGAAGAACCGGATTACCGTTGTGCTTTGTCCAGTTGATTCCATCAGCAGATGTAGCGTACCCTACAGCAAAGTTCTCGATTGCCCAACTGTTAATCATCGAATACCACATGTGATAGGTATTTCCGATTTTAAGAACAGAAGGTTCGGCTATTGCTGCTGAATCGGGGCTGTTTCCAACTCCAGCAATCAGAACTGGATTGGGATATTTTGTCCAGTTAATTCCGTCAACAGAAGTGGCATAACCGATATTTCCTTTCCCGTCTGTAGTCTGATTATTAATGTATCCGTCAGGCGCCGCAAACCAAAGTTTGAACGTATCGTTGTCGAGCAATACACTTACGTTTGTAATCATAAGGTTATTCCAGTCTGCCGGTGATCCCGCAATAAGAACAGGATTGCCGCCATACTTTGTCCAGTTGATGCCATTGGGTGAAGTAGCATAACACACTTTGTAGTTCCCCGAAGCAAGTGAAGTGTCGTCTTGTTTGCCGGAATACCACATCCGGTAACGTTCCTGAGCAGGTGCAGCGGTGTCGTAAACAACGTTTGCTGTTTCGCAGCCAATATAATCGGGAGCATTCGGGTTATTGCCGCTTCTGTCGAGAACCGGATTAGCTGCATATTCGTTCCAGTTAAAACCATCGAGCGACCAGGCATAACCAATTCTTACATGCACAACAGTATCGCCTGGCGAAAGCCAGCCTGCTCCCGAATACCAGATTTTAAATGTATCGTTAATTAGCAAAACACATGCATCTGCTGTTGCAACAGCATCCCAGTTTGGATAAATAGCAGAGCGCGGCAGGATAGGATTGGGTTCTTTCACCCAGTTAATCTGAGCCGGGGAATGAATAACAATAAGCAGAAACAAAACCAGCTTGAAAATTCTCATGTTCTAAGTTATTGAGAATTTGAGATAAGATTGATCTGCAAATGAATAAATCTCAAATTAACTTACTCGTAAAACATTCGGCATTCAACACTCAACATTCATCATTACCTTTAGGCTTGTGAATTTTTTCAAAAAAATCTTTTCCGCTCCTGATCCTGCCATTGCTGCCGATCTTTCGGTTATTGGTGTTGATATGCATTCGCATTTTATTCCGGGTATAGATGATGGTGCGAAAACAATGGAAGATTCACTCACACTATTGCGCGGGATGCAGGAATTAGGTTATCGAAAAGTGATTACTACTCCGCATGTAATGAGTGATTTTTTCAGGAATACACCGGAGATTATTTTGGGCGGACTTGAGAAAGTACGTGCAGCTGCAACCGCCGGAGGTATTGATCTTGACATACAAGCTGCGGCAGAATATTATGATGATTTTGAGCTTGATAAAAAAATAGATAATGAAAAGCTGCTCACGTTTGGTGAAAATTATTTGTTGTTTGAGGTCTCGTATCTCAATGAACCCAACAATGTAAATAACCTGATTTTTAAATTACGTACCAGCGGTTACAAACCTGTACTAGCGCATCCCGAACGCTATCCGTTTTGGTACAAGCGTTTAGATGTTTTTGAATCGCTGAAAGAAAAAGGTGTGCTGCTGCAACTCAATATCAATTCGCTTACCGGTCATTACTCGCCGGATGCCCAAAAAGTGGCTGAATACCTTATTGATAAAAATATGGTTGACTTTTTGGGTAGCGATTGTCATCATGCCGGGCATCTTCAGCTGATGCAAAAAGCGGTAAGAACAAAAGCATTACACAAACTCCTTGCAAGCGGGAGTTTGCGTAATGCTCAGCTCTAAATTTTACTAATCATTTCCTCCGGCACGCTTCTGAATATCTTCTGAAGCGCTCTTGAACTGTGTTTTGCGGGCTGCTTTTGCATTGCCAAAATTGTAACTCAGACGCAGCATCACACGCCGTGACTCTTGCTTATTGATAAGGAATACATTTTGATTCTGATAGTTTACACGAACCCGGGTGTTTGATGTGTAAAGAATATCGCTGGCATTTAAACTGGCATTCAGTTTTTTATTGAAGAATGATTTTGATACACCAATGTCGAGATAACCTTGTGACTGGACTTCAAACATACCATACAATAAGCCAGTTTGATAGAAGCCTGACACCTGAATTCTCCATTCGTTCGGTAAAGAAAAAGTATGCTGCTGATAAAAATTCCACATCACGCTTTGATTATCAAGTGTGCTTCCGAAGAGATCGGATTGATAATCGAGATACACGCAGGAAACATTGCTTTCAATCATCCAAACCTGGCCTATCGGAAGTCCGAAACCGAGATTAGCCCAAGCATTCGTAACTTCATTCAGGTTGGTGGTAGTTTGAAATGTAGCGCCTGTTGAATCGTTTTGATCCGTCACATCCATAATTCCGTCGAATGTTCGGCTGGCACCTACAGTTGTAAAAATGAAATCCATAAAACTGTGTGTGGCCTCAACTGAGTGTGCAATTTCGGGTTGCAGGTATGGATTTCCGACACGGTAAGTAAACTGATCGAGATAGTAAAGAAATGGATTCAGGTTTTCGTAATCAGGCCGGTTGATGCGACGGTTGTAAGATAAATTGATCGTGTTTTTGTCGTCGAACTTGTGTGTAAGATATGCGCTTGGGAAGAGTTGTGTGTAAGTACGTTTCAGGTTTTGCCCTGTTGTTGGCGATTGTCCGTCGGCAGTTGTTTGTTCAACGCGCAATCCAACCTGAATTTGTGTTTTCCCGAAATCGGCTGAGCCTTGTGCATAACCTGCATTTATTTGCTCTTTGTAGATAAATTGGTTTGAACGTGTAGTGTCTTTTTCCCAATTTCCGTTTTGATAAATATCAAATAAAAGGTTGTTATCGGTTTCAACAAAGCTGCTTTTGATACCAGCCTCAATTTTATATTTCTTGCCAATCGGATGCGAGTAATCGGCCTGCGCAACAAAAATATTGATGTCTGTTTCGGCAAGATTTTGCTGGAAAAAAGGAGAACCGATTTCGCTTCCTGAATTACCGTAAAAACGGGAGTTAAAATCGGCATGCCCGTAGTTTCGGTATCCAAGAATATCAGTACTGATGTTGATTTCGCGCCCTGTTGTATCAAATACATGATTGTACCACAAACCAGCACGCAGATTCACATTTCTGTCATAATTGTTGTTCAATTGTTTTAGTACAAAAGCTGAGTCCTGATTCTGAAGGGTAATATTTGTGATATTATCTGTAAGATCGCTGCCGTAATATTGATTTGTGCTTAACTGAATGCCAAAAGTATTTGCATCGTTTGGTTTGAAATCAAAACCAGTAGTAAGTGCATGTGAAAAAGGAGTGTTTTTTTCGGCAGAATTTTGTTCAAACAGCGTTACATCATTATTGTATGGTACAGAGCGTTTAATGTAAGTTGAGTCGAGACTGTTCCAGTTTGCAAAATCATATCGTGCATAAAAATTTGCTTTAGGCATTCCGTAGTTCATGGTAAAGCCGGCAGTTTCTTTCAGTACACGGCCATATCCTGCACCGGCACGCACGCGGCCGTTGAATCCTTGCTGACTGCCTTTCTTGGTAACAATGTTGATAATGCCAGAGTTTCCTTCGGCATCATATTTAGAAGATGGGTTTGTTATGATTTCAACTTTAGAAACATCGGCAGCCGGCATATTTTCGAGAAATTGTTTAAGCTGATCGCCGGCAAGATAAGTTGGTTTCCCGTCAACATAAACCTGAACACCGGAGCGGCCTTTCATGGTAATTACACCATTCTGATTGACAGTAACGCCGGGTACTTTTTGAATAAGATCGAACACTGTTCCACTCAATTTCACCGGACTATTTTCAACATTCATGATAAGCATATCTGCTTTTTGAACATAAAGAGGTTGTATAGCAGTTATTGTCACTTCTTTCATTCCTGCGGCCAAACTGAGCACAATTTCAGGAAGTACCAGTTCTGTCTGACCGACAGCAAGTTCAAAAGGGCCATACCAATTCTTGGAATATCCGGTGAATGAAGTTGTGAGAAAATAGTTGCCCGGTGCAACGGATTCTATCATAAAACTACCGTCGGCCGCTACAACTGCACCTTTCACCAGCGATGAGTCTGAAACAGTAAGCAGAGTTACTACTGCAAATTCGGCAGATTGTTTATCTGTAGTTTGGACTGATCCTTTTATTACAGCAGAATTTACCGTAGCATAAGCAATTTGCGCCGTAAAGACGAATAACAATGCAAGTACAAGTTGTTTCATAGTGCGTTTTTTCTGGTGTTGAGTTACAGGCAATCCGGGTGCAGCGGCAAATGTCAAACAATTGCAGTTTGGAGTTCTGTTAATAATCTCAAACTGATACTGCAAACCCATAAAACCTGTTAACTCATCTGCGACGCACAAAGGTTAGAGAATGTTACAGGCTGATAAAGAAAAAAGGGACAGGCGGTTTACCCGAGTAGTCAACAGGTAAAAATGAAGAAGCGACTTTTAAAATACCGATGCCCGGTGCAGAAAGAGATAAGAATGGTTCGCGATAAAAATTTGGAAATATGAATCATTGAAAAAGAATCACGTCTGATTTCAGCCGATTTGTATTTTTACACGAATCAAATCTGATTATGGCCCGAATTCTGATTATTGACGACGAGAAAAGTATCCGCCGCACGCTGCGCGAGATTCTTGAATATGAGAACTTCAAAGTTGACGAGGCAGGCGATGGCCTTGAAGGCTTAACGATGGCGCAAAAAGAGAAATATGATATTATTCTCTGCGACATCAAAATGCCGAAGATGGATGGAATGGAGGCGCTCGACAAGCTCATGGAAGCGGCTGTTGATGCACCTGTGGTGATGATTTCGGGGCACGGCAATATTGAAACGGCTGTTGAAGCGGTAAAGAAAGGGGCATACGATTTTATCCAGAAACCGCTTGATCTGAATCGCCTGCTGGTAACCCTCCGCAATGCGCTCGATAAATCGAAGTTGGTTACCGAAACCCGTTCGCTGCGCAAGAAGATTTCCAAAACCTTTGATATGATTGGTGAGTCGAAAGGCATTACCGAAATCAAAGACATGATAGAACGCGTTGCGCCCACAGATGCCCGCGTACTGATTACCGGCCAAAACGGAACAGGCAAGGAGCTTGTAGCCCGCTGGCTGCACGAGAAAAGCAACCGGGCCGGCGCGCCGCTCATTGAAGTGAACTGTGCAGCTATTCCTTCGGAGCTGATCGAAAGCGAACTTTTTGGCCATGAAAAGGGCGCATTTACATCGGCAGTGGCACAACGCAAAGGCAAGTTTGAACTGGCCGAGGGCGGTACACTTTTCCTCGACGAAATTGGCGATATGAGCCATTCGGCGCAAGCCAAAGTACTGCGCGCTTTGCAGGAAAATAAAATTACCCGCGTTGGCGGCGATAAGGAAATAAAAGTGAATGTGCGCGTGGTTGCAGCCACAAACAAAGATCTGAAGCAGGAAATTTTCAAAGGTAATTTCCGCGAAGACCTTTACCACCGTCTCAGCGTTATCCTCATTCACGTTCCATCGCTCAACGACCGAATTGAAGACATTCCGATGTTAGCTGACCACTTCATTAAACTCATCAGCAGTGAGCACGGAACGCCCGAAAAGCCAATTACCAAAGAGGCAATTAAAGAGCTTCAGAAAATTAACTGGACCGGTAATATCCGTGAGTTCCGCAACGTTATGGAGCGTTTGCTCATCTTGTGCGACAAAACCATTACCGATAAAGATGTGCTGGCGTACGCCCGTCCGCGGGGTTAAATAACCCGGATTACTTTTTTGCAGGAACGGCAGCCGGTTGTGCTGCCGTTTTCTTTTGGGGTGTGGCCGGCTTCTTCTTTTTGTAGAGCGGTGCGCTGCCAATAACTACTATCCGCACCGGTGTTAGTCCGGCTCTCAGGAAATTAAGCTGCCGGGCTGCACGCGGCGTTAAATCAATACAACGTTTTGATGTTTTCGGGAGGCGGTCGGTAATTTTTACAATCACAACCGAATCATTTTTCAGATTGGTCACTTTTACCAATGTTCCGAAGGGCAATGTTTTGTGCGCTGCCGTGAGGCTGTCGGTTCTGAAAATTTCGCCGCTGCTGGTGTACCGGCCTTCAAACTGTTTGCCATACCAGCTGGCAATGCCGGTTTCTTCATACGAAGTATCGGCAACAGGAAGCTGCGGTTTACTGAGCCGGGGAGTGTCAATTTGGGCTTTGGCAATAGAATCAATAGCCGGTTTAAGCGTGTCGGTTTGAGCTGCTGCCGGGAGGGCCAAAATGAGGATAAAGAGGATTAAAATCGGACGCATTAATACAAGTTAATGTTTCTTTTTCGCTTCGCCTGCATTATTTATGCCATAGATTGTCTTAAAACTTGCAAAGCCGTTGCAGTTTATAGGTTCGTCTGTTATCTTCGCTGATTCAAAAATGCTCCCAAGTTGCCTGAACGCATTGTCATAATTCCCACTTACAACGAAAAGGAAAACGTTGAAAAGATGATCCGCAAAGTGATGAGTCTCGACGGAGGCTATCATTTGCTGATTGTTGACGATGGTTCACCTGACGGAACGGCCGATATTGTAAAGCGGCTGATGCAGGAATTTACCGGCCGTTTGTTTATTGAAGAACGCCGCGGAAAATTAGGTTTGGGTACAGCTTACATTCATGGTTTCCGCTGGTCGCTGGCCAAAGGCTACGAGTATATTTTTGAAATGGACTGCGATTTTTCGCACAATCCCGACGACCTCAACCGGCTGTTTGAAGCCTGCGCTAAAGGCGGTGCCGATGTAGCCGTTGGTTCACGCTATGTAAAAGGCGGCAAAGTGTCTAACTGGCCTATGGGGCGCTTGCTGATGTCGTACTTTGCATCCGTGTATGTGCGCATGGTACTTTGGCTGGGTGTGCGCGATACTACTGCAGGTTTCAAATGCTACAAACGCAGGGTGCTGGAGGCTATTGATCTTGGAGGAATCAAATTTGTAGGTTACGCATTTCAGATCGAAATGAAATATACCTCGTATCGTCTCGGTTTTAAGATCAAAGAAGTACCCATTACGTTTATCGACCGGCTCGAAGGTGTTTCCAAAATGAGCACCAGTATTTTCCGTGAAGCCTTTCTGGGCGTGCTGCAGATGCGTTTCCGCAGTTACCGTCGTGCCTCAGAGGGCTAAGAGCATCTCTAAAAACTCAAAATCTCTTCGTTGGGCTTGTCTCGAAAATTCTCATTTACCTAAGTAAACTGCGGTTTTCGTTCCTGCGCCCGCCTCAATCTTTTGAGTTTTAAGAAATGCTCCTAATTTTCCGAATTTTATCAGTTTAGAGCAATTTAACCCGCTCAGAAAGCGCAGCAACCTTATCTTTGCCGCGTAAATCACAATTATTACATGCGTAAACTTATCATCACCCTGCTGGTGCTCATTCCGGCAGTTCTTTTTGTAGCTGCCCGAAAGCCGAAAGTTTCTATTGATAATCCCAAAGAAACACACCTGCGCAACCTTCGTCAGCTTACTTTCGGAGGAGATAATGCCGAAGCGTATTTCAGTCCCGACGGGAAATGGCTTACATTTCAGAGCAACAAAGGCATTCCGTGCGATCAGATTTTTGCCATGAAGGTAAAGGATGCTGCAAAAGATAGCATGTACAAGCCAATTCAGATCAGCACCGGCGACGGCCGCACTACCTGTTCGTATTTTATGCCCGACGGCAAACACATACTTTTTGCCTCAACACATATTGCCGGAAAACCCTGTCCGCCCACGCCCGATTTGCGCAAAGACGGCAAATACCTCTGGCCGGTTTACAACACCTACGATATTTTCGTGTCTGACCTGAAAGGCAATATTGTAAAGCAACTTACGAACTCGCCGGGCTACGATGCTGAGGCGGTGCTTTCGCCCAAAGGCGATAAAATTCTGTTCACTTCCGACCGCAGCGGCGATCTGGAATTGTGGACCATGAATATCGACGGCAGCGATCAAAAGCAAATCACTTTTGGTTTGGGCTACGACGGCGGAGCGTTCTACTCGGCCGACGGGAAGAAAATCGTTTTCCGCGCATCGCGTCCGCAAACCGAAGCCGATGTAAAAGACTATAAAGAACTGCTGGCGCAGGGGCTTGTAGCTCCAACCAATATGGAAATCTACACCTGCAATGCCGATGGTTCGGGACTGAAGCAAGTTACCAAACTCGGCAAAGCCAACTGGGCGCCGTTCTTTTCACCCTCAGGAAAGAAAATCATTTTCAGCTCCAACCATGCTTCGGCACGCGGCTACGATTTTCAATTGTACATGGTGAATGCCGAAGACGGTTCCGGTCTGGAGCAAATCACTCACGAAAGTATTTTCAATTCGTTCCCCATGTTTTCGCCTAACGGCAAACAACTTGTGTTTTGCTCCAACCGCCGCAACGGCGGAACGCGCGATACCAATGTGTTTATTGCTGAATGGGTAGAGTAATAATCCAGGAAGACCATGAAAAAAATATCACTTCTCTCTTTTCTGCTGTTGTTTTCTGCCGCAGTTTTCGCTCAGGAAATCAGCGCCGAGCGTATCCGCAAAGATGTAACCTATCTCAGTTCCGATAAACTCAAAGGCCGAGGCACTGCCACAAAAGGCGAAAAGAAATCGGCCAAATACATTGCCAATGAATTTAAAGCCATTGGCCTGCTGCCCAAAGGAACTGAAGGTTATTACCAGCCTTTCACATTCCGCAAAAACAGCAATCCGCATGATACATCTACGGTTGGTGTAAAGCCACGCACCGGGAAGAATGTCGTAGGATTTTTAGACAATGGCGCTGCATACACTATTGTTATCGGTGCGCATTACGATCACCTCGGCCTCGGCCACGATCATAATTCGCTTGATGCAAATCCCGACGGAAAAATTCACAACGGAGCCGATGATAATGCCTCCGGAACTTCTGGTGTGCTTGAACTTGCGAGATATTACGCCGGCAACAAAGTAAAAGAGAACTACAATTTCCTGTTCATCTGTTTTTCGGGCGAAGAACTTGGACTCATTGGCTCGAAAAAATTCTGCGAGAATCCAACCATTGATCTCAAGACGGTTAATTACATGATTAACATGGATATGATTGGCCGTTTAAATGATTCTACAAAATCACTCATCATTTATGGTGTAGGAACAGCCCCCGATTGGGTGCCAATGATCAGTAGCTTCCGTTCTGCATTCCGCATCAAGCAAGACAGTTCAGGTATCGGGCCGTCTGATCAGACTTCGTTTTATCTGAAAGACATTCCGGTGCTGCACTTTTTCACTGGTCAGCACAGCGATTATCACAAGCCTTCTGATGATGCCGATAAAGTAAATTATGCCGGCGAAAAAGCGGTGCTGGAATACATCGTAAATATTATCGCGCTAACCGACAGCAAACCCAAGCTTCAGTTTTTACAAACAAAAAGCAATATCACCAGCACACCCAAAATGAAAGTAACCATGGGCATTATGCCCGATTACGCCTGGGAAGGCAAAGGTGTGCATGTTGACGGTGTTACCGATGGCCGCCCGGCTTCTGTAGCCGGAATCAAAAAAGGCGATGTGATTTTGCAGCTCGGCGATACACCGGTAAACAACATGATGGATTACATGGGTTGTTTAGCGAAATTTGAAAAGGGAAGTAAAATGCCCGTGACTATAAAACGCGGCGAAGAAATAATCACGCTTACTGTTCAATTTTAACTGCCATCCCATGTCATCGTCTGTTTATCTCATCAGCAGAGCTACAGTTGTAAATGAAGGCCGTTCGTTTGTTGCCGATGTACTTGTGCGCGACGGTAAAATTGAACAGGTTTCTGAAAGCCCGATTCAGGCTGAAGATGCAGCAGTAATTGATGCAAACGGCTTGCATCTTTTCCCCGGTGTTATCGACGATCAGGTGCATTTCCGTGAGCCCGGACTTATGCACAAAGGCGAATTATATACCGAGGCAAAAGCCGCAGTGGCTGGCGGCGTTACTTCGTATATGGAAATGCCCAATACATCGCCCCCGGCTGTAACGCACGAATTGCTGGAACAGAAATATAGCCGCGCCGCCGAAGTTTCCCTGGCTAATTATTCGTTTTACATCGGCACTACAAATACCAATATTGAGGAACTGCTCAAAACAGATCCCGAAACGGTATGTGGCGTTAAAATATTTCTCGGTTCATCAACCGGCGATATGCTGGTGGATAATGAAGCCGAACTCGACCGTATTTTCAGTGAAGTGAAAATGCTGATAGCTGTTCATGCCGAAGATGATCCGATGATTAAAGACAATCTGGAAAAGTACAAAGCCGAATACGGCGATGATATTCCGGTAAAATTTCATCCAATCATCCGCAGCCGCGAAGCATGTTATTCATCTTCGTCGAAAGCTGTTGCACGAGCTAAGAAATACGGCACACGTTTGCACGTACTGCATATTTCTACTGCCGAAGAACTTGATCTTTTCGATAATACATTGCCGCTGAGCGAAAAGAAAATTACGTCCGAAGCTTGTGTGCATCACCTCTGGTTTGCGGCCGAAGATTACGATACAAAAGGCAATTATATCAAATGGAATCCGGCGGTAAAAAATGCTTCCGACCGCGAAGCCATTTGGAAAGCCTTACTCGACAACCGCATTGATGTTATTGCCACCGACCACGCGCCGCACACCATCGAAGAAAAAGAACAGCTTTACACCAAAGCGCCTTCGGGCGGGCCACTTATTCAGCACACGCTTGTAGCAATGCTTGAAGCAGCGCGCAACGGACGCATCAGCATTGAGCGCGTAGCCGAAAAAATGAGCCACGCACCCGCACAGCTTTTCCGCATCGAGAAGCGTGGCTACATTCGCCCCGGCTACTGGGCCGATCTGGTGCTGGTAAATCTCAATGCACCGTGGACAGTTGAAAAATCGAATTTATTCTACAAATGCGGTTGGTCGCCGTTTGAAGGCACAACGTTTCATTCGCGCATCGAAAAAACATTCGTAAGCGGGCACCTTGTTTATAACAACGGTACATTCGATGAATCGAAAAAAGGAATGCGGATGCGGTTTGAAGTGAAATGATTTTTTACAAAAAAACAGAAACGGGTTTGCAACACTACTGCAAACCCGTTTTTGTTTTTAAATAAATTACATCCCCGTATCATCAGCACTTGGCCCGTAGCTGCCCGGAAGCGCAACATTGAGCAGACGCAAATACACGCCTAATTGTGCACGGTGATGAATGATCTGGCTGAGACTCATGCGCATCATTTCCCATTTCGAGCCTTGACTAATCACCAATTCACCATGGCGGAGCGTCCATGTTTTTGAGAGATCAATACTTTGACTATTTGCCAAAACCTTACTTGCTTCAATCATGCTTTTTTCGGCAAATGCCATCAGATTTTCATTGGTAGCAAACATATTGGGCGTGTAGGGC
>JBKDHA010000155.1:0-3903 GCA_046335555.1 Bacteroidota bacterium
GCGGTTTTATTACCTGCCTGCCGGAGCTGCCGAAGATTTTAAATTCATCAAAACAACCAACATTCCCGGAATGCCTACCGGCGATGTTTATATCAGCGGAAATACCGAAGACAGCAACACCGGCGGCTATTTTATCGGCAAGCTCGATGCCAACTTTGTAAGCGGAACGCCCTCGGGCTTTAGCTGGGTCTATAATGTTTCGGCAACAACCGGCGCTTACCCGGATATCTACCAGCCCTGGGATGTGGGCAACGATGGCTCTGTCGTTTTTGCCGGTGGCGACTCGCATGCCTACAACTGGAGCGTGATCTACAAGCTCGATGCTTTCGGAAACCGCATGGTGGTTGACGACTGGCGCATTCACTGGAAAGTAGTTGGCGGCGAATATTACGGCGAAGCCTCACAGTTTCCCGGCGGGCCTTCGGGTTTGCTCTACAGCGGCATTGTGTTTAAACGCGATGCTAACCGCTGCGAACTCCGCTCGCCCAACATGGCCGATTACACCCTGCTTACACCCGACGGAAACGGCGGCATGAAACAGGGCAAATAGCCGCTCGATGTACTTTACAATTCGCCCTGCAACCCCGGTCAGCCGGGCAATACGTCAAGCGGCCCGGGCTACACCGGCTACAGTCCGCCGGGCACTTTTACCTACGGCCCGCAGTCGGTGGCTATTGACCGGCGCAACAACTATATGTACATCGGGTTCAATGCCAAATCGGTTTTGCCCGACGGCAATCCTGACTTTGAACCTGCTGTTATGGCTATGGATGCCGACGGCGGCCTGCTGTGGTGGTCGCGGCTTTACCACGAGCTTCAGCCCAACGGCGACACCGTAAACTCAACTCCCGATCAATATATTGATGCCCTTGCTGTTGATTACTCGCTACCGGCCGCAACAGGCTATTTGGTTGTGCAGGCGCGTTGCCACGGCAACAACGTCGAAAACTTTTGGGAGGGCAACACCATTGCGGCCAACCCAACAGCATCGGGCTTTCAAAACCAGTTTACCGGAACCAACGGCAATATTCACATTTCATGGCTCGGTAAACTAATGCTGACCAACGGCACATTGATGCACAGCACCTACGTAGCCGAATATATTGAAGGAACTACCAACTTCGGCGCTCCCCACCCCGATCCCAATCTCGACAACTGGCCAAACCCCAACAGCGGCTGGGCCAATGTAAACACCACGTATCTCGGCAAAAACATGATGAAAGTAACGGCCAATGGTTCGGTAGTGGTGCTCGGCAAAGGTCGCCGTACCATTACTACCGCCAATGCGTTTCAGAAAATGCCCAAGCCCGGAACCGGCAGCCAGTCGTGCTGGAACGATTTTGTGCGCGTCTATCAGCCTGATTTCAATGTGCCGCTCTACAGCTCGCTGGTGGTGGGCCAGTGGGACACACTCAACCAGCAGGGCGGCGATAATGTGCGGCTGTATGGCGTTTTCAAAACCGCATCGGGCGTAATTACCGTTGGCAAACACACAGGTCTCGGCAACCAAATGCCTGTAGCCGGCGTTCCGGCCTGGGGAAACAGCACCTACAATGGCGAAAGCGCTGTGCTTGTTTACCACCGTGCCGCCAACCTTGTCAACAACAACGATTCGCCGGTGGCAGTTACTACCGGAACCGGTGCGCTTACCACGATGCCTGTTTTCACACTTTACCCCAACCCAGCAACGCAAGTGGCAACGGTGTCATTTGGCGGTTCGGCAGTGAGCGGACAGTTAACCGTGCTTAATTTGGTTGGGCAACCCGTAAGCACGGCTAATGTGTAGGGCGGCACTGCGTTTACTATTGATACGTCTGTGCTGGATGCCGGAGTTTATTTGGTGCAATGGGTAAGCGAGGGGAAAACAACTACCGGGCGGTTGGTTGTTCAGCATTAATGGAGAGTTTTGTACAACAAAGCCGGCAGATCTTTTTTGATCTGCCGCCTTTTTTTGTGGTGTTTTGCTGGTAAAATGGCTATGGTTGTTACGGTATTAAGTCAATTGAGTAATGGACGCATTGCATCTGGTGTGCTAAATGCTGCTTGATCTGCAAAAGCACGATTATGAGTTGAAGCTACAAGCAGAAAATGATATGAATTTGGCTGATTATGATACGAGAAATGGTCGTGTTTTGATTGTGGGGTCTGTTGTTTTGGCTTACCGATCCTGGGGGTTGAAACTTTTAACGCAAAACGTGATTTGAAAACCCTATAGCCGAATACTGGCAAAAAGATCTTTGAGGCGGTGCTGTTATAAGAAGTTGTTCATAATGTAGTTTTCAATTATCACCCTGCTTTCAATTTTGTAATGATATGGCTTGGTGCTTCTGTCTTCTTTTAGTAGTCCAATCATTATTAGTTCGTTCAGGTCTTTACTGGCGGTTTGTCTTACAATCTCATGCTTTTCCGAATAGGATTTTAATGTTACAGAGTTTTTCTCTTTTAAATATAAATAGCCTAATAAATTCGCCTGTCTATTATTTAGACCCTTTTCAATAAGTTGATATGAAATGCTGCTCGCATTTTTTCTTTCTTCGCGCTTTTTATCGCTATAGAATTTGAGTTTTTCAAACGCTAATCGTATATTTTTTACTGAATATGATATGAAATAATTTAAATCATTATCATCACTTTCAGTTTTTAAAAATGCTTTATCATATTGAGTTCTGGATTCTAAAATAACCTTTGAAATTGAAATGTTTTTTATCAGGGAATACCCCTTTTTTAAAAGAAACCAATAGAACAGCGCCCTTGCCGTTCTGCCGTTGCCATCTTCAAAAGGATGTATAAAACCAATCAGAAAATGGATTATTGAGGCTTTTACAATCGGGTGAATGAAGTGTGCATCATTATTCGCAAACACACACAGCGCGCCCATTAACTCCTCTACTTCTTTCCAATCAGGAGGTATATGAGCAACTTCACCGTCAACATGATCCGTTACGAATACTTCTCCTTTTCTAAAATCACCAGCGTATTTTTCTGCCGCAGTACTTGCTGTCATTATGCGGTGCAGCTCAATAATACTCTTAAAGTCAATATTCGATTGCTGAAACTCACTGATGTAATCAATAGCTAGCAAATTGTTAAAAATCATCTGTTCCGACTCATTTCTCGGACTCCTCCCTGTTTTTAACATTTCTCTTGCTACCTCTGTTGTTGTTGCGGCTCCTTCCACTTGCGATGAGGCAACGGCTTCTTCCAGCAACGAACTTCTGAAGTAATCAACCCGGTCTGAAGGAAACAAAGGGCTTTGTTGCAACCCGCCCATTAGTTTTAAATCAAAATCGTGTAGATTTTTTGATATAAAAGGAGATATAAAGTAGTTAAACCGGTATTTCCCAAAAATGAGCGACTCGTACTTAGACGTTCTGTATGTTTTAATTAATGTCCAGTTTTCTAAAGGTGTTTCAAAAGGCAAGCCCTTTCTATATTTTACATCATCCCAATAGTAATACCTTTCATCACTTTTGTTAAGCAGCTCCTCAAATTCACCTTTCCAAATCCGTTGCAGGTAATCTATATTGATCTCAACATGAGGTGGTTGCTCTATTTTCATGCTCGCATTGTTAAATCGTCGTTCAAAATTAACAATGTTTGCCGACTGGACAAATTTTTATGCATTTAAAATAGCTAATAACGTGAGCGGTTTGCGTCAGTTTGGGCATTCGGAGCTGTGTCCGCCCGTTAAGGTACAAAAGCTGAATAGAATTACCAAAGCCTAGTTTTAGCGATGTCCCGCCCAAATTGCGCAAGACCGCATGTGTGCGCCATGTATGCCTTTCATACGTTGAAAGTATGAAGATTAACCAGAGGGTGCAAGTCCCTTATGGGCTAGCTGTTAATTTGTTTGCCCATTAGCAAGTGACAAGCTCGTGATGAGTGATCATCGGAGTGAAGAAA
>JBKDHA010000156.1:0-16979 GCA_046335555.1 Bacteroidota bacterium
CTGTTGTACAGTGCAAGTTCGATACTGAATGCACTTGAAAATAATTTGATCTCAAGATCTTCGTTGCCGCCGGTATCCAACTGCTCGGGCAAACGACGCAGTTTTTCGAGATAAGTATGCACCGCATCGTAGCGCCGCAAACGACTGGCTACATAGATAAAATTGGTAAGTACTGAGAAATATGCATTGGGTTCATCACTGAAAATTGCCGTGTTGTTTTCGATGAGTGTTGCGTTTGCTGCAAGATGCACATAGCAGTTTTCGTAATCGTTGGCAGCAAAGTAGTAAGCGCTGCTGGTGTGATGATAGAGGTAGCGTGCATTTACACTGTGCTTTTCAGCTTCGCCTGCGGGCATTGCCTCATCGAGCAGGCGGCGGAAATTCTCAAGCTGAGTAGTTTCGCGGGCGCGGCCGGTACGGTTGAGCTGCATAAACAGTCTGCTTTTCACATGCCAGAGATCGTTTACTGCACGAATTTCTTCGGCTACATTGCGGTCGTCGTCGAGCAGCTGCTGTATATCTTCATCACTCATTCCTGAGTAGTTATCTTTCTCGGCCAGTGCTTTTTCGAGCGCCTGAATTTGAACGAGCACTGCATATTTCTCATTTCGGAGTGCAAGCTTCTTGGCGCTCCGCAACCGGCGGGCACATTGGTCGTAAAGCGTTTTCTTGTATAAAATTTCTGAATAATGCAGTTCTTTCCAAAGCTGTGCATCAACTGAACTGTTGTGATGAAACACATCCAAACTGCGGAGAATAATTTCGTACAGCCGGGCTTTTGTAATACTGAATTGTTTGATGAATGCTTCTTTACGGAAGCGTTTCAGTATCGCGTCTTCATTATAAGTATCCTGTGCCGCAACTGCATCAAACAACACAACATAGTTATTGCTCTCGCCAATGGTATGCCGCGAAGCAAATATTTTGAAATGCCTCTTCTCTGCTTTTGTCAGTGAAACGATGAGACGATGAAGCTGATCTGAAACTGGCTTAGACATGATTGATTATTTTATGTGCATTCATCAATGAAGTGATCCTACATCTATTGATAAAAGGGTTTTCTGCAACTGAATCCTTTGGCCTAATGTACAAATTATTGGCCGTTGACTTGTATAATTTAACCGGATTAATTTGAACGCTTTGACATGAACTATTAACTCCATTTAAATCTGTCTTTATCAGCGAGTTAAATAATATTAACCAGATTAGATCTGTATATTTTGACGAAAAGATGATTTGATTGCGATTTTGGTTGGATGTACGTTTGTATTGTATTGATCAACAAGCCGAGATCCGGAGTCTGGCAAACGGGGATGTGCGTCAGGCTCCGGCTCAACGCGAATTGATTGGTTAACGATTTAAGAGTTGTTGTCCGGCTGCATGGGGATGTGTGCCGGACAACTGCTTTTTGCGTTTTGCAATCAGGGATTCATCACGCAGAAGAAACCTTATCTTTAAAAATTCAACGATCTCAACACTCCGGTGCTCAAACGCCTGCTTTTTTTGTTTCTGTTTTTCTGTTTCTGCGCACCGGTTTCTAACTATGCGCAGACTCGGCATTTCCGAAATTATTCGGTAGATGATGGATTGGCTTTTGTGCAGGTGTACACCATTTTTCAGGACAGCAGAGGTTATCTCTGGTCGGGCGGATATGGTGGTTTGAGTCAGTTCAACGGACGCACGTTCAACAATTACTCACCGCGCAACGGTCTTCCCAACCATTGGGTTACGGGCATTACAGAAGACAAGCAGCGCAACCTTTGGGTAGGAACAATTTCGGGAGCGAGTCGGTTAAAAAACGGCAAGTTCGAAAACTTCAACAGTAAAAACGGACTTGCAGGCGATCATGTAAATTGTTTGCTGCAAACCACAACTGGTGCACTTTGGTTTGGAACAGAAAACGGCCTGAGTCTGTTCAATGGCATCAATTTTATCTCCTACACATCGCAGGGACCGGGTCGGCAGGCAATTCTTTGCATGTACGAGCAAAAGAACACGGCCGTAATTTGGTTCGGGACACGGAACGGAATTTATCGCTACAGTGACGGACAATTTTCTCACTTTACCATTCCCTCTTTATTTAATGATGATGTAAAAGCCATTGCGCATGATGCAAACGGCGCATTGCTGGCCGGCACAGCCGATGGTGTATTTATTTTTGAGAATGGCCGGTTCCGGTTGCTCATGCCTCCGCCCGATTTGAATATGCCCGATGTAAACGCACTGTTTACTGATATTGAAAATACAACCTGGATTGGTGCAGGAAACGGACTTTTTGCATGGAACGGCACATCGTTCAGAAAAGTAACGGTTGCCCGTAATATCAATTCCGAAAAAATAGATTGCATCTATCAGGATTATGAAGGCAGCTTGTGGTTAGGAACACATGCCGGGCTGTATCGCTATCGCGGAGATGCTTTTATGAGTTACGGTGTACACGACGGACTCACCAACTATTTTATTTTCGGAGTTACTCAAGATCAGGCGGGCAATATCTGGGCCTGTTCCGAAACCGGCGGCGTGTTTAAGATGAACAGTGCAGGCCAGTTTGATAACCTCACCACAAAAAACGGATTGCCCTCAAACCGCACAAACGATGCGCAAACAACACCCGACGGCTCTGTGTGGATTGGCACCGGAAACGGGCTGGCGCGCTGGTATCAGGGACGATTTACTACTTACACAAAAAAAGACGGACTCGAAAGCGATACGGTAAATACATTGATGACCGACAGTCGCGGAAGGCTCTGGATTGGCGGCGGACAGGGCATTACGTGCTTTGAAAACGGAAAGTTTAAAGCCTATGAAATTCCTGCGAACAATAAAAAAGCATTCAATGTTTGGTATCTCTCCGAAGCTGCCGATGGAAAAATTTGGGTAGGCACTTACCTCGGCGGATTATTTGTTTTCGATGGAAAAACCTTTACCGATGCCACGCAACTCACCGGCCTGAAAACAGAATCGTATTTTTCGATTTGTCAGGACAAAAGCGGGCGTATGTATTTCGGAACGCTTGATGGTGTGTTTATGTGGGACGGAAAGCGCAGCGATAAGCTTTCGGAAACCGACGGCTTGAATTCGGATCTAGTCTATGCGATGCTGCTTGATAAAAATGAACGTTACCTCTGGATCGGAACCAATCAGGGACTAAACAGATTTGACCTCAATCTTTATCTGCGCACAGGTCAAAAAGCCATTACAACATTAGGTAAAGAAGAAGGCTTTATGGGCGTTGAATGCAACTCCAACGGTGCATTCCTCGATAAAGACGGAGTAATGTGGTTTGGAACGGTAAACGGACTTATCCGCTACGATCCTTCGCGGCAGCGCATGAATCCGGCTTATACAAAAACCAACATTACCGGTATTCAACTTTTCTACAATGATACAGCATTGCAAAATGGTGCTGAACTGCCATACTCAAGCAACAATCTTTCGTTTGAGTTTGTAGGTATTTGTCTGACTCAGCCCGGCAAAGTGCGCTACCGTTATCAGCTCGAAGGATTCGACAAAAGCTGGTCGCCACCTTCTACAGAAAATAATGCGCGATATGCCAACCTGCCACCGGGCAAATACCGGTTCAAAGTAATCAGCAGTAACAACGAAGGTTTGTGGTCGCCGCAGCCTTCTGAATTTAGTTTCGTTATCAACACACCAATCTGGCAGCGAGCCTGGTTTCAGGTGTTGATTGTAGTTTCTGCATTGCTGCTTATAGTTGCTATCGTACTTCTTCGCATCCGCCAGATCAAACGCCGCGAACGACTGGAAGCCGACACACAGGTCGCTATGTCGCGCAACGAACTCAAAGCATTGCGCGCGCAAATGAATCCGCATTTTGTTTTTAACTCGCTCAATTCAATTCAGCACTTTATTCTCAAAAATAAATCGGCTGATGCGGGTAAGTACCTCAACAAATTTGCGCGACTGATTCGCATTATTCTCTACAACTCAGAGAAAGCATCAATTACCGTGCGCGAGGAACTTGAATATCTTCAGCATTACCTCGATCTTGAAGCATTGCGGTTTGAAAATCGGTTTACTTGGGAAGTTGACATCAGCGATGATATTGATATTGATTACATCGAGATTCCACCAATGCTGCTGCAACCGTATATCGAAAATGCAATTCTGCACGGACTAATGCCCCGCGGCGATAACGGAAAACTGCTGATCAGTTTCAGATTACAGGAAAATACAATGATCTGCAGCATTACCGACAATGGAATTGGCCGCGAACGCTCACGCGTTATCCGGCAACTGTCGAAACAAAAAGACCATAAATCGCTGGGAATGAAAATTACCAACGACCGTCTTGAGCTCATCAACCGACTGAACGGCAGCAATCTCAGCATGTCGATCACCGATTTATACGATGTAAATCAGGAACCTTCGGGCACACGGGTTGATATATTCATACCTGTTTCCTAATTTGCGTCCGCATGAAACCTAAATTCAATTATCTGACCAAGCTATGATTACTGCCGTTATTGTTGAAGACGAAACCAAGAGCCGCGAAGTTCTCGAAACACTCGTTAAAAATTATTGCCCCGAAGTTCAGGTAATTGATACTGCCGATTCGGTTGCAAAAGGCGTTGCGCTGATCCGCAAAGTAAATCCGAATCTGGTTTTTCTTGATATAGAAATGGCCGACGGAAGCGGGTTTGATTTGCTCGAACAACTTCCCGAACCAACCTTCGATGTTATTTTCACCACTGCTTCAGACCAGCATGCGCTGCGCGCCATCAAATACAGCGCTATCGACTATCTGCTCAAACCCATTGACGGCGATGAGCTGAAAACAGCGGTTGAAAAAATCCAGAAAAAACAATCCGGCAACGATAATCTCGAGAACCTGAAGTTTCTGCTTCAGAATTTCCGCAAGCCCTCAGAACAATACACAAAGATTACGCTGCCCACAGGTAATGCGTATGAAATTGTGAATGTAAAAGACATCATCCGCTGCGAAGCTGACGGAAGCTACACCAGCTTTTTCCTCGAAAGCAAAAAACGGCTGTTGGTTTCTGCAAGTTTGAAACACTACGAAGATCTCCTGCCCGAAAACGATTTCATCCGCGTACACCATCACCACCTTATCAACATTAATCATGTAGTTCGCTACCTGAAAACCGATGGTGGTTATGCCGTAATGTCTGACGGTTCGCAGATTGAAATCTCGCGTCGTAAAAAAGACGCATTCCTTCAGCGACTCAACAAAATCTGATTTTCAACACAGTTAAAAATCTCTGCACCGGCTAATCAAAACGATTAGCCGGTTTTGTTTTGCTGCATTTTTGCTTTGTAAAACTTTATTTGGCTCTGCTTCCGCTTATCCATACAATCGACCTTTTACATTAGATTAAAACAGCTCGTCTGCCAGTTTTAGAAACTATTTTTCCGTTTACGCCTTTTCAGCCGCCACATATCAAAGTGCTTATCCATGTATTGCAGTATGCGAGTATAATTGCATAGTAATACATCCGAAGTAATTCGGATTCTTTGAAAACATTGAAGACAAAGAGCAGGGCAGCAATGCCCGGGGAACGGTATGATGATCGGTACACGTGGGGATGTTGTATCGGCTGTCTGGCTGTTCCCCGGCTCTTTCCGGTAATGCAAACCCCGGCCGCCGAATCCCCTTGGCACCATCCTCGCTAAAAGTTTGCGCTTCATTGCAATTCATCATCAACACTTTTCAATTCATTTGCTATGAACAAAAAACTACTATTCAGCGTCGTTTTATTTACGAGTTTCTTTCAGGTTTCATTGGCACAAACTGCTTTAGGCTACGCAGTGCTCGATATCAATCAGGCATTTGCCGGAGTAAATTCAAACGGCAGTTTATTTACCAATTACACAACCTACGCCGCACAGTTTGAAGTGCCGGCCAACTCAGGCAAGAATACAATTTACGCTGATGCAATGTGGATCGGCGGCTATGATACCGCAGGCATATTGCATATGGGTGCACAAACCTATTCGCAAACCGGAGCAGATTTCTTCGGCGGGCCGGTTTCCAATGCTGCGGCTTACAACACTACTTTCGATAACCAATGGGCGCAAGTCTGGAAAATCAATAAATCGCAGATCGATAGTTTTGTATATGTGTGTAACTCGCCAGTTCCAGTTCCTAATTATACGATACCTGCTGTTATTCTTAACTGGCCAGGTAACGGTGACACAACTCAGGGACAAAGTGCTATACTGGCTCCATTTGTAGATCATAATGGTAATGGTATTTACGAACCTATGCTCTGTGAGTACCCGTGCATCAAAGGCGATCAAACAATATTTGTAATCTATAATGATGATCGTGATGTGCATACTGAAACCGGCGGACAAAAACTGAAAGCAGAAATGCACATGACGGTTTACGGATACAGTCGCCCGGGCAACTGGCTCGACAGCGCCGTGTTTATTAATTATCGTGTGTTCAACCGTTCTTCAGAAGATTACTCAGATGTATTTGTGGCTAAATGGACAGACACCGATATTGGTTCTTATAGTGATGATTATATAGGAACTGATGTAACCCGCGGAATGTTTTACGGCTATAACGGTACTGTTAATGATGGCGGAAGTCCTGCTCCCGGTAACGGAACATACGGAGCTAACCCTCCAGCACAAGGCGTAATGTTTTTGCGCGGCCCGCAGGCTGATACCGGCGACGGAATTGACAACGATTATGATGGCAGCACCGACGAACCGGGCGAATACTGTAAAGTAAATCGCTTTATGTATTACACCAATAATCCATCACCAACAGGTAATCCAACCAATACGCTTGAGTACTACAATTACATGAACTCCATTTGGCGTGATGGCAGTCAGCTAACATACGGCGGAACAGGTTACGGCGGAACAACACCTGCGCATTTTATGTTTCCGGGTTCGTCTGATCCGCTTGGTTTTGGCACCAACTTCGTGCCTCAGGCCAACTGGAGTGAAGCCACAAACAACAATATTCCGTCTGATCGCCGTGGCTTAGGTGCTTCAGGACCATTTACATTTGAAAGCGGAGAAGCGCTTTGTCTTGATTATGCCTACTTGTTTGCAAGAGGCAGCGGCGGCCCGGGAACAAGTGTTATCCGTCTTCAGCAAGTTGCCGACAGTACACGCTACTGGTATGATCCGCAGCAGCCCTGTGCCTGTGAGCTTTCAAGCCCGGTTGGCATTTCAGAATCATTAACCCCGGCAAAGTCAATCAGCCTGTATCCTAACCCGGCCAGCAATGTGCTGTTTGTGAACTACGAAGTAAAAGCTGCGAATGCTTCGTGGAGCATCACCGACATCACAGGCCGCATTGTGGATACCGGGCTGATGGCAGCCGGTAATTCGTCGGCCGTTAATCTGAGCGGACTTCCGGCAGGTATTTACACCATTCGCATTATCGAAGGCACTACTGTTTCTGCTGCCCGTTTTGTGAAAGAATAATTTCTGCTGCGCCCCGGCTTTAGGATGCCTGCTCTTTTTTGGGCAGGCATTCTTTTTTATGCTCCTCTTGTTTGTTTCGATTTAGCAGCAGTAACTACAATGCTTTCAGCCAAACAGGACATACAGAGAAGCTTAACGGGTTTCGACAATTAAGCTGTTTTTAAAGATGAATGTGATTTCTAAAATGCCAAAAACTGCATTTGCCAGTTATTGCTAAAATATTTCCGCCTGATTTGAACACGCCGCCACCTGTTGAAAGTACACAACATTACTACGCCTGTCCGCGTACTATTGTACAGAAAGCTTCACCAAACAAAATGAAGCAATCAATAAAAAAGTTCTCTGACTTACTGGAAGTACTTCAAAATAAATATCAGCGAAGCAATGAATGAATAACACGAAATGAGTGATTATTAAAAATAGTTAAATCAAACAACCTTCACTCAAATTAAACGTCATCTATTCAGAACGTTCGTTGACATCAGAAAAAAGGAGGTTGTGCTCGTCTGCCTGTGTACATGGGGATGTTGCACATACAAACAGGTATGATCTTCTTTTTTTCTTCTGTATCTTTTTTAATGCACTGCATTATTTATAAAGAATTGAAAATGCAAGACCCTCATTATAATATTCACCTCTTTAATACGTTTGGTTATGAAACGGCAGCAAGTTATCCGAAAAGAAAATGCGCGACATGGTAATGAGTATCATGTAGACGGACTCGGAACTATTGGATTTCTCTTTGGTTTGGGTTGTGTAGGTTTTATTCTTTACAGCATCGTACAAGTAATTTTTTCCTGAGAGTGTGTGTGGGACCCGGTCGTTGATTAAATCTGAAAATAGTTAAAACGACCGGGTTTATAAGAGCTTCAGCGGGATCACCGCTTCACTATAAAGTAGCCTTGTCTGGTCTCCCCAGCATTTTTTGCGGGGGCTCGACCTGACAAGGAGATTTAAGCAGCCCCGTAAGGTTGTATTGTTAAAGTTCTTTTCATCATACTTAATTGTGCAGCCCTGTAAGGTTGTAGTAAAATTCCAAAGCCCGGTAATTGAGCTTGTCGAAATAACCGGGTTTTATATTCGTTCTTTTATGCAACCCCGTAAGGTTGCGGTAAAAAATTCAACAGCCCCGTTATTTCGACAAGCTCAATAACCGGGTATTGTATTCGTTCTTTTGTGCAGCCCCGTAAGGTTGTATTGTTAAAGTTCTTTTCATCATACTTAATTGTGCAGCCCTGTAAGGTTGCGGTAAAAAATTCAACAGCCCCGTAAGGTTGTATTGTTAAAGTTCTTTTCATCATACTTAATTGCGCAACCCTGTAAGGTTGTAGTAAAATTCCAAAGCCCGGTAATTGAGCTTGTCGAAATAACCGGGAGTTCTGAAGCCCCGTAAGGCTTGTTTGTATTGGTGAATGCGTCTGCAAAGACTGCAACAATTGTTTGACTTGCTTTGTTGGTTTGTGTGTGTACCGGCAAAGCAGTGAGTTACCAACCCCGTAAAGTTGATCGTTTAATCAGTCCTGTAAGACTGAATCAAAAGCCGGATGCTGGTGTGCATCCGGCTTTTTTGTTTTCTATTATTTAAATGATTTAGTCTGAATTTACACTCCTGTAAACTTCCGCTTATAACACGCTCCTGTAAATGCGCGGAGTTTTGTGAGTGTAATTTCTTTGGCTTCAATAAAGCCCATGTGCCCAACTCTGTCGAGCGCAATGAAACGGCAGGTTTTGGGTAGTTTCGCTTGCTCATCTAATGTATGTATCGGAATTACATTATCGCGTTTGCCGCCTATAATGAGTACCGGGTACTGCGCAAATTTTAGTACCGGTTCGCGGTTGCGGCGAATTTTCATGCCTTCGAGCGCGGCTACAATGCCTTGTTTTCGGGTGCGTGAAGCTACACGGCGCAGCCAGGTAATTTCTTTTTTCATGTAGCGCACATTGGCCAGCGCAAACAAATTGGTGACCAGCGGATGCGTATATTTTATTGCGCTGCGTTTTACAATGCGTATTGCACGCTCGCGGTCGAGCTGCTTTTCTTCACTGTCGGCAAGAGCTGTACTGTGAAACAAACAAAGGCCACGCAGAAAATCGGGGTACTTCTCGGCAAAAGCCAGCGCCACATAGCCGCCCATCGAATGCCCGGCAATAACATAACGCCGCAGCTTTTCGTGATCCATTACATCTTTCACTACATCCGCCATGCGCTCCATACGATGCACGTAGCCGAGACAGTCTGACTTTCCGTGGCCGGGAAGATCAATGGCTATGACGCGGAATTTTTTCGCCAGCTCATCAGCAAAGCCATTGTAAAACCAAACATCCAGCGATTCGAGAAACCCGTGCAGCAAAACAATAGCGCGGCCTTTTCCGGTGTCGGAATAGCGGATACGCGCACCACGGCACACCACGGTTTTGAGCAGGCGGTTGCTTTCGGAATTTACGGTTTTTGCTTTGCCGGAGCCTGAAGCCATCCGAGTGCTGGTTTCTGTTTTATTTTTTTCCTTCAGCCATCAATTGCTCAATATGATCGGCTTCAATCGGAATATTCGCCATGAGATCAATCGGGCCATTGTTGCTGAGCAGAATATCGTTTTCGATGCGCACACCTAAAGCTTCTTCGGGAATGTAGATGCCGGGTTCGCAGGTATAAACCATTCCGGCTTCAAACTTGCGGTATTTCCCGCCCACATCATGCACATCGAGTCCGAGGTAATGTGATGTACCGTGCATGAAATACTTTTTGTACAGCGGCGCATCGGGGTTTTGCTTTTTCACTTCGGCAGCATCCAGCAAACCAAGCTTGATGAGCTCTTCTTCCATGGCGAGGCCAACCTCTTTGTGGTAATCCACAATCATGTTGCCCGGCACAAGGCGTGTTGTTGCAAAACGCATTACGCGCAGCACGGCGTTATATACATCACGCTGGCGCTGGGTGTATTTGCCGTTTACGGGCACTGTGCGTGTAAGATCGCTGTGGTAGTTGGCATAACCGGCTGCAAAATCCATGAGCAGAATATCGCCATCGTTGCACTGCCTGTGGTTGATATTATAGTGCAGAATGCACGAGTTTTTACCGGCAGCAATAATGGGTTCGTAGCCGGCAAAACCAGCACCATGCCGAATGAATTCGTGCGCCAGTTCGGCTTCAATTTCATATTCCCAAACACCGGGTTTAATGAAGCCGAGCAAACGGCGGAAACCTTTTTCGGTAAGGTTGCAGGCTTTCTGCATCAGCTCCACTTCAATTTCCGATTTAATAGCACGAAGCTCGTGCATGATCGGAGCCGAGCGCAGATAATTGTGCATCGGATAGGTTTCGCGGCACCATTTGATGAAACGGGCATCGCGGGTTTCAACCTCAATTACAGCGCGCAAATGCTCGTTGGTGTTGAGGTAAACGCTCTCTGCTTCACACATCAGTGTGAAAAGAATTTGCTTAAACTGATGTGTCCAGTAAATTTTGCGCACACCCGAAACTTCGGTTGCTTGCTCTTTGTTCAGCTTCTCGCCTTCCCAAATAGCAATGTGCTCGCTGGTTTCGCGCACAAAAAGAATTTCGCGGTGATCAGGATCAATCGAATCAGGGAAAATAACAAGTACAGTTTCTTCCTGATCAACACCGCTGAGGTAGAATAAATCACTGTTCTGGCGAAATTTCATTGTGCCGTCGGCACCGGTGGGCATTACATCATTGGCATTGAAAATGGCAATGGATTTGGGTTGCATACGTGAAGCAAACCGGCGACGGTTGTCGGTAAAAAGCGAGTTGTTGATAGGTGCGTAACGCATAACTGGAAATAGCTTGAATGAGGGTTAAAGATAAAGGATTACCGGGAAAAATACAGAAGAAGAAATGCTTACCGTATTATCGCTAAAGTGTATTTGTGATTAAAATACTGGCTCCCGGTTCATTAGTAACCACAAGCACACGACTTACAGGCAAATTCAATCCGAGTGTGCTGGTTTCAACCCATTCACCTTTACCTACTACTTCAATGTAATGCCCTTCTTTGAGAAGAAATTCACGAATTACCAAATCTTTATTTCCCTCAAAACCTCGCTTTGATACAATATAATTATCAGCAAGAAATTGTGCAGGGTTGGCTGGCGGAATTGTATTGAAGCCTGCATAATAGTCAACTTCTCCCGAATAAACTTCTTCCGCATTTTTTATTCGGATCAAAGCAAGACCCGTTTGATCCTGAATGACGAAGTAATCTTGTGATTTTTTTTTCAAATGGATTATCTCTTGCTTGGAATAACTCTCTGTTACAGTGATGCGATAATAAAGGCATCTAATTCCAGAGACAGGCGATACAACAGAAACTCCCGATGGGAAAGCTTTGCCCGTAATTTTGCCCACTGTTCCGTTAACAAAATCAGCAATTGAAACTTTTTTATGATTCCTAACCTTTCGTTTTACCTGTGTATCAGATAAGAAGTGATTCCTCAAAATCAAAAATAGACCAGCTATTACTCCTGCAGCAAGCAGATTAATTAATGCATCTTCTTTCATCTCTTATACCTCACCCATCACCGAAGGATCATCCGTAAGAAACAGCTTAGCTTTTTCAGCCTCTGTAATCACCAGCACCCGCTGAACGGGCAAGTTAAACCCAAGTGCTGCTGCATCCTTCCACTCGCCTTTTCCGCCAACTGCAATCAGTTCGTTTTCTTCCAGAATGCCTTCTTTGTAGCGAAGTGATTTGTTGAAGTTTAATAGTCCGGTGCTTTGGCGGTTGTGCTGCTGCAAAAAGTTTTCGAGCTCGGGAGTAGCATCGTTAAATGTACCGGAACGGTAGTTGGCATCGGACACAATGTGACTGCGTGATTTTTTGGCGTTGATGAGTGCATATCCGCTGCCATCGCTGATGAGCACTGTGCCCGATTGCACATCGTCAATAATTTTATGCCAGTGGCTTGATTTCCCGCTGCTGCGATGCTCTTCAACTATTACCCGATAATAAACGCAGGCCCGACCCGAAAGCGGCGCAGAAAGCGATTGACCATGCAAAACAACTTTGCCTTTTACACTGCCCAAACCACCCGGCGGGAAACTACCAATACTGGTTTGAGGATAGCGCCGGAGTCCGCGTTTTACTTTTGCTTTTTCACTAAACAAAAAGGCAACAGCAATCAGAATAACAGCAAAAACGGTAGCAATTATTATAACGCCTGTTGCCATGATGTGTAAGATAAGCGATGAAATCATTACTGATTCGAATCAACCTCAACAGTTGGATGCTCTACTTTCCAGGCAGTGAGCGGTAACTTTGTGAGATGTGAAAACTCTTCCACTTTGGCTCCTGCAAATGTTTGAGATCCGTCTGAACGATCTACAGTATTGCTGATACTTTCTTTTGAAACACGCACTCTGCGAACCGCGGTTGTACTGTCGTAAAAATACTCTGCAAGTCCTGCATCAGCTATCGAATGCCCTGAAAGTTCAGGATACGGAATCAGCAGCTCGTAATCATCAGTATTGGCTTCATATACCTGAACGGCAACCGCCCCATTCTTTTCATCCGTAAACATCAAAATATCACCAATCTGAGCATCGGTAAACTCCATGTATTTTGATCGTTCCGCTTGCGGTGTCTGTAATTTTTCTTCTTCCGGATAAGCAGCCATTTCCTGCTGAAATTGCTCAAAATCAGACTGCCGTTTGTGTTTTGATACCATTCCTGAAATAAGCGCAATAAGAAGACCAGCGCCGACAAGAATTAATCCGATAAATGAATACCACGGCGTTTTTGTTTTAACGCCGTATTGAATAAGCGCTTGCTTCACATCGTTCGACATTTCAAACATTTGTCCGTTTTGTTTGAGTGCCCAAATTTTCCCGATACTGAAAAACGGAATCCAGAAAATATGCGCGTATTTCTGTCGGATTTCTACTTCAATGCCCGGAGCAAAATTCTGCCCGAAAGGATATTGATGAATTGGCGCTGAGTGAATTTTAAATGAGCTCCAGCCGTAAACAATCATTTTAAAAAGAGGATTTTGGGGTGATTAATTTGAGGTTGAAGGCAAATATGTGAAAAATATTTGCTCTCCTAAGAAACTGTTTAAAAATTATCCTTCGACTTTGTTATGTCCCATTTTTCGTCATACTTCGTTGACTTTTTTGCCCATCCCAACAATTTTGTTGGGACGATATGCGCTGCAAAAGTCGCCTCGTCTGACAAAAAATGGCCTCATAACAAAATTCAAAAACAATTCTTAAACAGTTTCTAAAACGATATGCGGTTTTTGCCCGGCAATTTGTTCAACTAAAACCCATAGTTCAACCCTGATGTCTTTTACAAAATCCCTATCCGGCTCTTAACTGCAACAAATGTTTACGGCAGCGCTTATTTAGACTCATTTTTAATAAGCCCGAAGCCATCGTTAATTGTTGAACCTGTGGCAATCAGGATTGTTATTAAGCCAAAATGAAATCGCAATTTTGGGCTTGCTGAATCGGTTGCGGTAAGTACATTTGTAACCGCTCCCGGAAACCAGTCCGGACAAGTTTTTCAACATCAACATTCGTATTTCGGAGTATGACGAAGTTTCTCACATCCTCGCTCGGCAAGAAAACAGTGATGGCCCTATCGGGGTTATTCCTCTGTTTGTTCCTCGTAGAGCACCTTTACACCAACGTGCATCTTTTCTTTGGCGATGGCGGCAAAGAATTTAACGAGGCATCGCACAACATGGTGCACAGCATCATCATTCGCATTATTGAAGTTGTGCTGTTCCTTGCCATTATTGTTCACGTAGCACAGGCGCTGCTGCTTACCAAAGACAACATGGATGCGCGCCCGGTAAAATATGCCGTGAACGGCGTAAGCAAAACCAGCAACTGGTTTTCACGCAACATGCTGCTTACCGGAAGCATCATTTTCTTTTTCATTGTAGTTCACCTCTACAACTTCTTTGTTCCGTACCGTGTTACCGGCGAAGCTGTAGGTCCTTACGAAACTGAAGCCATTGCACAAGGAGCTGAAACTCTGGCTATGGAAGTATCAGAGGCGCTGATGAATCCTATCTATGCCATCATTTACCTTTTCTCAGTACTTCTGCTGGCATTCCACCTCAACCACGGATTCCAGTCGGCATTCCAAACACTTGGTGTAAATAACCAGAAGTACTGTAAAATCTGGAAAATGGTTGGAACCGGCTTCTCAGTGCTTATCGGTATTGGCTTTGGCTCTTTCCCGATTTTCTTCCAGCTTGCCAAGTACATCGGCTTCGATGCACTGAACTGGAACATGTAATTCATTCAACCGATCATTCGCATTTACAAGATAACTATGAGCAGCAAACTCAACGCGAAAACTCCCGCCGGCGAATTAGAGCAAAAGTGGACGAAATACCGTTCAGAAGTAGCCCTGGTAAATCCGGCCAACAAGCGCAGCCTCGAAATTATTGTGGTTGGTTCTGGTCTGGCTGGTTCTGCAGCAGCAGCATCACTCGCCGAAATGGGCTACAAAGTAAAAGTGTTCTGTTTTCAGGACAGCCCGCGCCGCGCACATTCTATTGCAGCACAAGGTGGTATTAACGCCGCCAAAAACTACCAGAACGACGGCGACAGTGTTTGGCGTCTGTTCTACGATACCATTAAAGGCGGCGACTACCGTGCACGCGAAGCCAACGTACACCGCCTGGCCGAAGTAAGCACAAGCATTATTGACCAGTGCGTTGCACAGGGCGTTCCTTTTGCCCGCGAATACGGCGGATTGCTCAGTAACCGCTCGTTTGGCGGCACACAGGTACAGCGTACATTCTACGCAGCCGGACAAACCGGTCAGCAGCTCTTGCTTGGTGCTTACAGCGCGCTTGAGCGTCAGGTTGGTTTGGGCAATGCAATAATGTACTCGCGCCACGAAATGATGGACGTGGTGATGATTGACGGTAAAGCCAAAGGCATCATTGCCCGCGACATGGTTACCGGCAAACTCGAACGCCATTCAGGTCACGCAGTTCTGCTTTGCACAGGCGGCTACGGCAACGTGTTTTTCCTCTCTACAAATGCAATGGGTTCAAACGTAACCGCAGCATGGAAAGCACACAAACGCGGCGCTTACTTCGGTAACCCGTGCTTCACACAAATTCACCCCACCTGCATTCCCGTTTCGGGCGATCACCAGTCGAAGCTCACGCTTATGTCTGAATCACTCCGTAACGACGGCCGCATCTGGGTGCCCAAAAAACAGGGCGATACCCGCAAGCCAACCGAAATACCAGAAGAAGAGCGCGACTATTTCCTTGAACGCCGCTACCCGGCTTTCGGTAACCTCGTTCCGCGCGACGTGGCTTCACGTGCTGCCAAAGAACGCTGCGATGCCGGTTATGGTGTAGGTGCATCTAAAATGGCCGTTTACCTCGATTATGCTGCGGCCATTGAGCGTTACGGAAAACAACAAGCTACCAAGCTTGGCGAAACCAATGCTTCAAAAGAACGTATCCTCGCCCTCGGTAAAGATGTGGTAAAAGAAAAGTACGGCAACCTTTTCGAGATGTACGAAAAGATTACAGACGAAAACCCGTATGAAATACCCATGCGCATTTATCCCGCTGTGCATTATACCATGGGCGGTCTCTGGGTTGACTACGAACTCATGACTACCATTCCGGGTCTTTATGCATTGGGCGAAGCAAACTTCTCCGATCACGGTGCCAACCGACTTGGAGCTTCTGCTCTCATGCAGGGTCTTGCTGATGGTTATTTCGTAATTCCTTATACAATCGGCAGCTACCTCAGTAACCAGATTCGCGACAAAGCAGCTGATGTAAACAGTGCCGAATTTGAAACTGCTGAAAAAGAAACAGCAGCACTCATCGAAAAACTGATGAGCATCAAAGGCACCAAATCAGTTGACCATTTCCACAAGCGTCTCGGCAAAATTATGTGGGACAAATGCGGCATGGCGCGCAGCGAAGAAGGTCTGAAATGGGCCGTTGAAGAAATCCGCAAACTGCAGAAAGAGTTTTGGAGTGATGTGCGTGTACCCGGTACCGCCAACGGCCTGAACCCTGAGCTTGAAAAAGCCTGCCGTGTTGCCGACTTCCTCGAACTCGGTGAACTCATGTGCCTTGATGCACTTGATCGCGGCGAATCGTGCGGTGGTCACTTCCGCGAAGAGCACCAAACAGAAGAAGGTGAAGCGATGCGTCACGACGACAAGTATATGTATGTGGCTGCGTGGGAATACAAAGGCACAAACAACTACGAGCTTCACAAAGAAACGCTTGTTTATGAGCGTATCAAGCCGTCACAACGTAATTACAAGTAAGAACATTTACGACCATGGATCATAAAGGAATGAACCTCACACTTAAAGTGTGGCGCCAGCAAAACTCCGGCGACAAAGGCAAGTTTGTAACCTATAATGTGAAAGATGTTTCGCCGGATATGTCGTTTCTGGAAATGTTCGACGTACTCAACGAACAACTGATCAACAGCGGCGATGAGCCGATTGCTTTTGACCACGATTGTCGCGAAGGTATCTGCGGTATGTGCAGTATGTACATCAACGGCCGTGCACACGGTCCGATGC